>JBLIMP010000301.1:0-5862 GCA_047638855.1 Cellvibrionaceae bacterium | reverse complement strand
CAGCACTATACGGAAGCTTCCCTGACTCTTGAACTGGCAGGAATTCTTCTGGCGCACCGCCCCCTTCACCAATACGGTTTACAAGTCTTGGGGTGAGCAGTGTGCCGTCATTCGCAATGGCGGCCGCAATCCGAGCCATCTGCAATGGGGTCACAGACACATAGCCTTGACCGATCGCCATATTAACCGCATCCCCAGGCACCCAGCCCCCTTCGGCCGTATTGGCAATCTTCCAATCAGGGTCAGGGATATTTCCGGTCGCTTCGCCTACCCCGATAATACCGGTTGGGCCGTCCAGCCCAAATTCACGTGCCACTGTCGGAAATTGAAACGGGTCAACCGTGTCCATATTAAAGCCAGCGTCATAAAAGCACGTATTGCAAGACACGACTAGGGCATGGCGCAGACTGATATTTCCATGCCCACGCCCTGAACGCTCCCAAATCCAATCATATTTAATAAAGTTATCTCCCAGACGGTTCCATGTACCTGTAGAGTTATATGAGGTTCCTGGTTGGTAAAGGCCGCTATCTACGGCGGCTCCAAATGTCACCAGCTTGAAAATCGAGCCTGGAGGGTATTCTCCGGCAGTAGCGCGATTAATCAATGGGCGACCGGAGTCATCAAATACCGCTTGCAACCGAGTCCCATTATCTGGCCGACTTGAATCAAACACAGATGGGTCATAGGTTGGAAAGTTTGCCATCGCTTTAATCTCACCCGTATTGACATCCATGACCACGACGGAGCCACGGTTTGCGGCCGGATGTGTAAAGATCGCTTGAGCCAATGCTTCTTCGACCGCTTGCTGGTAGTTAATATCAATCGTGGCATATACCGGCCGGGCTTGTTTTGGTTCGATTTCTGCAATCGTACTGATAGGAGAGCCATCAGGACCAATCACGCGCAATATTCCGCCTAAGGTGCCACGCAAGTAAGGTTCTCCCCAACTCTCTAGGCCGGTTAGTCCAACCCTGGCATCTGGGCTGTATCCCTGTAGCAAATAATCATCAAACGCATATTCGGGAATGGCACCCATATACCCAACAATGTGCGGCGCCACATTCTCATAGAAGCGTGTTAAGCGTTCATCCGCTTGCAAACCATTCTCAAAATAAGGGCGTAGCGTGTCATAGATCGGTTCGATTTCAACCCTGGACACATCGCCTAAGGGGACGTACCAATCTGGTTTAGCCGCTGCATATTTTTCTCGAAGTTCGTCAGGCGAAAGATTTAACAATGGAGAAATAGTTGCGAGTAGCCCCGCCTCATCTGTGATTTGTCCAGGAATAACCCCAAGCGTAATCGCCTGCCCTTGAAAAGCGAGTGAAATTCCGTTTATGTCCCGAATGCTAGCCCTTGACGGGCTTTTGTATTGAAACGTTAACTGGTTTCCACCTATTAGCTCTGGCATAACAAGCCCTTCATGCCAAATAATTCCCCAACGTCCATCAGAAAAAACAAGCTCAACCAAATGATTGCGTACGATATTCCCAACTACCGAAGTTTGCCAAATCACTTCGATCTCAACTTTGGAGCGGTTTCCGTCTTGCAAAACCCCTATCGGGCGGCTGGCGATATTTTGCACCCCAGCCATTGCGGTCGCTGTTGTATAGCTGTTTGCAAACTGATCACTCCCGACCAATGCTTGGCTTTGGGGTGAAAGCAAGCTGTACATACCCAGTAAATCGCCTCGCTCCCAAGCTTTATAAAACGTATTTGCGACTTCGGCCGCACCTCCCGGCACAGGTGTGGCGGTGGGCGTGATAGCGGTTGCGAGTGGTGTCAATGTCACTACTTGACGGGAGTCTTGAATAATAGGCAATGCAAAATCGTTACCACAAGCAATTGTCGCAAAAATTAAAAGAGTAAGTGTCGTAAAAAGAAAGGCTATTTTCCGCATTTAGGGATTATAGCAGGGGCAAAATGATAAGAGGTGTTTTTTTATTAATTGAACAGCCATTCAATGCGATGAGTAGGCAAACATTCCCCGTTTACTCGCTTTTATGCCGACAAAACAGCTCGAATCGCTTCCGTGTAACGAGGGTCCTGGCCTGCTTTATCAAAAGCCTGATAAGCGGCAACTTCTTGGTCATTCTGCAAATGCAAAACACCTAACATGTACCAAGCCGCAGGCAAATCAAGACCTCCCGATATCGCTTTTTTATAGCAGGCAATCGCTTTGCTAAGATCACCACGTTCTTGATAATGAATCGCTTGCCCTATCAAAGCGTCTCGTTCAAGCTTGAGCATGCCAGCCCCACTAAAATCGCTGGAAGCGTCTTCATCCTCAAAAATTTCATTTGCAATATCTTCTTGGGCAAGCGCAAGGCCATTCTCAGCTGGATCTTTTGCCAAATCGCCTATTTGGCTTTTGGCTTCCCCGCCAGATGATTCAAGAATGGTTGCGATCTGACGAACAGCAGAGAACATACTGTTTTGTTCTTCGTCTGTTCGATTCACTTCTGCTGGTGCAATTTCTTCTTCCTCATCATCATCTGGCATGTCAAATGCCGCTGCCCCTTTTTGAATAAGCTCAATGGCGGCCGGAACATCGGGATTATCTGGTTCTAGCCGAGCCGCAGCCGCGCAAACCTTGAGTGCATTCTCGTTTTGACCACGAGAGCTCAATATCCGTGCAATTGCAAGATACTCACGTACGGCCGCTCGCGAATTTTCCTGCCGCTGAAAAGTAAGGGCTAAGCGTTGATGAGCACCAAGCAGGTCAGCGTCTAAGCGAATGGCCCTTTGCCAGTTTGAAATAGCATCTTCAAGCTCTTGCTGCTTAAACAATATCTCGCCAATTGCCATGTAGGTTCTTGCGGCATCAATTAAACGCCCCATTCGTTCTTGAATGTCAGTAATTCTTTGAAGATACTTTACTTTTTCATCTGAGTTGCGAACGGCTAATTTATAACAGTCAAAAGCACGATCATATTGCTTAAGCCCCATACACGATTCGGCTAAGCCTACATAAGCTTCCGGCCGATCTTTAATTTCACTCAAAGCGATACGGAAAGCACCAATTGCTTCTTTCCATTTTTCTTGTGCGTTAAGCTGTTCGCCCAGCTTAACTGATTTCTGGTATTTCTGAATGTCTTGCACCATGGGCTACTTCTTTTTGGTATTAAACAACTTGAATTCTGGAGCGGTAAACATATAGCATTGTATTTCCAGAGGCAAGTTTGAATTATATTAAAGGCTTCCAATTGAAGCGAACTGATTTACGTGAAAAAAGTTAAATATAGCAGTTTGTATGCTGACAAATCACAATGCTAGGAAACAAGTACTAAAAATAAGCAGGCCAAGACATTTTATACGGCCGGTTCAAGTGATGTTTGTCTCTTAATCACAGGGCTGTGGGTCATCTTTTCAGTTTGATTTTGACAAAGTAAGTGCTTTCTTCAGGTTATATGGGAATAATAAATTAAGGGTAAAGTTTGTTCTGCAAATATAATCCAATGCGCAGAATCAGCAATCTAACCAATTTTTAGATAGGCGCCCTAACTTTCGTCAACAAAGTGCTCTAGTCCTATAATTAATACATGGTTCGTTTAGCCTTAAATTACCTCGGTTCATTCGAGGTCAGACTAAATGGGCAAAAAATCACTCACTTTAGGTCTGCCAATGTGCAGGGATTATTGCTCTATTTGAGCCTTCAACCCGATCGGCCGCTTAGCCGATCAGTTTTGGCTGCGCTGTTTTGGCCCGACGAGCCGGAAACAAGCGCAAAAAATAATCTGCGTCAGAGCCTCTACCGCCTGCGGCAACTACTTCCAAATGATGATAATAGTGAGCCTTTTTTCCTGATTGACCGGCAAACGGTTCAATTTAATAAAGCCAGTGACTATGCGTGTGACGTTCAGCGATTTGATGAGCTGTTGGCGGCCGGAAATCTGCCCCAAGCGGCCGATCTATTTCAGGGGAATCTGGCTGATGGCTTTACGGCTGACAGCTTAGAATTTGAAGAGTGGCTACGTCTAGAACGCGAATTTGTCTTGAAAAGAGGGATCAATACTCTAAACGATTTGACCCATCAACAGCTTGAACAAGGCGAGTTTACGGCCGCCCAACAGACGGCCCAACGCCAAATTAGCTTTGACCCGTGGAGTGAGTTGGGCCACCGGCAGCTGATGCTGGCCCATGCCCTGGCCGGAGATCGAAGTGGTGCGCTGGCCCAGTATGCCGCCTGCCGCAATCTGCTTGATGAAGAACTGGGGGTTGAGCCTGATGAGCAAACGGAAACATTAGCCAATACGATCAGGGCGGGCGAGTCGCTTGATTTTGCATGGTCGGGCATACAAAGAACCATCGTCAAGCTTGATCCGTTAAAAATATTGGGCAGGCTTGACCCATTGCCGGATCAGAAGCTGTTTGGGGTTAAGGCAAAACGGCAAAAGATCGTTACGGTCCTGGAAGCGGCCGACCGGCCGTGGCTCGTCTCTTTGGATGGATTGGGCGGTATCGGTAAAACCTCTTTGGCCAATGAGGTGGTGCATCACTTTTTAGAGTCAGACCGCTTTTTGGACATCGGCTGGATAAGTGCCAAACAGCAGGAATATGTGACCGGCCGGGGGATTAAATCAACGCGCAAACCGGCCTTAGATGCTGAAAGCCTGCTCGATCAACTGCTGGCTCAACTGGCGGATGGACCTTATCCGGCCAATAGTTTTGAAGCGAAACGGCTCGCCTTACTCGGCATTTTACGCGAAAAGCCTTCGCTGATTGTGATCGACAACCTTGAGACGATTGCTGACTACGAAGAGCTGCTGCCACTGCTACGCTTTCTGTCCCGGCCGAGCAAATTCCTGATCACCAGCCGGATGAGCCTGCACAATGAAACTGATGTCTTTTGCCATAATTTGTCAGAGCTTTCACAGCCAGATGCGCTGGCTTTTTTGCAGTATGAAGCGACTCATCAAGATATCCGGCCGCTGCTAGATGCCCCCGACTCAGTTTTAGAAGAGATTTATGCAACGATTGGAGGCAATCCGTTGGCGTTAAAACTCGCCATCGGCCAGGCTAATTTTTTGCCGATTGAACAGATTTTAAACAGCTTGCGCTTTGCCAAAGAAAAGCAGATCGACGAGCTGTATGTTTATATTTATTGGCAGGCATGGCAGATGCTAAACAGCGACAGTCGCCATCTTTTTGTGAGCCTGCCGATGGTGCCGAACGGAACGTTTGAGCAGTTGGCAATGGCTTCAGGACTTGACGCGGGGCCGTTACAGCAGGCGCTTGAGGCGTTGCGCACGCTATCCTTGATTGAGCCAAGCGGTGAGTTAACTGCGCCCCGCTACCGGATTCATCGGCTGACGGAGACGTTTTTGCTGAATGAGGTGATTAAGTGGCAACAGCCAGACACGGCTGGGCGTGAGCCGGAAAGTGAGCAGTTTGAGGAACGGTTAGTGGTAGTGTTGGACCATTGGCAAACGGAGCGCAAGGTGGTCAGCATCGATGTCAAAGAGTTGGATGCTGAAAAAGAGGGGATTCTGAAAGCGATCCATTTTGGATTGGACTTTGATCCGTCATGGCCGGTGGTGAAGGAGCTGATTTCGGCCTTGACGAGCTACATGGAACGCTGGGGCCATTGGGCGGTGTGGCACGCAACGTTAAATCGGGCGATTGGGGTGGCGCAGAAGTTGGGTGATGTCGATGGAGAGTTGGTGATGATGAATTTGCGCGGCCGAATTTTGCAACATCTCAGTCGGCCGGATGAGTTGATTCAAAATTATCGGCGGGTGATTCGCTTGGCGCGCAAAGCGGGCAATGAAATTGAGGAGGGGCGGGCCTGTTCAAATTTAGGCTTTAATTTGATTGATCGGGGGAATTATTGGCGAGCGGAGGTTTTAAGCCAGCATG
>JBLIMP010000300.1:0-5872 GCA_047638855.1 Cellvibrionaceae bacterium | reverse complement strand
TCGCCTCTCCCAAATAGTTGAGATTAAGCCGGGTCCCCATTTCTTTGCGAGATTGCAGGTATTTGCGTAACGGCCCGTCTTCGGCCGGAATAATCACACTTGATGTTTCGGCTCGCAGTTTGGCAACAATCATGGGGACAACCATCCCAGGCACAACACGGCCGACCTGAGTCCCCACTTCCATCGCAATTCGCTCCCACCATGCTAAATAGCTTGGCACACCGTACCCATCAATCAAGTGGCGAATTTGGTTGTTCACCCGGCGGGGGATGTGACTGCGAAACGCTTGATCTGACAGATTCATCGTCATTGTTTTGCCGATGGGGTCAGCCATCATGCCAGAAAGCTGGGCGGCTTGAGCTTTTTCACTTTTGTTTTGGCTAGCCTGAGCGTTTGTGTGAAGCTCGGCCGCTAGTTTGATCGCTTTTTCAGCTAATACAGTTGCATTTTGGCTTGCCGGTGCTGGGTAAGCGTTTTCATTTTCTTTGTGGATGGGATTATTGATCATGGGAGGGGGTTTTAATTCAAAATGTTCATAATGTGAACGAGGTGTTCAATATATGAATATTTTAACTTGAATTAACCCTATGTCAATATGGAGAATGAGGTGATTTTAGGTAAACTTTGAGAGGCTTGGCCGTTTTAGGAGATATATTTTGATGGATGAAAAGTAATGAGTGATCGATTTGAGAAAGCGATAATCAATACAGAATTAGAGCAGAACCCTGGCTATAGGTTTTGGTGGCGCAGAATGGCGAAACGGGCCGCAACGGGGGCGTTGCTTTCAAATGATGAAGCGGTTACTGGCGGAGTTGGCACCCATGTGCTGTTGATGAAGCGGGCTGAACGGCCGGGTGATCCATGGTCTGGAGATATGAGTTTTCCTGGCGGCCGGATGGACCCCGAAGACAAAATTGTTTACACGACGGTGCTACGTGAATTTGAGGAAGAGGTTGGTTTTGATCTGGCTGGTGGCTCGGAATATCTGGGCCGATTGTCGGACACGATGGCCCGGCCGCCGAAATGGAACCGAAAGCCGTTTGTCGTGGTAACCTTCGTCTTTTGGCAAACAGAAATCCCACAGTTTAAGCCTGATCCTGTTGAAGTCGCTGATCTGGTTTGGATTCCGTTGGCTTTTTTGGCGGATAGGGGCAATCGGCAAAAGATGACGTGGCAGCGGGGGAAGATGTCGGTGGAGTTGCCGTGTTATTGGTATAGGGAGCATAGGCTGTGGGGGCTGACGCTACGGATGCTGGATGAGCTGTTGTATAAATTGGCGTAAGCTGAAAATGTATGTAGGGACGAAAGGAGTAGGGTGAACCTAGCTTAAGCCAGTAATTAGCTATTCAACCATTCACAAATTCAACAGTTCAGCAATTTTTCAAATCAGCTCGTTCTAATTGGTGATTTGTTGAACTGTGATTTTTTAATTTTTAATTTTTGGTTCGCACTGTGGCACGCCAGCTTGCTGATGTTTTACTGCGTAACGCCAGTTGCCCTATTCGATAGCTCCTTGTTAGAAATTTATGTTGCGCTGATCCCTCTCATGTATCATTCTCGCCATGGTGTTGAAAACGAAACTAATTTTAGGAAACAAAATATTTTCGGCCGTTTCTCCGGCCGATTGGGATCACCTCGCCAGAGGTGCAATCACCGATACCCCCTTCCAAACACACGCTTATCAGCAAGCATGGTGGACAAATTTGGGACGAGGAGAGCTGGTATCTGCTGTCGTGACAGATGAATTTGACCAACTAGTCGGTTTGGCCGTTTTCTTATTAGAAGAGGGGGTCTTGCAATTTAACGCCTCAAAAGAAGAAACTGACTATTTAGACATCATCGTCAAAGCGGAGCAGGCTGAAGCGGTCTGGTCCGCTGTGCTTGACTGCTTGTGTACAAATCAAACTTGTCCGGCTTGGGCAACGCTTGATTGCTGGAACATCCCATCTGAATCCCCGTCCAAATCTATTCTGCCCCAACTTGCACAAAGCCGGGGCTTTTCTTTTTCTTTTTCTTTGTCTGAAGAAAGAGCCGAAGTCTGCCCTGCGATTCCGCTCTCAGAGACATTTGATGAGTACCTGGCTGGAATAAACAAAAAACAGCGGGGCGAAATACGGCGCAAAATGAAAAAGGCGGCCGAAGCTGGGGTTAGCGTTCAAGTCATTGGGGCACAAGATGATTTAGATTTAGCGATCAAAGATTTTTTGCATCTGCTTCAATGTTCAACGCCGGATAAAAAAGGGTGGCTTGAAGAATTGCCCACACGGGGCGAAGTTTTTCATACCGTGGCGAAAGCGGCTCTTGAAGCGGGGACACTTCTACTCATGTTCACTGTGATTGATGGCGAACGAATTTCCGCTTTGTTTAACTTTATCTACGACGGCCGAGTATGGGTCTATAATTCTGGCAATGACATTAGCAAGTACCCGAATCTGAGCTTGGGCTGGGTGTTAACGGCTCACGCCATCCAGCAGGGGATTGAACGCGGCTGCCACACCTTCGACTTTTTGCGTGGTGACGAAACCTATAAATATCGTTTTGGCGCCAAAGACACAGAGATTTTCCGCCTAACCCTTAAGAAAGAGATGGCTCATTAGATAAGAGCTAAGAGCTAAGAGATAAGAGGTGACGTCAAGCACGCCTCTTAGCTAAACGACTATGATCATACAAACACCTTCATCGGTTCTAAAAATCAAACGAATTGCGATGCTATCTGTTCATACTTGCCCATTGGCGATGATGGGTGGCAAAAAAACGGGAGGGATGAATGTTTACGTGCGTGACATTGCGCGCGAGCTTGGGCGTAAGGGGTTTGTGGTCGATGTGTTTACCCGATCTGAAGATGATTGTCAGCCGCAGATTAAGCATGATCTAGGCTTTGGCGCACGGGTAATCCATATTAAAGCGGGGCCAGAAGTGCCAGTCCGGCCGCCAGAGATCATTGCGCACATTGGTGAATTTGTCGAAGGGATGTTGGCGTTTGCGGCCGACGAGAACGCTGAGTACGACCTGATCCATTCACATTACTGGCTATCGGGGATGGTGGCTGAAAAATTGAAAGAGGCATGGGAAGCTCAAACCGATAAACGGATACCGATTGTGCAGATGTTCCACACGTTGGGGCATATGAAAAACAAGATCAATCCCCGGCCGGAGGAACGCGCTCCGCAGTCGCGCATCGATGGGGAAGCTCACATCATTCAAAATGTGGCTGATATCATCACATCCCCCACGGTGGCCGAGGTACAGCAGTTAAAAGAGTTATATGGCGCTGATGAAAATAAGATACGGGTGGTGCCGCCTGGAGTTGATCTGCGACGTTTTCAACCGCAGCAAAAGGCATTTGCCAAAGAAAAAATCGGCGTGAAACAAGGCGGCTTCAACATTATGTTTGTCGGTCGTATTGAGCCGCTGAAAGGGATAGACACATTTATGCAGGCGGCCGCCATTTTGCGTAAACACCACCCGGCCGAAATGAAAAACATCTGTTTTACAATTGTAGGGGGCGACCCGTGGGCTAAAAACCGAGAGGCGGAAATGGGCCGATTGCAGGCGTTGCAAAAACAGCTAAAGGTTGAAGATATTGTTGGATTTGTTGGGGCGAAAAATCAACACGAATTGCCTAGCTATTATTCAGCCGCCGATGTTGTGGTGATGCCGTCTCACTATGAAAGCTTTGGCATGGTTGCCCTTGAAGCGATGGCGATGGGAACGCCGGTCATCGCTTCGGAAGTTGGAGGGTTGGCCCATTTAGTCCAAAATGGCATAACCGGATTTCATATTCCACCCCGTTCAGCCGAGGCCCTAGCGCAAAGGCTTTGTGATCTCCTATTTGACATTTCTCTGCGTGAAAAACTAGGACGCCAAGCACATGCGCACGCTTTGACCTATGATTGGCGCCTCATCGCTGACCGGCTGATTGACGTTTATCAGCAAGCTTAACAAGCCCTGTTGCGGCCGACTTCATTACCAATGAACCGAACCAATGAACCGACCTCGCACCTTTCTGTCTAGTCCCCCTTTTCTTCTTCCTTGGCTAATCGGGACTTTTTTGCTGGTAGTTGTGCCAACTGTGGCAACATTTTGGATGGCGTTTCAGGGGGAGAACGGGATAGATTTGTCTGCATTTTCCCGTTTGCGGTCCTCTGACTTAGTCCGAATCTCAATTTTCAACAGCCTGATTTTTATCGTTTGGGCGGTCCCGCTCAGGCTAATCGGGGCATTTTTTTTAGCCCTATTGTTACGGCCGAAAAGCTACGCCGTGGCCCGCATGGCCGTCTTTCTCCCCACGGTTATTCCACCACCCGCATGGGCCTTGATCGGTCTATGGCTGTTTAATCCACTATATGGCCCTATCAACCTATTTTTGGTTAGATTGGGATTGCCTCCGGTCAGTTGGCTCATTAACCCAAGTGCGACCCGTGCGATGTTTATCCTGTTGTCCTTTTTTCAATTAGGCGAAGGGTTTATTGTGTTGCTCATCGGCCGATCGCTTATCCCAGAATCCCTGTTTGACGCAGCCCGACTTGATGGGGCTGGCCCGCTGGCCCGTTTCCGTACCATCACTCTGCCATTGATGATTCCGTGGCTGGCACTGCTCACCGGCCGTGATCTGCTCGTCAGTTTGCAAGGGACATTTACCCCGTCTTTTGTCATTACCTATGGTGGCCCTTACTACTCAACTACATTTTTGCCCCTTTTGGTGTATGAGCTCGCCTTTGATTTTCGTGACCCTGCGCTTGTGTCGGCCGTCATGCTCGTGACCTTTTCCGCTTTGGCCGGTTTGAGCATCTGGCTGTGGCGAGGGGTGTTTGCTCGTGATTAAGCGTTTCAAGCTACGGCCGGTATTAGCAATTTTGTGCACCATCCTTTTTATAACCCCGGTGCTGCTCGCACTGCTCGCTTCGCTCTTACCCACGGGTGAAATTGCTCGGCCCGACTGGATTTGGCAACTGCGCCGACCCCAGTGGGATAATTATCAACAGCTATTTGAAATTGTCCCGATGGGCCGCTATCTTGGCAATTCACTTCTCGTAGTCATTTTTAGTGTTCCTATTTCACTTGTCGTGTCGTCTTTGGCCGGATTCACCTTGGTCCGTTTGGCACAGCCGTGGCGTGGTCGATTGATGACGCTTGCAATTATCACGATGGTTGTGCCGCCGTCGGCCGTTTGGCTGCTGCGCTTCCAAGCATTTAGTCAGATCGGGCTGCTCGATTCACTGTTTGCGCTCATGGTCCCCGCGTTGGCAGGGGGTAACTCGCTGTTTGTGCTGATCTATTTTTGGGCATGGCGTCGGGTTCCCACAGAGCTGTTTGATGCGGCCGAAATAGACGGGGCGAGTTTTGTGAACCTATGGTGGCGTGTGGCTTTGCCATTGGTTCATCCGGCGACCGCCGCTGTAACACTGCTTGCGTTTACCCTGTTCTGGGGAGACTTTATCGAGCCGGTTTTGTTTATTTATGATCCTGCCAAATATACGATGCCGGTGGGGCTTCAGTTGTTGAACCAGCTTGATTCAACCAATCGGCCGATTTTGATGGCGGGGGCGATTGTGGCGATGTTGCCAGCGATTCTGCTATTTTTGGTGGCACAACGCTGGTTCTTGCATACGGAGGTTGTCAATGATCAATCAAATTAGTAGGGGTCGACGTCGCCGGAATGGAACTATTCTCTTCGAATGGGAATATACACCGGCGGCGTCGACCCCTAGCCTGTCTAGTCTGTCATTTCAATTGCCAACGGAGAATTGCCAATGAAGAACGGTAAATTTTTCTGGTTGCATTCCCTGTATCTATTCTTGTTTCTGTTAGTCGGTTGCCAATCGGAACCAAACAGAGATGTAGTTTCGTTTGCCTTTGCGGGAGACACAGC
>JBLIMP010000299.1:0-5878 GCA_047638855.1 Cellvibrionaceae bacterium | reverse complement strand
TCCCATTGTTCTGGTGTGCCACGTTGGGACGCTAATTTGGCGATATAGCTTTCAAGCAGAATGCGATTGTCAAAAATCTGGGGCAAATCACTTAGGCTAATTTCAGTTACAAAGGTACCTCGACGGGGCATGATAGTCACAAGTTTGTCACGCTCAAGGCGTTGCAATGCTTCACGAATGGGGGTCCGGCCGATCTTAAGTTCGCTCACCAAGGTTGCTTCATTTATGACACAGTTTGGTGGGTATTCCAGCGAAACGATCTTGTGTTTGAGGAAGTTATAGGTTTCGTTAGTGAGGGTCATGTCAAGCAATTTTGTGATATATCAATTGTTTATTAGTCACGCATTGGCCTTTGCATTGTAATGTACCTAAATAGAATCAACAACCTAAATTTGGGAAATCGCCACTTTTCTCGTGAATAGATGCAGCCAATGACCTCGAACTTTTCAAACATTCTTAGAGTTGCTCTTTAGAATACCAACTGATATATTACATATCAGTTGGGCTTGCTTCGATACTTAATCACAAAGATGAGGTCGCACGTTATGGTGCACCACATCATCCATGACCCTTCGGGATGGAAATGAACAACTCATATTATGACGCGCTCTCGCGAGTGCAACCTCGAACGAATCAAACCGATAAGGTTTGTTAGTAGGTCACCCAGTAAATAGGAAACATTAGCTATGATTGATTTAACGACACGTAACGAAAAAGCACTTGAGCGGGCAACAAAACGAGCCAAAGAAAGAAACATTGTCATTCCCACATTCGCACAGATGCGCGACCCAAACCATATCTCCGACACAATTAAAAACGAATTAGCCGATATCGGTTTGTGGGATTTAAACCCACGCAATCTGTTTCGGATTAACTGGCACAACGAACCCACCAATCACGGTGGCCAGTATGGTGGAGTAAACTATATTGAATTGCCGAGTGAATTAACGGGAGTATCGGCCCGAATTGTGGTGTTGGTTGGCAAATGGTTTCCAACCGGTGCACATAAAGTTGGGGCAGCTTATGGATGCTTAGTGCCTCGATTGGTGACGGGTCAGTTTGATCCTACCAGTCAGAAAGCGGTTTGGCCTTCAACCGGAAACTACTGCCGTGGCGGCGCATATGACAGCAACCTTTTGGCATGTGAATCGATTGCTATTTTGCCAGAGGGGATGAGCCAAGAGCGTTTTGAGTGGCTTGAAACTGTCGCGGGTGAAACGATTAAAACCCCTGGCTCTGAAAGCAATGTCAAAGAGATTTTTGATAAATGTTGGGAGCTTAGAAATTCAGGCCAAGATCTTGTTATTTTTAATCAGTTTGATGAGATGGGGAACTATTTATGGCACCATGAAGTGACAGGTCCAGCAATGGCCGAGGTGCTTGAGCAGATTATGGGACCGGATGATCATTACCGTGGGGTGACATTGACGACAGGATCGGCCGGAACCATTGCGTGTGGCGATTACTTGAAAAAGCTGTTTCCTCACAGCAAAATTGTAGCCAGTGAGGCATTACAATGCCCTACCATGATGAACAATGGCTTTGGAGATCATCGGATCGAAGGGATTGGCGACAAACATATCCCGTGGGTTCACAATGTCAAAAATACCGATATGGTAATGGCGATAGATGATGATGCCACTATGGGAATGATCCGCTTATTTAATGAAAAGGCGGGACAGCAGTACTTGGCGGCTCAAGGGGTTGACCCCAAAATGATTAGCCAACTCGATCTACTTGGCATTTCTGGCTGTGCCAATATGCTTTCTGCCATTAAATTCGCGAAATACTATGAATTGGGCGAGCAGGATATTGTTCTGACTGTTGCAACTGATTCGATGGATATGTATAAAAGTCGCTTAAACGAGCTCAATGAAGCGAATGGGGAGTTTACGGCCGTCAACGCGGCCGAAGTTTTTCACCGCCATGTGCTTGGGCAAGGCATTGATCACGTCGAGGAATTAAGCTACTACGGCCGGAAACGAATCCATAATCTTAAATATTACACTTGGGTTGAGCAGCAAGGGAAAACGTATGACGAGATTCAGGCTCAATGGTATGATGACTCTTACTGGACTTCTATTCCTGAAAAAGTTAATGAGATAGACGCACTGATTGAAGAATTTAATGCTCGGGCTAAGTAAGTCAAATAGACTTGGCTCAATAACCGTCTCATCTTCGCACCTGCGGTGCTCAGAATCTTTTTTTGTGTGTTTTGTAAAGTGCTTGAGCACTTTACAAAACACACATTTTAAGAAGCGAGCCGACGCAGTCAGCGTGCATTGTTTTCAAATTGAGCCAGTTATTGAGCCAGTTATTGAGCCAGTTATTGAGCCAGTTATTGAGCCAGTTATTGAGCCAGTTATTGAGCCAGTTATTGAAGTCTCAATCCTTAATAGCCGGCTCAATTAAAGGTAATCAAATTCTATATGCCCATTCCAACAACACACGCAATTGAACGGACGTTTATTCGCGATGATGTTTACCACTCTCTAAAATATTGGGTCGTGAATGGCGATCTCGCCCCAGGTGAAAAGCTAAAAGATAAGGAGCTTGCAGCTCAATTAGGGGTAAGCCGTACACCGGTTCGTGAGGCTTTACGCAAGCTGGAAGACGAGGGTCTTGTTGTAACCTCTGCCAATCGTTGGACACGAGTAGCTGAGGTCTCACTAGAAGATGCGGACCGTATTTACCCGATTATTTTAAGTTTAGAGTCTTTAGCGTTAAAGCTTGCCTTTCCGAAATTGCTGAACAGCCATCTTGAAAAAATGAGAAAAATAAATCAAGATTTTCAGCAATTGCTTGAAGGGGGGGAGCCGCACGCAATCGTGAGTCTTGATACTGAGTTCCATACTATATTTATTGATGCGGCAGACAATAAGGAGCTTGAAAGCATCCTGATGAATTTAAAAACGAAATACCAACGGATTGAACTCGCCTATTTTAGGTTGACCCAACTGTCTATCAAATCTGTCTATGAACATAGACAGATAGTAGATGCCTTAGAAAACAAAGATCTTGATTTAGCCCTCATGGCATTAACCCAAAATTGGGAAGCTTCAATTGCTCATTTAAATAGTTTTAAAATGGGTCGCTCCTGATTCTATATAGGGGTCGGTGTTGCACCCGACTCTCTGTCACTTATTATGCAATATAGAACACTTGGCCGCTCCGGCATCAAAATATCAAGCCTGGCGTTAGGCACCGACAACTTCGCCAACCCAACTCCTGAAAAAGAGTCGATTGAAATTATTAACACCGCTCTCGATGCGGGTATCAACCTAATCGACACCAGCAACAGCTACGCCAAAGGGAATGCAGAACGCATTATCGGCCGGGCGTTGCAGCAAAACGGCCGACGGCACGATGTGGTACTGGCGACCAAAGCCTATTTCCCACAAAAAAGCGACGGGCCGAATCGGCACAATCACCAAGGTGGCAGTCGCTTGCACCTGATCAAAGCATGTGAAGACTCGCTTAAGCGATTCCAGACCGACCATATCGATTTGTATCAGCTACACCGGCCGGACTTTGATGTCCCTATCGAAGAAACGCTGAGTGCCCTCACCGACTTGGTACGATCAGGCAAAATTCGCTATATCGGCAGTTCAACCGCCCCAGCCTGGCGCATTATGGAAGCCCTAATGACCAGCGAGCTAAAAGGGTTCGTTCGCTTTGTTTCAGAACAGCCTCCCTATAATTTGCTAGATCGACGCATTGAAAACGAGCTGGTGCCGATGTGCCAAAAACACGAGATCGGCATTTTGCCGTGGTCGCCGCTGGCGATGGGAATTTTGGCCGGCCGTTACGCTGGCTTTGAAAAAGATGGGCAACATCCGGCCGGGTCTCGTGCCGCTTTACGAGGCGGTATTTATGCAGAGCGCATCACAAAAGCGGGAGTCATTGTCGGCAACAAATTTGTAGCATTAGCGAAAGAGATCGGCATTTCGGCCGTGCAGTTAGCGATTTTATGGGTTAAAGACCAGCCAGGAGTCACCGCTCCCCTTATTGGGCCACGCACATTGGCCCAACTGGTTGACGATTATCTGCCAGTTGCTAACATGTCACTGAGCGACGAAGCCCGTGCCGCCTGTGACGCCATGGTGCCACCTGGCAGCGTGGTGGCAAATTTCCATAACTCCGCCCCATGGATGAAAATGAAAGTGTAGTCCGCCAGCTTGCTAACGGCTGATGGCTAATCAAGAGGAAAAATGAACCAACAAGCAAAAATAATCGATGAAATGTTTAAGTACAACCTGTGGGCCAACACCCAAATAATCAACCTCTGTAGTCAACTAAATGATGATCAACTACAGGTTGATGCAGATGGCGTCTTCGGCCGTATCTTGCCCATCATCTCACATATTGTGCATGGCGAAGGAGCCTATATTCGTCACTTAACAGGGTATCGGCCGTGGGCAGACGATTTAGATTGGGAAGCCCAATCGATGCAAGACTTACTAACGCTGGCTCAACAGTCCGGTACTCGTCTGATCGAACTTGCCAGCAAAACCGATCCTGATGTAGAACATATTCAAGAAGAAGACGGCATCAAATATCTTTTTGACAATTCAACAGTCTTGATCCAAGCCCTGTATCACGGAATTGAACATCGCACTCAAATCAAAGTGTTGCTAACCAAAATCGGGGTTAAACACCCTGAATTGGCCGGATGGGACTTTGGCGAAACGATTGTTGAGAATTAAGGGTGATAGGATGAGATAATCATCCTATCATCTCATCAAAAGATGATAGGACTCTTTGGGAATTCAAAGGGTTGACAGCAAATACGGGTAGGCTATGGGTATTCCCTTTGGTCGGTCGAAAGTTGCTACGAGGTGGAAGGAGCCGATTAAATAAAGGGGGGCTTTGAAAATAAATGCCTCAGGGGCAACGAGCTATTGGCTCAATTGCGCACCCGTCAAAACGGCCGGGATTAACAATCCTAAAAACAGAACATGGTACCAAATGGGGAAATGTGTCCAAAACGAAATTTGAACGAACAATCCAACCGCCAGTAAAGCGATTCCCATGGCCCACACCGACCAAGCCGAGCCATCTATGACGATCCATGAGGTTGCATAGCCTGCAACAACCGAAAACACAACGCTCAAAGCCAAGATAAACACCAATAGCAGGGAACTATCAGTCGAGCCATCTTCGTTGAATGAGTCGGGCATCATATTTGCAAGCAAGGCATTCAGCCCCAACCACAGAACAGTCCACAGCATAAAACCTGCAATAGCAGCAAGAATCGAACGTAACATTGTGTCCTCCATGTCATATTTGCAATAGGCGGGGTGTCTCAATAGAAATAATTTAGCGCACGTGTTCTATTATTGCAATAACAAACACTCTTGAAACGATTAGAAGATCGTCCTATTTTCTATTTTTCGACAAGTCGTTTGGTATTTACCACAATCATCCGGTGTACTTCATCTTTTGAAAACCCGGCCGCCAGTGCCATGTCGGCCGCAATCGCCAACCCGTCTTCAATCGGCGGTTTGGTCGGTTGCCCCAAGTCACTCGCAAAATAGCACTGCTCAATCCCCGTGTGGCGAATATTTTCAAAGACCAGCTCCCACGTATACTTTTTGAAGAAAATCGAAGCGATACAATGCTCTAGAAACGCACCCTTTTCAGCCAGTAATGCCTGGTCTTCTTTTGACAAATTTTGGGTGGGGAATTCAGGGTGGGTGATCACGATCCGCTTAACCCCGGCCGCCAACGCCCCGTCTACCACGGCGAAAATCTCGTTGCGGCTTAGATGGGCGGTTGCCAAGATCATGTCGTGCTTGGCGATTGACTTCAGCACTAGTTCAGTCTCTGGCAGTAGATTCATATCTAAGTCAACAACCGGTACAGCTTCACTAAAAAC
>JBLIMP010000298.1:0-5885 GCA_047638855.1 Cellvibrionaceae bacterium | reverse complement strand
GTATGGGAATTCTTTTGGCCGCTGTTGAATGGGGCGACGTTGGTGGTTGTCCGGCCGGAAGGGCATAAAGATGGGCGGTATTTGACCCAACTGATTCAAGCGGAAAACATCACAACCATCCATTTTGTCCCTTCGATGCTGGCTCTGTTTTTGGAAGAATCAAATCTTGAGCAAACCACTGGCAGTTTGAGGCGTGTCATTTGTAGTGGCGAAGCGTTGCCGTATAGCCTGCAAGAAAGATTTTTTCAGCGAATATCGGCCGACCTGCACAATTTGTACGGCCCGACAGAAGCGGCCGTTGATGTCACCTATTGGCAATGTGCGCCAAGCACAACCGACCGCACAGTCCCAATCGGCCGGCCTGTTGCCAACACTGAAATTTTTATTGTTGATCAATTTGACCAACCTACACCGATTGGTGTGCCCGGAGAATTGCTGATTGGCGGTGCCCAGGTGGGGCGGGGTTATTGGAAACGGCCGGAATTAACGGCTGAGAAATTCCATCTTTTTGAATATGGCACACACGACAAGATGCGCGTGTATCGGACGGGTGACTTGGCCCGGTGGCGAACCGATGGAACTCTTGAATATCTAGGCCGCATCGATTCACAAATTAAGCTACGTGGCTTTAGGGTTGAACTGGGTGAAATTGAGGCGGCCTTGTTGTCCCAAGCTACGGTACGTGAAGCGACTGTCATTTTACGAAATGATTTGGCATCGGGTTCGCAGCTTGTCGCGTATGTCACGGCTGAGGGGCCGCTAGATTATGAGCTGACACGTAGTCGTTTAAAAGAAAGCTTGCCCGAGTACATGCTCCCTGCTTTTTTCATGCAATTAGAGACGATGCCGCTGTCGCACAATGGAAAGGTGGAGCGACGTCAATTGCCTGTGCCCAACGTGGCTTTGGTGGTTGAAAACCGGCCGGGGCGCAATCCGCTTGAGAATGGATTGGTTGAAATTTGGGCAGAGTTATTGCAACTGCCTGAAGTCGGAATAACAGACAACTTTTTTGATCTAGGCGGCCATTCCCTGTTGGCTATGCAGATGGTGTCTCGTATTGAAGCCACATTGGGTCACACTGTCCCCGTGCGACTTGTTTTTGAGCATCCACAAATTGCACAATTGGCCCAAGCGATTGTTGCGGTACAGGATTCGGGCGTTCAGCGGCCTTTAGTGCGCCCAATGGCTCCAATCGATGTTGTTTCACGCTTAGACCCCTTGCCGCTTTCGAATGCTCAACAGCGGTTGTGGATTTTGAATCAGATGGATGGGCAAACGGCGACGTACAACATCGCATCTGCATTGCAGATTACTGGCAATCTAGATGTTGGATTGCTGCAAAAAAGCCTTGAATTGCTGGTTGCTCGCCATGAGATATTACGCACCTCCTTTGGGTTTGAAGACGGCCGGGCGGTTCAAAAAATTCATGACAGTAAAAATGCGGTTATCAAAATAAAAACGGTAGATTTGGCCGATGTAACAGATAGGCTAGATGGGCTAGCCGATCAGATTGAGAAATTGGCGGCCGAAGAAGGCAAACGGCCGTTTGATTTGAGCCAATTACCGTTGATGCGTTTAACCTTGTTACAAACAAGTGAGTCGTCAGTGATTTTATTGCTGACCATGCACCATATCATCACCGATGGCTGGTCGCTCACTGTGTTTGTGCGTGAGCTGTCTCACTTTTATGCAAGTTTAAGCGGCGGCAAATCCCATCTATCTAATTTAAAACTACCCGCCTTAAAAGCGTTGAACATTCAGTATGCCGATTATGCGGCCTGGCAATCGAAACATTTAACCGATGATAAGCTTGCCCCGCAGATCGATTATTGGCGAAATCAACTGGTTGATTTGCCCCCATTGCTCAATTTGCCCACTGATAGAGCCAGGCCTGCAATACAAACGTCGAATGGGCGTATTCACTATTTTGCGTTTGAAGCGGAGTTGACGGCCGCTCTTAAGCAGATGGCTCGTGAGCATGACGTGACGTTGTTTATGTTGTTGCTGGCCGGATTTAGCACGTTGTTAAGCCGGTACAGCAATCAGAACGATATATCTGTGGGTTCTGGGATTGCAAACCGCACTCGGCCGGAGATTGAATCGCTGATCGGCTTTTTTGTGAACACCTTGGTCATGCGGGTTGACACGGCCGGAAATCCACCATTTGAGAAACTGCTTAAACGTGTGCGTGAAATGGCTTTAGACGCCTATGCTCATCAGGATGTGCCGTTTGAACGTTTGGTTGAGATTTTGCAACCGGTACGGGATATGAGCCATACGCCGCTGTTTCAAGTGATTTTCACGTTGCAAAATATGCCAGAGGCGAAAGCGAGTCTGCCTGAACTGGAGATTGAACCCTGGCATGTAAAGGAGAGTCCGGCCAAACTCGATTTGACCGTTTTGATGACCGAAGCGGATGGGGTTCTGACCGGGACGCTTGAATATAATAGCGATCTGTTTGATGACTCAACGATTGAGCGTTTGGTCAGCCAGTTTGAAATTTTGTTACGCTCAGCCGTGGCTGATCCCAGTCGGCCGATTTTGACGCTTGAGCTGTTGACTAAAAATGAGCATAAATTGCTGGCCGCATGGAACGATACGGCCGCGCACTACCCTGAATCTGCCACCATAGCGAGTTTGTTTGAGGAAATGGCCGAGCGTTTTGGTGGGCAAACGGCCGTTATCGGAACCGATCAAACGCTGACTTACAAAGAATTGAGCCAGCAAGCCCAACACATTGCGATGCATCTTGTGGCCCAAGGAGTTGAACCTGGAGATCGGGTTGGGCTGTATCTGGGACGTAGCCCGAAAATAATTGTGGCGATGCTGGGGACGTTGTACGCCGGTGGGGTATATGTCCCGCTTGATCCCGACTATCCGGCCGACAGGATCAGCCTAATAGCATTGCACAGCGGTTGTCGGTTGGTTGTCTATGATGATGTTGCGCCGGTCAATTTGCCCTGCGAATCATTGCGATTTTACGATTTGATGTTTCAAACGGCGGCCGATTCTGGCGTTGCCCCACAGGGGGCCACGGCCGATGATCCCGCTTATCTACTGTATACATCTGGGTCAACCGGTCGGCCGAAAGGGGTGCTTGTCACCCATCGTAATGTTGTGCGATTAATTAAAAACGACGCAAACCTATTTGATTTCACAGAGCGAGATGTCTGGGTAACGGCCCATTCGTTCAGCTTTGATTTTAGCGTGTGGGAGATGTATGGCGCCCTGCTGAATGGTGGCAGTGTGGTTATAGTCGAGCGGGAAACGGCGCGTGATCCTCGGGCGTTTTTAGCCCTTTTGCAACAGCATCGGGTCACGGTGTTGAACCAAACCCCAGCGGCGTTTTACAACTTGCTCGATTATGAAAAAATGTCTGGGACTGCAACTTTACATCATCATCTGCATACAGTTGTGTTTGGGGGTGACCGTTTGGACCCGACTTATTTACGGCCGTGGGTCAGCCGCTATCGTTTAGACCAAATTCGCTTGGTCAATATGTATGGCATCACCGAGACCACGGTGCATGTGACCCACCACACTTTGACAGAAAGGGATGTTTGGGGAGATAGCGGCCGGAGCGTGATTGGGGTTCCTATCCCGGAAACGCAGGTTTACATTTTGAATGAGGCGATGCAAGAACAGCCAGTGGGTGTGCCGGGCGAAATTTATGTGGGGGGGAGCGGGGTGAGTGCGGGATATTGGGGTCAACCGGAGTTGACGGCCGAACGGTTTGTTGAGCCTGTGACCGGTATGCGCATCTACAAAAGTGGTGATTTAGGCCGCTGGTTGCCTGACGGAAGTTTGGAGCATCTGGGCCGTAATGACTTCCAGGTGCAGTTGCGCGGTTTTCGGGTTGAGTTGGGCGAGATTGAGCAGGTGATTTTGGCAAATCCGCTGGTGAGCAAAGTAACAGTGATAGCCCAGGGTGACGGGGCTGATGGCCGAATCGTTGCGTATGTGATCCCCGATGAAAACGTGGCACCGGCCGTGAATGCTTTTGCGACTTTGCAGCAGACGGGGGAATTGGACGGCCGGACTTTGACCCAGCTGCCGAATCAACAGATGATTGCCCATCTAAACCAAAACGAAACAGATTTTGTGTACAATGAAATATTTGTCGATCATTGCTATTTGCAACACGGAATTGTAATCAAAGCGGGCGATACGGTTGTGGATGTGGGGGCGAATATCGGGATGTTTAGCCTGTTTGCGGCACAACAGGCGGCCGATGTGACGATTCATGCGTTTGAACCACTCCCTACGGCGTTTGCCTGTTTGCAGCTCAACGGCCGGTTGCACAACTTGAATCTCAAGGCACACCAGATGGGGATTAGCGACCAGATGGGTAAAACAAGTTTTGACTTTTACCCACATGTATCGATTTTGTCTGGGCAATTTACAGGGGCTGATGATGAACGTGAGATAGTGCGTGAAACGGTTCGGCAGTTTTTGAACCAGCAGGGAGAGAGCGAATTTATTGAGGAATTACTTGATCAGCGACTGCAATATGAAACGATTACGGCCGAGCTAACCACGCTATCGCACATGATTGAGCAGGAGAAAATCGAGCAGATTGATTTGTTAAAAGTGGACGTCGAAAAAGGGGAACGGGCGGTACTCAACAGCATCGATGGGGCTGATTGGCTGAAAATAAAGCAAGTGGTGATGGAATTGCACGATGTGGATGGCACGTTGGCGTGGGTGATCGATTTTCTGGAAGAGAAGGGGTTCAGCGTGGCAACGGCACAGGATGAAACGTTAACGACGACCCACCTATACAACCTGTATGCGACCCGTGCGGCCGGAATTGATTTGCCGGTACAGTCGAATGTTGTTCATGAGAACTTGAACCCAAACCTGTTTATTGAGCAATTGCGTGCGGGGATCGGTTTGGCGTTGCCCGACTATATGGTTCCGGCCAACTTTGTGCTGTTGGGCCATTTTCCGTTAACCCGTAACGGCAAAATAGATCGAAAGGCATTGCCTTTGCCAGAGCAGGCGCATTTGCAGGTTGAAGTGATTTTGCCGAGAACCACGGTCGAAAGCGAGATGGTTGCGATCTGGCAAGAAGTGCTAGGGGTTGACATGATCGGTATCACCGACAACTTCTTTACGTTGGGAGGCCATTCACTGCTGGCAACTCAGCTGATGGTTCGGATTCCGGCCGTGTTTGGGGTGGAGCTACCGTTAAGTGCGATTTTTGAATCGCCTACGGTGGCTGAATTGGCAGAGCGGGTTGAAACGCTCCGGTGGGCGGCCGGGCTGACTGAAAAGGATAAAGAGGGCGGGGTTACAGAGTCAGTTCGAGAGGAGGGTCGCTTATGAGAGCTATAGACAAACTCTTCACTGAATTGCGCCAGAAGGATATTCGGCTGTGGCTGGATGGTGGGGATGGGGATGGGGATGAGGATTTGCGTTTTAATGCGCCTCCAGGGGCGTTGGCAGGGCCGCTACTGGCGGAACTCAAATTGCGCAAGGCTGAAGTTGTCGCCTTTTTGCAGGCGAACGGGCCAGCAAATTTGGCCAATAAAAAAGGGGATAAACATGCTTTGGGTTTTCGACCTGCTGGGACGGAAGATCATTTGTCATATGCCCAAGAGCGATTATGGTTCTTAAATCAGCTTGAACCTGACAATCCGTTTTATAACGTAGCGATGGCATTACGCCTTGACGGCCGTTTAGATGCGGGTGCGATTCAGCAGAGTTTTGACATGATTGTGCAACGTCACGAACTACTGCGAACGACGTTTCCGGCCGTTGACGGGCAAGCGACCTTGCGGGTTGATCCCCATCGATCTTTGAAATGTGATGGGGTTGATCTAACCCATCTACCGGAAAACGAACATTTAGCGGCGATTGAACAATTGGCAAATGCGGAAGCG
>JBLIMP010000297.1:0-5903 GCA_047638855.1 Cellvibrionaceae bacterium | reverse complement strand
ACCGTAAGGGCCAAGCCGGTCGTCGCCAAAGCCTTAGCTCGATGAGGAATGCCAAGCTCTACTGCGAGATCGTCCATCATCCGCATTTCGATAGCAAGCTCCGCAACTGGTTTGGGCGACATCAGACCCGCCAGCGGTAGCTCGACCTTGCCCAGAATGTTCCCATTTTCCACGAAAACAAGGCCACCGCCGCATTTGGCAAGCTCTTCCACGGCTAGGAGCATATCTTCCGGCCGGTGGCCCGTAATCAAAATGTTGTGAGAATCGTGAGCAATTGAGCTGGCTAGAGTCGCCTGCTTCAGCCCTAATCCTTTAAGAAAAGCGACGACGGGTCGGTGACTTTGGCCATGCCTTGGCACGATGGCTATATAGCAAATGTCGTCCCCAAGGGAAGCGAAATCGATTTCTCCATCCTTTATCATCGCAGTCGTCTGCACCAGTTTACTTAACCGTGTTGGCAACAGCTCCATGATATTGACTTTTACCTCTCCATTTTCAACAGGTGGTTTTATCCGAAAGTCCTCTGCGGATAACGGCTGAATGGTCACGCTGTTTTTGATCTCAATGCTTGTGGGTGGTTCAGGAATCTCTTCTAGGAGCTTTCCATTTTCAACCAGTAATTTCCCATCAACAAAGACCTCACTCGCCGTCACCTCTTCGAGCGAAGAGAGGAGGACGATGTCGGCCAGGTAGCCAGGGGCGATGGCGCCATGGTCGCGCAACTGATAGTGGCGTGCCCCATTGAGCGTGGCCCAGCGGATTGCCACTGCGGGGGCGATACCGTGATGTAACATCTCCCGAATCACTCGATCCATATGGCCGTTTTCTAAAAGATCGGCCGGAGAAATATCGTCGGTACAAAGAGCGATTTCTAAAAAGGGAAGGTTGAGCAGTTTTGGGACGATGGGGCGAGCGTAATTGCCAAAGGTGCTCACTTTGAGCAATGGCAACAGTCCCAAGCGCAACTTTTCAATCCCCTCTTCACCAATGCGTAGCTCATGGTCGTTGTCGATGCCGGAAGCAATGTAGGCGTTTAAGTCACGGCCGGATAGCAGCGGCGAGTGGCCCTGAACCTTAACACCGGCTTTGAGGGCTTCATCGACAATCCCAACCATTTTTGGGTTGCCATTGACGATGCCCATGAAGTCCATCATTTCACCCAGCGCAATGACACGAGGCCAGCTTAACATTTCTGCGATTTCGGCCGGTCCAAAATCGGCCCCGGCCGTCTCTTTGCCAGGCACCGCTGGCACACAAGAAGAGATTGTCAGATAAGTTCGCAGCGGAATACCCTCACTCCCCTCCAACATGAAGCGCATCCCATCCATGCCTAAAACGTTGCCGATTTCATGAGGGTCGATAATCGATGTTGTGGTGCCAAACGGCAAAACGGCCGCAGCGTAGTTGGCCGGAGTAACCATACTGCTTTCAATATGCAGATGGGTATCGACGAAGCCTGGGCAGGCCCATTTGCCACTCCCGTCGTAATAAGATTTTGCCTCTAGCTGATAGGCACCGGCCGGTCCGACCAAGGCGATACGATTGCCCAAAATGCCGATGTCGGCCGGATAAATTTCACAGGTAAAGACATTCACCAACTGGACATTGGTAATCGCCAAGTCAAGCGGGCGAATGCCACGGGCTGCTTCGATAAGCGGTAGTCTATTCATATTTCACCTCATACGCTTCTGTTACAGGTTTCAGTTTGCCTAACATTTTTAAAGGGTTGTTCGAATCGGCAAAAAGCGATAAATCTAGAATAGATCGAATTGCGAAATGTGCAAGCCTATCGTCAAGGGTTTCACCATCTGGCCGGTAAAAATTTCTTGTGCTAACATCTTTTAGAACCTGACATTTATAGCAAGAATCACACGACGAGGAAAGTATGACCATTCAATATGTACTAAACCAGCAGTTGGCACAATTTCCAGAGGCAGGGCGCCAACTACTTAGTCAGATAGTGACAGATCAGTCATTCGTGGGTGTCATCCCAGCCACTCAAGCCCATATCCTTGCATCCCTAATGGGGGTTTCAATTAACGTACTTATGGATGCGCTTGTACCCGTGGTACGCTGTTTTGCCCGTGCACCTATCTCCAACTACAACGTAGGCTCAACTGTCCGTGGCACAACGGGCAACTTGTATTTTGGCGGGAATTTAGAGTTTCCTGGATTAGGCTTAAACATGACCGTTCATGGGGAACAGGCGGCCGTGGTCAATGCCTTCTTGAACGGGGAAAAAGGGATTGATGCGTTGTCCGTAGGCGGTACACCCTGTGGTCATTGTCGCCAATTTCTAGCAGAGATGAATAACCCGCAACTCGCCATTATCTATCCAGAAGGTCGAAGTAAACCGCTTTCAGAGGTTTTGCCCAATGCATTTATGCCACAAGCGTTAGGAAACAAGCGTGGGATGTTAGACCCCATCGATCCAGAACCCCAACTAACCCTCGACAGCGACGATGAGCTAACAAACGCTGCCCTACAGATGGCACGCCAAAGCTATGCTCCGTATTCAAAGAACTGGGCCGGAGTCGCGGTGAGGCTTTCTGATGGTCACGTTGTCTCGGCCCCTTACTTGGAGAGTGTTGCTTTTAACCCGTCGCTCTCGCCATTACAAAATGTTTTGGTAGCGATGAGTGTCCGCCAGCAACCGTGGCAAGAAATCCAGGCCGCTGTTTTGGTGGAGCAGAAGTCATCTTTGAGTAGTCAAGAGCCGATGTGTCGCGCCTTGCTGTCAACTTTAGGTGATGTTGAATTACAGGTTCATACCCTTTAGAAATCCCACATGTCTAAATCAAAACGCCGCAACCGCCGTCCTAATCTAAAAGCAAAACGAGAGGAGCTGTTAATCGGCCGATTTCAATTTCGAGAACTGCGTAACTCCCTAGCCCCCACCGAGTTCTTGCGTGAAGCTCAACTTAATAAGCTACACGACGCATCGATGCAAATATTGGAAGAGATCGGCATCGACTTCTTCGACGCTGAAGCCCTCTCGCTCTGGGAAAAAGCCGGGGCGAAAGTTGATCACAAAACTCGCCATGTCTGGATTGATCGCGATTTATTACTAGGGCTAGTCGCTAAAGCACCCTCTGAATTTAAATGGCTCGCCCGCAATCCGGCCCATAATTTGAGCGTTGGTGGGAACGCTATCAATTTTCTACCGATGGGCGGCATGGTGTATGTCACCGACTTGGACCGTGGGAGACGACCTGGCACTTTGAAAGATATGGCAGATACATTCAAGATGCTGCATATGAGCAATATGATTCATATGGTCGGGGGTGGAGCGGCTCCTGGAGATATTCGGCCGTCGATTCGCCATCTCAAAGACGCCCTTCTCAGCTATACGCTAACTGACAAAACGATCTACGGCTCCTCGCACGGGCGCGTCATCACCCAAGATACAATCGAAATGGCGAAGCTCGTTTTTGGTGACCCGCTACCGGACGATCCTGTCATTTTTGGTATCGTCAACGTCAATAGCCCGCTACGCTATGATGATCGGATGCTGGGTGGAATGATTACGCTAGCGAGGGCCGGACAATTCTCAGTTATCACACCCTTTATCTTGGCAGGTGCCATGAGCCCGATCACGATTGCATCTGCCTTGGCACAACAAAATGCGGAGGCATTGGCAGGCATTGCGCTGGTCCAAATCGTCAATCCAGGGGCACCGGTCGTCTATGGTGGATTCACAACCAACATAGACATGAAAACCGGCAGCCCTGCATTTGGTACACCTGAGGGGGCTTGGGCAACAGCTATTGGAGCACAGTTGGCCCGACGCTATGGGCTACCGTTTCGTGGGAGCGGGAGCTTGTGCTCCGCAAATTCAATCGATGCCGTGGCCGCTTATGAAACGATGTGGTCGATGTGGCCGACTGTGATGGCCCACGCCAACTTGAACAACCACGCAATCGGATGGCTCGAAAACGGGCTGACTGTTTCCTATGAAAAGATGATCATGGACTTGGAAGCGGTCGCACAATTTTATCATTATTTAGAAGGATTCGAGATCAATGATGAGACGCTCGCACTTGACATGATTGCGGAAGTCGGCCCAGGAGGGCATCATTTTGGAACATCCCACACGCAAAGCCGCTATGAAAACGAGTTCTTCACCCCCTTTATGCGCTCTGGGCAAAGCTTTGGTAACTGGGAAAACGCAGGCTCCGAAGAAGCCCCCAAACGTGCTAACCGCATCTGGAAAGAGCTCCTTGCCAGCTACGAACAGCCCCCACTCGATGTTGCGATTCATGAAGCCCTCATCGACTTCGCCGCACGGCGTGAACGTGAGTTAGAAGGGGTTGATTTGTACACGGACTGATAACTCGTACCGCCTTGATTCCTAGCGTGAAACATGTTGCGTTTTGCGTCTCAGGGTCACGCAAAACGCTAGAGGATTATTCATGAAAATCGAAACATATGATTACATTGTCATTGGCTGTGGAGGCATCGGTAGCGGCGCTGCTTATTGGTTGTCGAAGCGGGCGGGCAAGCGGGTGCTAGGACTGGAGCAGTTCACACTCGGCCACCACAATGGTGGCTCGCAAGATTATTCGCGCATCATTCGGCTGGCGGGCTATGATGCGCAGATGACCCCCATTGCGCCTGATACGTATGAAGCGTGGGCGGAAGTTGAGCGTGAATCTGGGTTGAAGATTGTCACGAAAACGGGTGGTGTGTATTGGACGCCAGATGATGCGCCGCCTGGAAGCAGTAATTATATGGAGGAATCGGTTGAAGCAATGGACGCAAACGGCGTCCCTTATCGCATCATTGACGCGCCCGATTTTATGCAGGAGTTTCCGCAATTTAAGCTTAAAGAGCATTATAAGGTACTGTATCAGTCTGAGACGGGACTGGTTGATCCTTCAAAAGGGAATGCGGCCCATCAGCAGTTAGCGCAAGGGCATGGGGCGACGATTTTGGAGAATTGCAAGGTGCTCGGAATCCGGCCGATTTCTGCTACGAAAACCCAAGTCATCACCGAAAAAGGGACCTTCGAGTGCCAAAAGCTAATCATTACCGCAGGGGCATGGGCCCAGCGGCTGATGGAACAGGTTGGCCTAGACCTTGGGCTCGTCGTCACACGTGAGCAGGTCACCTACTACCGGACGCCCCACTTGCGCGACTTCATGCCTGATCGTTTCCCCGTTTTTATGGTACCCACACCGATAGGGGGCATTTACGGATTCCCCGTTCATGGGGAAGTGGCGACAAAAGTGGCGATTGATTTCACAGGCAAACCAACGACGGCCGAAACCCGTGATTTTGAGCCAGATGTTGAAGTGGAAGAGTACCAAGAAGCATGGTTGAAGGAGCATATCCCCGGCTTTCTAGGGCCAAAGCTATACACAAAAACATGTCTCTATACATTGACAAAAGATCGGAACTTTATTTTGGACTCGTTGCCTGCTCATCCGAATATTTTGCTGTTTGTTGGGGCAGGGCATGCGTTTAAGTGGGCCAGTCTTTTCGGCCGGATTCTCAGCGAACTCGCCATCGATGGCACCACAAAATACGACCTCAGTGCGTTACGGCTCGACCGCCCCGCGCTCACCGATCCCAACTACGACAGCATCATCCTCAATCAAATTAACGCAAGGTCGTGAGACGTAGAACGGGTTGCGTGGTGCGTCTCGTCCCACGAAATACGCAACACGTTCCATGCAATACCCCAAGGACAATATCAGATGACATCTCCCAAAAAACGCTGTACCGTGCTTCTCACATTCGATTTCGACGCTGAGTCGAGTAAGTTGGCGAAGGGTGCCACTTCGCCAACACCCATCTCACAAGGTCAGTATGGGGCACGGGTCGGCCTGCCACGGATCTTGGCCCTGCTCGCTCAATACGAAATCAAGGCGACCTTTTTCGTGCCGGGGGATACGGCCGAA
>JBLIMP010000296.1:0-5910 GCA_047638855.1 Cellvibrionaceae bacterium | reverse complement strand
GAGGTTGCAAGGAAAGTATCTTTTGAATGGTTCGAACAGCCAACTGGTTTTGCCCTTTTTCTAGTAACGTCTCACCCAATTTGTCCAAAAGGGCGATCGCTTTATCTTTTCGTTTTTGACGAACATATAAACGTGCTAGTCGATCAACCAACCCCGGTTCATCCGGCCGGTGGGCAATCAAATCTTCAAGCAAGTCGAGAACTTCGCGTCCCTTTTTTTCTTGAATTAACTTGACAAGAAGTTGGTCAAGTTGCTTCATTGCTTTACTCGTCTCGTTTAGATTAAAAAGCAAATTCACTATATTCTTCGCAACCTGATTATCACCTGGCTGCAATTGATTTAGCTCTAACCATACGGGTAAGGCTCGTTTCCAGTCTAAACGTTGCATTTCAAGATCGCCAAAGCTTCGCAGTAATTTTATACGAAGTTCTGGAGCGATTTTTGTGCGTTGGGCCAACTTCAACCCTTCGACATAGTACTGACGTGCATCATCAGATCTAGCCATATGATAACAAGCATCACCCATAGCAAGATATTGTTCAATTAGTTCTGAACTTCTATTTTCTTCACGTAAAAGATCAACCAATGTGTGTCGAAAATCTAAATCCATAGGCATTACGCTAACTGCTCTTCGCAAAGCACCAATTGCCCCTGATTTGTCGCCACGCACTAAGAATGTACTTCCGATTACGTTTAGTTTTTGGGCAGCTTGTGGCAGTTTGTTTTGCAAAATCAATAACTCTGCCATCTGAATATGGGCGGGCAAATACCCAGCACTCACTTCAATCGCTCTATAAATTTCTTCAATTGCAGAATCATAAAGTCCTTTTTCCGCATGCTCTTGAGCAAGCTGCAGTGACTCGAGTATGCGTGAAGAACCTGCGTTAAGAATATCGCCTAGTATCATCGAGCCAGGCTCTGTGGATAATCGATCCAAACGTCTTCGGGCATCTAAGACAGATTCTTGCCATTTAGGAGGTTGTAAGAATCGGCCGAATGACAATGCAAATGATGTAGCTTGATCAACTGCAGCCTCGCCCGTCAACACTTCGAGCAGCTCTGCATATTGCTGGTGCAAACGGTCTTGTTTATCGGCCGACACAGTAGGTATATCAAGGTAAATTAATGCGTCAACATAATATTTGATCGCTTTATCAATATGCCCCAACCCACGCAAACATTCGCCTAATCCATAGAGTCGTACTAATTCATAATCTGGGTGATCATCAATTTCACTGAGAAGAGGAATCGCCTCTCCAAAAAGGTTTAAACATTGATAAAGATGAGCCACAATAAATAGCATAGCCGGGGTACGCAGTCCCAGGTCCATTGCTTTTACAAAGCTATCAATCGCTTCTTGGTTATTGCCTTGAGTCTGGTCCGTTAAGCCCTGAGAAGTCAAAGCCATCAGGTTCACTGAATCAGTATTTGTTGTGACTTCGGCCGAAAAAATATCCTCTGCAAGCTGCTCCCGAGCGGCTTGCAGCTTTTCAGCAACTGGTGTTACTACCTGTATTTCGGCTTGAGACTTTTCAAAATTATTTAGATTAGAAAATCGGCTTAACGATGACGTAGCTATTTTGTCTGTTTGTTGTCCCCGGCTATTATTTGGAAAAGCGCGCTCACCCCTTTTCAAAAGCTCTACGGCCGTTAGAGCCTCCGCATTTCGTGGATCAATTTTTACCGCCCGTTCACAGGCTCGCAGAGATCGGTTTAGTTGGCCCTGATTTTCATAAATCCGCGCAACTTCTAAGAATTCATTTACCGCCAACCAAGCACGACCCTGGTTTTCATACACTTTGGCAAGTCGCTCATGCGCCTCAAAAAGATCAGGATCATAACGAGTCGCCAGTACCCAGTTTTCTATTGCGTCAGCTAATCGTCTTAAAGAAAGGTGCTTTTCACCAATCTTCATAAAAGTGGCAGCGGCTTCTTTTAAACCACCCATTCTTTGTTGAAGATCCGCGACTTGGCGCAAGTAGATCGTATTTTGATCTGCCAACAATGCAGCCTCTTCAAAATGAGCCAAAGCCCCTTTAATATCTCCAAGTTCTCGCTTTGCCGTAGCAAGGCCATCATGAATTGTTGGATTCTTTGGGTCTTCTTTAAGGGCAGCCTCAAATTCCTTGAGAGCCTCATCCCATTTTTGCTCCCAAATTAATGAATGTCCACGTATTTCTGCTGATCCAGTCTGCTGAGGCATATGATTGACGCACCAACTTGAGGAACGGAGACAGTTATCTTTGCTTAGAGGAAAGTCTCGTTACGAGATTGTCTCGACAAGGGGGCCATTTGTTTGTCCCCTTATTATACGTTCCTGACACCTTGTTTATTAATATTAAGGCTTATTTTCTTTATCTCCAATCGATACAAATATTAACTAATATCTACACAGATTTTAGTCAGTGGATAGTATAGCAAATAGTGCCAACGGCCTATAATCTGTTAGCCACTTATAATGCTAGCCCATGAGTTTTGCCAGAATAGCCTTTTGAGCATGCATTCTGTTTTCTGCTTGTTGAAAAATAACAGCTCGCGGACCATCCGCTACAGATGCAGAAATCTCTTCGCCACGATGAGCGGGCAGACAGTGCATTGCAACGGTTTCTGGTTTAGCAGCATTTAACAGATGATCGTTGATCTGGTAAGGGGGGAAAACCTCAAGCCTTTGAGCACGTTCATTCTCTTGTCCCATACTTGTCCAAACATCAGTATAAATCACATCTGCTTCTGCAACTGCTCGCTCTGGGTCAATCATAGTTTGCAGTGTAGCAGAGCCAGATTTTAGCCGATCAGCCATATCAAAATCTTCTTCATCCAGCATATAACCGGCCGGAGATGCGATCGTAAAATTAATACCCGTATGCATGGCCCCAAACATGAGCGAGCGGGCCACATTATTCCCATCACCTACATACGTTACTTTTAATCCATCTAATTTCCCAAATTGCTCATACATTGTTAGCAAGTCAGCCATCGTTTGCACTGGATGATTATAGTCTGACAAACCATTAATCACTGGAATAGAGGCATATTCAGCCAATTCAACAACGTCATCGTGTGAAAGAACCCGAGCCATTATTCCATGTACATACCCGGAAAGAACCCGGGCAACATCGGCCGGGCTTTCTCGTTCACCCATTTTTACTTCAGCCGGGGACAAGCTTAATGCATAGCCACCTAGCTGAACCATGCCTATTTCAAACGAAGTTCTTGTTCTAAGCGAAGGTTTTTGAAACACCATCGCCAATTGCTTGCCTTTTAAAACAGGACGATTGCCACCTGCTTTTAATTCTTTCTTTAATTTTACTGCTAGCTCTAGTAAGCCCATGACATCGCTGGAGCCTATATCTGTTAAGTTTAAAAAGTGTTTCATCTCATCTATCCGATGCATCACAGTGGTCATGATGCTAAGTTCTAACTGTTTAGCTTCTATTGCTAATAAATAAACATTCAAGTATACCAATCACCCATCGTATAAACATCTTCAAGAATAAGCTTGGTATACAAATAACAACAACTCGAAACGGTGTTCCTGCTATTTGGCACCCAAAAAGGCTAAAATCTAGGGGCTCTTTTGTTGTATGCAAAAAAATATTATGGTAACATAAATCCAAGCGTTTTTGAGGGAAAAATCAATACTTTACGAGGGTACGCAATCCCGATGCGGGTTGGTAATCCACAGACAGGACAGTTTCATTATGGACATAAGCATGGTTAAGGCGGTTATTAAAAACCTAAACTTGATGCCTTTGATAACTTTTATCGTTGGTTTCTTTGTTGGGTTGGTTATCTTCGGCTGGTATTTAACACCAGTAAGCTACGTTGACGGAGCTCCTCAAGACCTGCGTAATGTAGACTATCAGCAATACTACCTTCGTGGTTTGGCAGATCAATATGCCTTCAACCAAATCAGTGCAGAATCGGCCGTAGGTGCCATAGATGCAGCCAATTGGCCTGACGCACATATTGCAGTCTGTGACGCCGCAAATCGTGCCGCCTCTGGCTCTTTAGATGGAAATGGCAATACTATCGTAGCTGCTAGCCCTGTTTCTGAGCAACGGCTCAACAACCTTGTTGAAGTTTTAGGCAAAGGGACCTGTGATCAAATTGCTAACGGAGTTACCCCCGAGAATGCTGTCCCTGGAGAAGCACCTGAAGAACCTGCAAGTGGTAACCGCTGGCTAACGTCTCTTGGTTGGCTGATTATGTTGGGCTTACTTATAGCCGCATTCTGGTGGCTATGGAACAGAGATTCTGACGACGATGACAACGATTTGGCTCCGGTTACCTCTGCTGGTAGCAGTCGTGCATCAAAAATGGATTCGGACGAACGACCCGCTGGGTTTGATGCAGATGACTCGGCCGGTGGCGATGAAGGGGGAATCACCCCGATTTCAGTTTATCGCACCACCTATGCTTTTGGGCAAAACTCTTATGATGATTCATTTAGCATTGAAAATGCCAGTGAAGACTTTTTAGGTGAATGTGGTGTAGGTATCTCTGAAACAATGGGTAGCGGCCCCAACAAATCTGTGAGTGCCCTTGAAGTTTGGCTTTTTGATAAAAACGACATTCGTACTATCACAAAAGTCGCCATGAGCGAGCATATTTGGATGGATGAAGCGGTGCGGGCAAAACTAGAGCCAAAAGGTGAAGCGGTGAAAGTGAACACAGATGAGATTATTGTTTTAGAAACAGCCTCATTAATCATCAATGCACGCATTACTGAATTGGAATATGGTACAAATCCAGAGCTTCCAGAAAACAGTTATTTTGAACGAATTTCAATTGAAATGTCAGCTTGGTCAAAAAACGATGCGGCCGGTGGCGATGACTCCTTTGATTTTGATTAGTCGGATCTGAGTTCAAACAAGTCAGTATAAAAATGAAAAAGCCCATCTGATCACAATGTTGATCAGATGGGCTTTTTTTAATTATTTAGTAGGGGGCGACGCCATCGGTGTGTCATTTCGCTCGAAGAACTCAAGGCTCATTCCGATGGCGTCGCCCTCTACTCTACTACCGCGTCTCAAGCTCTGTGACTTTTTCGATCAGCCGCAGCGCTCCTATCTTCCACGCAAACTGTTGAACATGCCGCTCGCGGCCGGACTTGCCCATTTGCTGCGCCAATTCCCGATTTTTGAGCAATTCAACCACGGCCGTAACAATACCGTTCACATCTCCTGATGCACAAAGGCGGCCGTTTTTCCCGTCTTCTACGTAAAATGCAACCTCACCCACCCCCTCTGCAACAACGGGTAGCCCAAGAGCCACCATGTCAGCCAGTTTGACCGGGCATTTGGTGCGGTTTAGAAGCGTGTCATCCATCAAGTACAAACCGACATCGGCCGTTAATAATGTTTCGGGCAGATCAGCCTCATCTAGCCAACCGGTATCAACCATCCGATCTAGCAGGTTAACCGCTGCAAGTCTGGCACGAAATTCGGCCGCTTGTTCAGCAAATAAACCAGCCCCCACCACTAAAATAATCAAATCGGGCAGTTGTGCCACAATATTTTGTAAGATGGCAACCAAACGATTGGTGTCGAATTCAAATAAGCGACTGTACAACAAAAGTGTCGGTCGGTTGCCCAAACCTAACGCTTGCCGTTTGGCCTCAATCAAGCTTGGAGAGATTGACTTTGTGCTAATTCCAGGGCCATTGGGTAGATAAAGACTCTTTTGGAGAGGCAATCCCAGTTTTTCGGCCCGATCCCCTAATTCACGGCTGGCAAAGGTCAATGTGTCACAATGAAGCATTCCCCATGTTTCTTGCCATGCAAAAAAATATTTTTGCACCCTTGAATAATCAGCGATGTCATTCCAGCCCCCCCATCCTTCCCAATCATCTGTGTCGGTAATAAGAGTGGGTTTTTGCCCTAAGCGCAATTTAGACCACCAACGTGT
>JBLIMP010000295.1:0-5966 GCA_047638855.1 Cellvibrionaceae bacterium | reverse complement strand
TGCAATTGTTTGGAGCGTGCTCAATTCAAGCCCATCAAACTCGACCATTCCTATTAGCCAAATCGCTCAACAGATTATTGATGGAGATGTTCAGGCGATCGAAGTTGGGTCTGATGGCCAGAATATTATTATTGACTACAAAAATGGAGACAAGAAAAAATCTCTAAAAAGCAATGCCTCATCACTTGAAGAAGTTTTATCAACCTATGGGGTTGATGGCCAGCTGCTCAACTCAAAAGGGGTAATGGTCACATACACAAGCCCTACTTTTTTTCAAGGGCTATTCTCAGGCGGTTCTTTCATATTTCTTTTGATGCCCGTGCTCTTGATGGGTGGTCTGATATTCTTCATGATGAGGCAGTCTCAAGGAGCCGGAAACCAAGCAGCGGCTTTTGGAAAGAGCAAGGCAAAGTTAGTGACCAGTGACACACCGACAGTTACGTTTGATGATGTAGCTGGTGCACAAGAAGCCAAGGAAGAACTACAAGAAGTGGTCCATTTCTTAAAAGAGCCGGAAAAATATGTCAACTTCGGGGCACGCATACCCCGTGGCTTGCTGATGGTGGGCCCTCCAGGTACTGGGAAAACTTTAATAGCCAAAGCGGTAGCTGGCGAAGCGGCCGTGCCATTTTTCCATTTGTCGGGGTCGGAGTTCGTTGAGATGTTTGTAGGGGTGGGTGCCAGTCGTGTACGCGATCTATTTGAACAAGCAAAACGACACAGCCCCTGTATTATTTTCATCGATGAGATTGATGCAGTCGGCCGTCGGCGTGGCGCTGGATTAGGTGGTTCGCATGACGAACGCGAACAAACGCTTAACCAAATTTTAGTCGAAATGGATGGGTTCGATACTGACGAGCACATTATTATGATTGCGGCTACCAATCGGCCGGACATCCTCGACCCCGCATTATTGCGCCCCGGCCGATTTGATCGGCGTGTCATTATGGACCGGCCGGATGTAGGGGGTCGAGAAGAGATTTTCAATGTGCATATGCGCGGCAAGCCAATTGCAAAAACGGTTGATGTCAAAATTTTAGCCCGAGCCACATCCGGCTTTACTGGGGCAGATATCGAAAATGCGGTGAATGAGGCAGCCCTACTTTCAGCCCGCCGTGATTTAAAAGACATCACCATGGTTGAAATGCAAGACGCGCTTGAACGGGTTCAATTAGGGCCGGAACGACGCAGTCGAATCATTACCCCAGAAGAAAAAGAGCTGGTAGCCTTCCACGAAGCCGGACATGCTTTGGTCGCCTGGTTACTACCTGATGGACCGACCATGCGTAAAGTCACTGTTATCCCTCGCGGCATGGCCGGTGGTGTCACCTGGTTCTTGGCTGACGAGAATCAGCTGCTCACGACTAAAAAGTTCCGTGCCCAAATCGCAACTGCGCTCGGCGGCCGAGTGGCCGAAGAGTTGGTTTACGGTGATGTCACCACAGGAGCCAGTGGTGATTTACAATCGATCACTCAGTCAGCAAAAGCAATGGTCACTCAATATGGAATGAGTGAGGGTCTTGGGCTGCGGGTTTATGGCAAGCGGGAAGAAATGGTCTTCCTCGGCCGAGAGATCAGCGAGCAGCGTGATTATTCAGATGCGATAGCGGAAAAAATTGATGTCGAAGTCAGCAATATCATCAAGACTGAATATGAAAGAGTCACCACTCTATTGACCGAAAACAGAGACAAACTTGACCTAATCGCAAACATGCTTCTTGAAGTTGAAACACTCGATATGGAACAGTTATCAAAACTTCTTTCTGATTAATCTTCATTTTCCGCTGCCTTTGGCAGCGGTTTATCTTTCATTTACTGTTTCTAGCTCCCTGGTTTTACTACGATGCCGATATCGATTTTTCAGGCGATCATCTCACTCACTAATAATGTGCTTCAATCGGCAATCGTCATTTTCGGTTCTGCCATTGTTCTCTACAACCTCCCTTACTTTCTTCGGGATCGTGTTACGCGTGCGTTCTCCCTACTAACAACATTCGTTGTCATTGTATATACAACAGAATTAATCGTTTCTATCGGTGTTCCGCTGGCTTCGGCCGAAGTTTGGTTGAGGGTCGAATGGGTCGGTATCGCATATGTCCCGGCTGCTCTCCTGCATTTGTCAGATGTCTTACTAATCTCAACCGGATCAGTTTCAAAACGCCGCCGATATACCGTTTATGCGATGTACGTTATAGGCTCCGTGTTCATGCTTACCGCTATCTTCTCTGACCTCTTAGTTGGCGTCGTTGTGCAACACAAAACGTTCACATATTTAACAGCAGGACTAGGCTTTCCCATTTTTAGCCTGTTTTTTATTATCACAATTATTTATTCTATATGGAACATCTGGCGAGCACGAAACCGCACATTAATCCCAACAACACGGCGTAGACTAACTTTGGTTTTAGCAGGAGCTCTCGCCGCCCCAATCGGTGTCTATCCCTATCTACTTATTTCTTCGCAGGGGGCACTCGAAACTTCATTTTGGGTCTCTTCAATCGACATTCTCCTATTTTTTGGCAATCTAATTGTAGGTGCAATGTTCGCCATTCTCACCTCTCAGCTTGTCCATTTTGCGCTCACTGCCTCTCCCGCAAGGGTTGTCCGTGTCCGACTCTACAAATACATGGCTAGGGTCCCATTAGCTGCAACCTTGGTGTTAACGGCCTATATAAGTGTCCAACAAGGAGCTAGTTTCTTAGGGTTACCGCAAGATTTAGCAGTCCCTTTTGCCGTTGTCGCCACAGTAATCGTTGTCGAATGGTCTATACACACATTCAAACGTTCTTTTGAACGTATATTCCAGCTTAATGAAGATCCAGACGTGCGGCGGATACAGCTCTTAAGTGAGCGAGTGATTACGACACGCGAAATGCACGAATATCTTGAAAGTATTTTAGCCACAACCTGTAATGCCCTACAAACTCCCTCCGCTTTTATTGTCTCCTATACGCCTGATGGCCCGCGCATGGAGCGATCGGTAGGGCTTGGGATTGAAGTCAATCAAATCGCTACAGATTCTGAGTTACAAAATATTGTTTTAACCCGCACAAATGGAATAGTTTCGACTGATGATTTTGGTGATTACCCGATTACAATTGGCAGTGGGGATCTTGTCCGTTGGAAAGATTACTGGATTCGCCCGTTACGTGATCAAAAAAACAATGATCTTCTTGGTATTTTTGGTATTCGCCGCCGTGAAGAAACAGCTTATCTAACAGAAGATCAATCACGATTGTTTAATCGACTCTCGCATCAAGTTACATCAGCTTTGGAAGATCAGGCATTACAAAGACAGGTCTTTGCGGCTGTTGAAGGGCTTTTACCTCAGGTGACAGAGTTACAGCAGCGGCGTAATTTGGCCGTCAACAGTGATCCAAATCCTGCTTTAACAGATCCAGCTGAAGAATTGGCAGTTCTAAACGACCCTGATTTCTCAACAATGGTTCGTGAAGCCTTAAGCCACTATTGGGGTGGTCCCAGATTAACAGAAAGCCCGCTGTTGGCATTAGCCATTGTTCAAAGCGCTTTGGAAGAAAATGAAGATAGTGCCTCCAGAGCATTAAGAGAAATTTTAACAAAAGCGATTGAACGCCAAAAACCGGAAGGGGATCGGAGTTGGACAAACGCGGAGTGGATTTTATACAACATTCTAGAATTAAAATTTTTACAGGGACGCAAAGTACGTGACATTGCCAGACGACTTGCTATGAGTGAGTCTGATCTTTATCGAAAACAGCGTGTCGCAATTGAAAATGTTGCCAAAACGATCTCAGATATGGAACGCGGATCGTAGGCACATAAATAGTGCGCCTTGCGCTAATATCCCCTAAATCTATGTTTCATTATCTTGACGAGAAATTGTTTTGTGAAGGCGTGGCAATGGCTGACATTGCCATGCAAATTGGCACACCAACTTATGTTTATTCGGCCGATCTAATCCGTCAACACGCCAATAGCTATTTATCAGCTGATCCTGAAGCAAAATTCGCTTATGCACTCAAAGCAAACCAAAATATTGCCATCCTAAGACTGCTCTGTTCCACTGGAATAGGGGCTGATGTCACGAGTGGGGGGGAACTGTTTCTTGCACTAAAGGCTGGATTCGACCCTCAAAAAATTATCTATTCGGGTGTTGGCAAACGAGACGACGAAATCCGTATGGCTCTTGATGCAAGCATTTCGGCCATTCATGTTGAGTCTTCGGCCGAATTATATGTGGTTGAGTCAATTGCAGCGGAGATGGGAATCATTGCGAAAGTTGGTTTTCGCCTAAACCCAAATGTCAGTGCCAATACACATCCGTATATTTCAACAGGTTTACTCGAAAACAAGTTTGGCATCCCTATGGCAGAAGGTGTTGGCTTGATTCAGCACGCGGCGAATTCGCCACATTTGCATCCAACTGGAATCGCCTTTCATATCGGATCCCAAATCACTGAGAATTCATCTTTTGTGGAGGCAGCTACTATCATAGCAGATTTCGCTGTTGAAATACGTTCGGCCGGAATCGACCTCACCTATATCGATATTGGTGGTGGATTGGGCATCGACTATGCCAAGGCGGTTTCTTCAGATGTAACAACTGGAGCCGACTTAACGCAAGCGATTCGAGATTGGGTTGTACAAACGGGCAACCCAGTGCGAGCGGCCGGATTCGCGCTTAAGTCAGAACCGGGACGATCTATTGTTGGCGAAGCTGGTTGCTTGTTAACACAAGTAACGTTTATAAAAAATAATGGGGAAAAACAGTTTGCGATTGTTGATAGTGGCATGAACGACCTTATCAGACCCACGCTGTACAATGCAGAACATCCGATATTAACCCTTATTCAATCCAACTCGGATAAAGCTGATTGTGAGGTAATGGATATTGTGGGTCCTATTTGTGAATCAGGCGACTTCCTTGCGAAAAACCGTCGTTTGCCACATTTAGAAAGGGGCGACTTATTAGCAATCATGAATGCCGGAGCCTATGGATTTGCGATGAGTAGCAACTATAATGGGCGATTACGAGCGGCCGAAGTGCTTGTGGACGGAAAGAGTTGGGAAATTATCCGGCCGAGGCAGCAATTTGCCGATCTTTTATAATCAGCGTGTGAAATCAAGCCAGCCCAAGATGAATTAAAGACTACGTAAGCCATGGATTTGACCTATGTCCCTATCCTAAATCCAAATGCCAAACAGTTTGCCTGTCCCTATTTTTTTATGGTAGACTCAAAACTCTTATCATTGGGAAGCCCTTAAAATTAGCCAAAAAGTATCATACATAAGAAGCAACATTATGGAGCAAAACAACTCACCTCAATCAAACGTAAGCCAATCAAACGTAAGCCAATCAAATCAAGGAACCTATGAATGGCTCAAGTTTATTATCTTCTTCGCAGCTATTATTCTGATTACCACATTGGTGATCCGAGTTATCGCACCGCTAATATTTTCAGATTATGTTCCAAGCATTATCGGCTTAAGCGAAGACAATAATGAATCTGGGGCAGTTATTAATTCGCCGCCAACCTCTGAAGAGGCTCCACTTGAATCTGAACCGGAAACATTGGAATCAGAAACAGACGAAGAAAGCTCCGAAAGTATCAATACAGAAAATATTAATGAAGACGCGGCAAGTGCCTCTGAAGTCGAGCCGTTATCAACGGAAGAGTCTACATCTAGTAAAGTTGAAGAACCCGAGAACTTAAGTGTAGGTGATATCTATACTGTTCAACTAGGAGACACACTTACATCTATTGCGGCCGCAAATCAGATAACGATTGAACAACTCATCTCTGCCAACAACTTCACGAACCCAAATCAATTGAAAGCAGGTCAAAAAATATTGATCCCTGAATAAAGTAAGGGTGAAATTAGATGAGATCCTCTGAAATAATGACCATTGGGTTATATTATTTTTTATAATCACTATTACGATTAGTTAAGGGAAGATCATGAGTTTTTTTATTCTATAAATG
>JBLIMP010000294.1:0-5990 GCA_047638855.1 Cellvibrionaceae bacterium | reverse complement strand
CCTGCGGCTTTTGCATCGATTTCATTTTGACTCACAACTTGGATCAAGGCACTCTCGGCCGGAACTGGCAGATTCTCAGCGGTGATATCGACGATCACTATTTCTTTCACCACTGCTTCTTCGACAGAATCATCACTTTCAGCTATTTCTTCAACTACTTTTCCCGCCACTTCTGGCGAAGACTGCGCTACCGTTAGATCTTGTTTGGGCAGTTCGCCAATCAATTGATCATCTGGGCTATATAGTTCGATGTTAATCTCATGGTCACCGGCGTTTGGTGCACCAACGTCTAGATACCACTCCCCATTTGGACCCACTACTGTTTCACCCACAAGCTCGCCATCAATGAAAACTTTGATCACTGTCCCGGCCGCCCCTTCACCTGTCAAAGTCAATGGGCCGGGGGGAATATCTGCAGGCAGCGATGAAAGACTTGGCAACGCATAAACGGCTAACGTGATAGGTCCCGCTTCGCTCTCTGCTAAAACCAATGAGTTATCCCCATCTGGATTTGAACGTTCACGTCGTTTAGAAATCGCCCGAATTGTTAGATTGTGGTTGCCGGCCGAAAATTGACTGGGAACAGCCCAAGTCCCGTTTGTATCAACTGTAACCGTGTCAATCCTTTTCCTATTCTCGTCTAAAATTTCAACCAACGAGCCAGGCGAGCCAGTTCCTTCAAGTGTAATAACGCCTGCTAAACTGGATAGAGGCTGTTTAATCGTTGGAGCGTCAGCACGGCCGGCCCATGTCAGCATTGCCAAGATTGAGGTTAACAGCAATAGACCCGCCCACTTAAATGTGTTGTACCGACTGACTGATCCAGCAGAAAAGAAACTGACGATTTCATCTTTTGTCGTTTTTGTCGTTTGCTTTTTCGATGTGATCACGATGTTTTATTCCTGGTTAGAAGTATCATGATCTGGAGTATCGAGACGTGTTTGTTTATGTACGGCCCTTGTTACACGTGCATTTCGATCATTAAAACCATCCCAGTTCCCACTGGTTGCCAATTGAGCCAATTCGGTCCATGACGCATGAGCTTTGGTTGGAGTGGGTGCTCCAGGGGCATTGTGTGCGCGTGATTTTTTCATCGCGACCTCGACTTCTTCAACAGAGATAGCTGCTAATTTAGCATATGTGTTATAGCCCATATCGTGCAGAACTTTCCAAGTACCACGGCCGATGCCTGAAATATCACTGAGTTGATCGCCATCCAGTTTGACCGATGAATTTCCTTTCTTTCGGGGTGGCTTGATTTCGGCCGTGAGTGATTTAAATCTGCCCCAATCACCTTCGGCCGCCAATCTTGCCAGCGCAGTCCATGAGGTGTAGGGATTGGTTGGAATTCGGACCAGTTTAGATTCAGCGATGACCTCGGCCAATACATCTGGATTAATATTCACAAATTGGTCAAAGGTCTTTATGCCTCGACGATAAAAATTCAGTTGGGTTTTAGGCCCAATCCCCCAAATTTTTGTAAGCTCGCCCCTATCAGGTTCTGGACCTTCTAATCCAATTTCATCGGCAACCTCCAGACTTTCTGAAACACTAAGAGCGGCTATCTCCCTATCTCTTTGCTTAATAGCCGCTGATAAACTCGAGAGCTCTTGGTTTTTGGTATCGAGCAGTATTGAAAGATTCGTTAATTCTTGGTTTTTGGCTTTAAGTAAGGTCTGTAGATTAGCAATCTCAGCATTCTGTGCTTCATCCTTTGCCCCATTGCTAGATTTATAGTTGTCGAATGACAGATTAAGGTCTGAGAGTTCCTTTTCGTAGGCGGCCGACATTTCGCCGTCGTCAATTATTTCTGTTTTATCTGCATGTCTAAGACGCCAATAAAACAAGTCAATAAGAAACTGAACGAGCCAGCCAATAGTAAGACCAATGAAAAAAATAAGGATCCAGTTCATAAAAATTTCTTCTTTTTCAAACGGCTAAGTGAAATAAATGTCCCGGTGATGCCATTTTGCCTGTAAAAGGATAGAGATACCCAAGGATGTAAGCTGGCATTTCACATTTTATGTTAAGCAATGCTGAGTGAAATTTTAAGGGTGTAATTGTGAATTGGCAAGCTATCATTGATAGGTAGATGATAGGTAGATCGATAGAGTGCTTCATATCGGGCTAGTTATCATTAGCAATGACGGTGCCATAGGTACGATGACTGGCTTTTAAACAGCCACCGTTTCTAAATAATCTTTGGCAAATACTGTCAAAAATCACAGAGAAAATTATGACTAGAATTGTTTGGACCCATATAGCCTATACATTTGTTGTTTCAACTATTTTAAATTTAGCCGTTTTTTTTGTGGGGAAAGCGATCGGGGTTACATTTGCGGTCGCTCAAGTTAGCGATGGATCCTTAACGACAACGTTTGTGCTTATTATGAGCTTAGTTATTGTCATCATTGGCTCTATCGTTTTTTGGATATTGAGGCTGGATTTTGGTGGTCGACAACGGTTTTGGTTTATCTGGTCAGTCACCATACTGGGATTAATATTCATGATTGCCCCCTGGCGTATTTCGCAAGATTTACCAACATTGGGGCTATTAGGGCTGATGAACGCTATCCCGATCCTCGTTATGATTTGGTATTTGGGTGTGTGGTTACCTGAGGATAAATATGAGCTACTTTCTTAAAAAGCGAGGGGTGCCCTTCGACAAGCTCAGGATACGAACCCCAAGTTTGTCAAAGGATACGCACCCTGGGACTTCGGCGTGAGCTCAGTCGCACCCTGACGAAGGGTGTGTATCCTGATTATTAAAAAGATAGATCGTAAGAGCAAAAAATAAGTTTTTGGCAAGTGGTATCGATTCTGATAGACTGAAAACATGTTGAATAAACATAACACCCACCATCATCATTTCCCTGAAGAATGCCCCGGATAAGGTGATGGTTTGTTGCTACCATTAAGTTACTTTTAACGCCCTTTCCGGATTTCCGGGAAGGGCGTTTTTTATTTGGCCATAAATGCCATACAGAAAATAAAAATCAAATGACAAGATCTGACATACGCTTTGCAATTCCGAGTAACGGCCGCTTGGAAACCGACTCACTCGCATTTATGGATGAATGCGGCTTGCCAGTAAAACGGCGAAACCCTAGGCAGTATACGGCTACGATTAGCGGGTTGCCCGGCGTGACAGCCTTATGGCAACGCCAGAATGATATTGTGCGTGGAGTTCGTCAGGGGGCGCTCGACTTTGCCATTGTCGGGCTAGATGCATTAAAAGAACGTTGCCCAAGCTCCAAACCGGAATTATGTGAAAACATCTTGATTTTGCACGACAAACTAGGAATTTCACATTGCGAACTGCATTTGGCGGTTCCTAGTGATTGGAATGATGTAAATGATTTAGAAGACTTAAAAACCAAAGCGGCCGAACTTAAGCCCCTTCGTATCGCTACTAAATTCACAAACTTAACCGAGCAGTTTATGCTCGATCATGGGATTGCTCCATTTGAAACAGTAAAGGCGGATGGCACACTTGAAATCGCCCCAGCCATTGACTTTGCAGACATCATTGTTGATCTTGTTTCTTCCGGCACAACGCTTAAAGCAAATTCGCTTAAACAAATTAGCAATGGGCTGATTTTGCATTCGCAAGGGGTATTGATCGCGAGCAAACAGGCGCTAAACGAACGGCCAGAGGTGCTTGAAACAGCCAGAATCTTGCTTGAATATATTGCCGCCCACCTGCGAGCAAAAGAAAGCTATACAGTGACCGCCAACGTTCGTGGTGCATCGCCTGAAGCGATTTCAGCAATGATGTTAAACAAAGCGCATATTCGAGGATTACAAGGGCCAACGATTTCAAAAGTGGTGCCACATGACCCGGCCGCACAAGCGATTAATGACTGGTATGCGATTAATATTATTGTAAAACGCAAGTATTTGGCGACCGCGATTCGGGAGTTGCGCGAAATCGGCGGATCCGGCGTTATTGTGACCGAAGTCAAATATATCTTTGAAGATGAGCCAGTACATTACCGTGCCATGTTGGAGGCATTGAATAGATGAACATCAGCAAATTTATCCGCCCCGACATCGTTTCGATGACACCCTATACCCCTATTGTGCCATTTGAAATATTGTCAGAGGAATTGGGGATTCCGCCAGAAGAAATTGTTAAACTTGACGCGAATGAGAACCCATATGGCCCTTCACCAAAGGCGTTAGAAGCGATTGCCAACGGCCGGTATTATCACATTTATCCAGACCCTGAAAGCACGATTTTGCGCGAGAAATTGGCCGCGTACACCGGTGTATCTGACAATTATTTGCTGACTGGAATGGGAGCAGATGAACTAATCGATTTGATTTTACGGGTTGTACTTTCTCCAGAGGACAAGGTTCTTGACAGCCCTCCTTCATTTGGCATGTACCCTTTTTCAACCCAAGTGAATTCGGGCCAATATCTAGTTGCTCCTCGTGATGCTGATTTTAAAATCAATATCAGTGGAATAGAAGCGGCTGTGAGCCAAGACCCGAATATCAAAATCGTATTTGCTTGCTCCCCAAATAACCCTGACGGGAGCGTGATAAGTGAAAGCGATTTGGCCAGACTGCTGGCATTGCCGGTGTTGATCGTTTTAGATGAAGCCTATATCGAATTTGCGGCCGTTGATGGGAAGCTGGGCCATATTCAACTGGTTGAAAAACATGAGAATTTGTGTGTGTTACGAACGTTTAGCAAACTTGCCGCATTGGCCGGTTTACGCATCGGGTACGGGGCATTTCCTAAATGGCTACGCAGCCACATGTTGAAGGTAAAACAGCCTTATAACATCAACTATGCGGCTGACCTCGCGGCACGGGCTTCGCTAGATGACAAACCCTATCTTGAAGAAAAAGTTCAACTATTGGTGGCCGAACGGAAGCGGATGGCTACCTTGCTGGCCCAATTTGATTGCTTAATCCCGTTGCCCAGCTTTTCAAACTTTGTGTTATGCCAGGTCATCGGCCGAGATGCTGGCATTTTGAAACAGCGATTACAAGATGAATACGGGGTGCTTGTTCGCTATTATGACAAACCGGGATTGAGCAACTTTATACGGATTAGCGCCGGTTGGCCGGAAGATACTGACAAGCTTGTGGCTGCCATTCAGAAGATTCAGGATAACAAAACGAGATAAATAATGATGAGAACTGCGACTATTACTCGCCAAACGAAAGAGACTGATATCGAGATTGCGATTAATCTAGATGGGAGTGGGCAACACGACATTAGCACCGGCGTTGGATTTTTGGATCACATGCTGACGGCCGTTGCTGTACACGGGCTATTTGATTTAAAGGTTAAAACAGTGGGCGATTTGCACATCGACGCCCATCACACCATAGAAGACACCGGCATTGTGTTGGGCCAATGCTTGGACAAAGCCTTGGGTGACCGTGCCGGGATTAATCGGATGGGACATTCATATGTAACGATGGATGAGGCGTTGGGATTTGTCGCTTTGGACTTAAGCGGCCGACCGTTTACAGTGTTTCAGGCCAACTGGCATGCGCCTATGATTGGCCAATTCCCTACATCGATTATCGGCCACTTTTTTGAGTCGGTCGCCATCCATAGCAAAATGAACCTGCATGGCAAAGTTGAGTATGGTCGTGACGATCACCATCAAGCCGAAGCGTTGTTCAAGGCGTTTGCACGGGCATTGCGCAGTGCGGTTGAACCGGATCCTCGTAGAAAGGGAATCGCCTCGACAAAAGGGACACTGACAGACTAAAAAACGATCCTCTGGGCACCCGTTCTGGGCCCATAAGTGCCCGTACCCAAAAAAATAATGAAAATAACGATGATAGATTATGGCGCAAGTAATATACGTTCTGCGCTAAAAGCATTTGAATATTTAGGGGCCGATGTGCTTCTGACCAGCGATCCGGCTGAGGTTTTGCAAGCCGACAAACTGGTTTTGCCTGGTGTGGGTGCCTTTGGTTCTGGCATGGAAGCGTTGCGCGGCCTAGGGCTAGACTCCGCC
>JBLIMP010000293.1:0-5995 GCA_047638855.1 Cellvibrionaceae bacterium | reverse complement strand
CGGCGATTTTGAACGTCACACCCAACCATTTAGACCGGCATAAGGCGATGGCCGTTTACGCGGCAGCGAAAGGAAATTTGATTCGGTATCAGACTAAAGATGATGTAGCGGTGCTCGGTGCAGATGATGCGGGTTCGGTCGGATTGGCCCCACTGACACGCGGCCGGGTTTTGTGGTTTGGGCTTGATTCGGCAAAAATGGCGAGCGAAGATGGCGCAACGGTGCAAAACGGCCGGATTGTCATCCGGGACCAGCTGTTTGAACAGGGTCATGGAATTGATGTGATGGCGGTTGATGACATTCCACTAAAAGGGCGGCACAACGTACAAAATGTGCTGGCCGCCAGTTTGCTGGCTTATGCGGCCGGAATTGGACCTGACGTAATTGAAGCGGCGATACGGACGTTTAAAGCGGTTCCGCACCGGCAAGAATGGGTGGCAGCGGTTGACGGTGTGCAGTTTGTGAATGACTCGATTGCTACAGCTCCAGAGCGGGCTTTGGCGGCTTTAGCGGCGTACAAAGAGAGTGGCGAACCGCTGATTTTGCTCGCTGGCGGCCGAGATAAAAATATGGTCTGGGAACCGTGGGCTAAAACGGTGAAGGATCAAGTGAAGACGGTGATTTTGTTTGGTGCACTGTCTGATCTTTTAAAAGAAAAATTAGCGGAAGTTGGATGCACTGAAAATGTGGTGCAGGCGGCCGATCTAGAAGAGGCGGTTGCCCAAGCTAAACGCATGGCTAGAAGCGGAGATGTGGTTTTACTCTCCCCCGGTGGCACTAGCTATGATGCGTTTAAAGACTTTGAAGAGCGCGGCGAATTTTTTAAGAAGCTAGTCAGCTAGTCAGCACACTTGCTTCGCTCGTTTGTCAGCATTTCAGCCAGAAATGGCTAAAGCTGAAAACGAAGCAAGCGAAATACTGATTAGCTGAAGTGCTAAAATACTATGGCAACAATTAACCCCCCTCAATCAAATAGCAGATCAAATAGCAGATCAAATAGCAGATCAAATAGCAGTTCAAGTAGCAGAGGAAGTCAGACCGGCAATCGATTGTCTTTGGCTGAACGATTTCAGTTTGACCTGATTTATGGTGTTTTGCTGTTTCTTATTATCGGCTTTGGATTGCTGATGGTTTACTCGGCGACCTTTGACTTGGGTATTCAGCGGGTTAATTCAGACAGCTTGTACTTTTTTAAACGGCAATTTGGCGCAGCGATTTTAGGGTTTTTTGCAATTGTGCTCATTCTGCAATTTGATTATGTCGTTTTGACCAAATTATCTGTGCCTTTGCTTGCGTTTACGGTGTTATTGCTACTAACAGTGTTAATTGCTGGCTCAACGATTAACGGGGCGACTCGTTGGTTGACGGCTGGTGGCTCATATCAACCTTCTGAGTTAGCTAAATTGGCTTTGACGATTTATATCAGCCATTGGGTAGCTACAAAGGGAGATCGAATCCGTGACTTAACCTACGGGCTGGTTCCATTTTCGATTATTGTGGCGGTTGTGTGTGGGTTGGTGGTTATTCAACCTGCGGTCAGCAGTACGATTTTGATTGGATCGATCGCAGTCACAATCTTTTTTATTGCGGGTGCCGATTGGAAGCAGTTTGTGATTATTGGCTGTTTCGCATCTATTGTCATTCCATTAATCATTTTCGTTAATGAGCATGCACGATTGCGGGTGTCGTCGTTTCGGACGGCGTTTGTAGACCCGACTACGGCCGTTTACCAGGTGCAACAAGGGCTTATCGCATTGGGCTTAGGCGGTACTTTTGGGGTTGGGATTGGTCAAGGTGCCCAGAAATTCACCCATCTGCCTTTTGCCCATACAGATGGCATTTTCGCTATTATTGGGGAAGAGCTTGGCTTCGTCGGTACGGTTGGGGTCATCATCTTATTTGGGTTACTCATTTGGCGCGGTGTTGTGATTGCGAATAATTCGCGCACAAAATTTGGCATGTATTTGACCTTGGGCGTGACCTGCTGGTTCGCATATCAGGCTTTAATACACATGGCGGTTATTACGACGGTGATTCCTGTAACTGGGATGACGTTGCCATTTATGAGCTACGGTGGTTCTGCGATGTTTATTAGTATGGTTGGGGCCGGGATCGTGCTAAGTGTCTCACGAGATGGCTTGGGCAATCGGCCGGTACGCAAGCGGTCACAGGTAACGGTGAACACCGAAGCCAGTCGTCAATCGGCGCCTCGCACACGACGGCCGGCCGCTAGAATGAAAGATGGAACCCCGACAGCAAGAAGACTCAGAGAACGGCCAAATCTTCGTGAAGAAGAATTGGGTAGTGAATCTCGCCATAACAATTTTAATGAAGAAATGGAGTTGCCCAGTGAAAGTACTGATCTGCGCAGGCGGAACCGGCGGGGGAATTTACCCCGCGCTCGCAGCCGCCGCTCAGCTTAATGAGCGGGGTGTGGCGACGGCCGACCTGTTGTGGGTGGGTGTCAAGGGTGAAATGGAAGAAACGTTGGTTCCTCGAGCGGGTATTCGGCTCGAAAAGATCATTGGTGGAGCAATAGCCGGGGTATCCCGACTAGAGCAGTTTAAAAATGGATTGAAGCTCTTGTGGTCGGTGTGGTTGAGTTTCAGAATAATAGGTAAATTCCGGCCGGATGTGGTTTTTTTAACCGGTGGATACATGGCGGTTCCGGTCGGTTTTGCGGCCCGTTTACGCCGTGTTCCAGCGGTTATGTATTTACCAGACTTAGAACCTGGCAGTGCGCTGAGCGTGATCTCAAAAATGGTTGATACGGTAACGGCAACTTTTTCAGCGTCGGCCGAATATTTTCCAAAGGGAAAAAGATTAATCGAGACCGGCTATCCGGTGCGGCAAGCCTTGGTTGATGCGGCAGTGCAATCGCAAGCGGTTGCCTTAGCGCAATTTGGCTTTTCGGCCGAATTGAATACAGTGTTTGTGTTTGGTGGCAGTCGTGGTGCTAAAAGTATCAATGATGCATTGATGGCGATTTTGCCTGACTTGCTTAAAAATATGCAGGTGATTCATGTCAGCGGCACGTTAACGTGGCCAGAGGTGGAGGCGTTTGCCGAAACTTTGGCGGAAGATTTAAAAACGAATTACCGGCCGTTTCCGTATTTACATGAAGAGATGGGAATGGCGTTCCGGGCGGCCGATTTGGTTATCGCTCGGGCTGGTGCCAGTATGATGGGTGAATGCCCATTGTTCGGCGTTCCAGCGATTTTGGTGCCATATCCGCATGCGTGGCGGTATCAAAAGGTGAATGCAGATTTTTTGGTAAATCGTGGTGCAGGAGTGCGCTTAGACGATGAAAAACTAGGCTCAGACTTGTTGAAAACGATTAATCAACTCGTCGAGGGGCAAAAGTTGGAAGAGATGAAGAAAGCGGCAAAATCACTTTATGTCCCTAACGCTGCCGGACGACTTGCGGAAGTGATACTGGAAGTAGGAGGGGTGTAATGCGTTACACCGTGGAAAAAACATGATCAGCATCGAACTTGTATTTTATCTATCAGTCCTGTTATTTGGCGGCATTGGGGCGATCCGTGGTTGGCAAAAAGAAGTCATTGCAATGGCTGGATTGGTCGGTTCAATCGCCTTTTTGCAATATTTTGGCTATTCGCTTGTGCGATATGGTGCTCCCTTTATTACGTTTTTGTCGAGTGCAAGCGAAGCCTCGGCTGCACGACAATCGTTTTGGGTGCAGTTTGTTTTTCACATTGTGATCGCCTTTTTTAGCTACCAAGTTATTGGCTCGATTGCGACCCGTGCCCCTGGAACCCGAAATGAGCGAGCACGAACCGGATTTCAGAATATGTTTATTGGTTTTGTTATCGGTGTGTTCAATGGATATTTACTTATTGGCGCATTGTGGTCATTTTTGGAGTATCAAATTACTGAAGCGGGTTACGTTCTTTTAGCCGATGGTCAGCCTTATGTATTTGGCAATTTGGTTCAGCGGGTGGTGACTGAAACGATTTTTCTTAACATGATTGATTATTTGCCGCTATCTTTATTTGGCTCAGGGGTTTGGTTGCTTTTCTTCTTTGTCTCATTTTTCATTGTGATTATTGCGCTAGTCTAAATACGTAGTAGGGGGCGATGCCATCGGAACGAACCTTGAGTTCTTCGAGTGAAATGACACACCGATGGCATCGCCCCATACAGTGGAAATTAGCACCCGCTGAATAGTTACAAACAAACAATTATTTTTATGAACAGTTCCACAAAACATATTCATCTCATCGGCATCGGCGGAGCTGGCATTAGTGCTATTGCGCGCGTGCTGTTGGTGCGTGGGTTTGTGGTGTCTGGCTCTGATCAGCAAACAAATAAATTAATGGCCGCGCTTGAAGCGGACGGTGCGCGGGTGTTTGTGGGTCATGCGGCCGAAAACATTGCGGGGGCGGATGAGGTAGTGCGCTCTTCGGCCGTGCCAGACAGCAATCCTGAAGTGATTGCGGCGCGAGAGGCCGGGGTTCCGGTGTTAAAACGGCATGAGTTTTTGGGAACGATGATGGCCGGTAGCCGGGGTATTGCTGTAGCCGGTACACACGGAAAAACAACAACGACGGGGATGATTGCTCACATCCTATTAGAAACGGGGCAAGACCCATCGGTGATTGTAGGGGGCACATTGCCTGCAACGGGTACGAACGGGCTGGCCGGTCATGGTCGCCACTTTGTCATTGAAGCGGATGAGTATGACCGGATGTTTTTGGGGTTGCGGCCGACTGTGGCTGTAATCACCAATTTAGGTCACGACCATGTTGATATTTACCCGACGGCGGCCGACTATGTGTCCGCATTTGAGCAATTTGTTGCGCTTCTAGACGGGCCAGCACAAAGCCATTTGATTGTATGTTTAGACGATCCTGGAATCATCACTTTACTAAGTCAACTGGATAAACCGTCATCAATGTTGATTACTGGTTACGGATTGGTTGGTAAAGCGCATTCCAATCATCCTAAAGTAGACCATATGTTGTTCGCAAGTGACTTAAAGGTCAATGATTTAGGGGGATTGTCAGCACCGATAGCGCAAGATGGGGCAACATTGGGGATGCTTGAACTGGCGGTTCCGGGCGAGCACAATCTATTAAATAGTTTGGCTGCATTGGCCGTGGGGCTAATCGAAGGATTGTCTTTTGAAGCTGTGATAACGGCAATGACAACATTTACGGGAATGGGGCGGCGGTTTGAGATAAAAGGAGAGCAGAATGGGGTTGCGATAATCGATGATTATGCTCATCATCCCAATGAGATTGCCGCTACTTTGGCGGCCGGACGGCAACGGTTCCCGCATGGAAAAATCTGGGCGGTTTGGCAACCCCATACATTTAGCCGTCTAAAGAATAGTTATGTTGGATTTCAGCACTGCTTTAAAGCGGCCGATGAGGTGATTGTGCTGGACGTCTATCGCAGTCGTGAAACGGACACGCTTGGGTTATCGGCCGCCGCTTTTGCCCAAGAAATAGTTCACCCTTCGGTGCGCCATATCCCTGAACGGCAGGCGGCGACATCGTTTTTATTGAAGCAGGTCTCTCCTGGTGACGCAGTGATCGTCATGAATGCGGGTGATGCCACAGCAATGACAGATTGGCTTGTTGAAGGGTATTTGTCAAAGGAAGTTGTATGATGAGCGAGAAGAAAGAAGTCGATAATAAAAAAGAAAAGGATGATGCTGAGCGAGTAGAGGTTGGTGCAACGGTTGATCAAATAAAAAAAGTTGTCGATCGGTTGAAAAAGCTGAAAAAAGATAAAGAAACGAAATAAAAAAAGCCAGATTATAGAAATCAAAAACTGAGGCCAGACTCAGCATTGATTTCTGAATTCTAAATAACATGACGATTGATCTAAAGGCACTAAATACGATACAGCGAAAGTTTGCAACCGCATTTGAAGGTAATTTTCAAGTGGATGTGAGTTTGGCCCGCTATACTTCTTCTCGCGTCGGTGGCCCGGCCGAGATGATGGTAACTGTATATAACACCACGGA
>JBLIMP010000292.1:0-6023 GCA_047638855.1 Cellvibrionaceae bacterium | reverse complement strand
TAACCAAAACGTGTCTGTATACGATGCCGCCAGATCGGGATTTTGTGTTGTCGAAACTGCCAGGTCAACCTAATGTCCAAGTTGGAATCGGTGCGGGCCATGCGTTTAAGTATTCGTCTGTTTTGGGAAAGATTTTGGGTGAGTTGGCGCTGGATGGTACGACAAAGCATGATATCGAGCCGTTTGATTATAGTCGGCCGATTCTATTTGAGGAAAACCCAGAAAAGAACTTTATGGTGTAAATGAGAGGTCAAAGTGGTTTTTAAATCGGGTGAAACAAATATCATCTGCACAAACTTAGAAAAGAGTTTGGTCTTTTACCAAGATATTCTAGGTTTTATTTTCGTTGAAGAAGAGCAAGGGGCTGTTCGACTTGTCCTATCCGGAAGGTACTATCTTTTATTGCCATTTGCTAGCCAAACCCGACCAACCTGGGAATACTGCTCCGCTCCTGACATTTCTTTTGATCTACTGGTAGATGATTTAGAACAAGCCTTTCATTATTTGAAAGCTCATAGGGTGAAGTTTGCTCAAAAATGGTCTGCTAATGAATCCAATTTTTTGATTTATGATCCAGATCGATTGATTATTGAAATCGTTGAAGCAGCTATCGCCACGCAATATAAAGATCAATAAAATAAGCGACCATCAGCACCACCCAGCCCCAATAGACTATGAAATCTATTGATCGCATCCACGAGAAGCGCAGGTTTTCTTCTACGGCCGCATGAATCGACTCCAAACTGCTCAACTTACTTTCGATAATCTGTTTCCACTCATCTAGTGAAAACCGTTCAAAGATCAGCGTATAAAGTTGGGCCGAATACCAATCTCCAATCATAAGCAATGACTGATCTATTTCTTCAAAATCAAGCAAAATTTCGAGCCGCTTTTGAATAATTTCTTTTAACGTTCTGCTGGATGAACGACGAAACCATTTCTTGCGCCTTGAAGTGATTTCGGACCGAATCTGCTGGAGCATCTCTTGTAACTGTCGATCAAGAAGCCGATAACGAAAAAGCTGAAACTTACCGACTTTGAATAAATCGATGTCTGATTCAAAATCACCATTTTCAGCAATGATTAAAGCTCCTGACCAATCAACTAAAGTTAGCTCGGCCGTCGAGAAGCGCACACGTGATGTCAGCACTTCGACCGAATCTTTTTGGCTAACTTCTCGTTTTAGCGAGCGTAAAAAAGCCACAAGCGCAACCGAATGCTTATCAACAAACTCATCCGGCTCCATTTCATCTTTATCTTTTAAGACAATTGTAAACTGCTCCATTAACTCATCTTCGATATCTAGCTCATCCCGAAGCTGCTTTTGGATATCCTGATGAATGGCATCTTTTTTTACGATCGTCTCTGGCCCAACAGATGATGCAAGCCGGTAGCGACATTCGATCACCCACACGAGTTCATCAAGCACTTGCAAGCGAATGCGTACAGGGGTGTCGGCCGCCACAATTTCGCGTGCCCCCCAACTGGTACGTACTTCGATGCCTAACTCAAAAAAGTAAGGAGCATCTTTAGGTGATGAGATGGCTGACACCGCGCCGCGAGCGGCGGAGGATTGATAAGGTAAAAAAAGCAAATAACAGATTTCAGATTCCATTTTGCCTCCAAAATAAAAAGAGCAGGTTGACAATCGTCAACCTGCTCTAAATTCTAAGACTGTAAATCAGAAATCGCTAATCGGCCGCCATTTCCGTCGTTTGCATTATATGCAGCTCAGGAATCGGGATATGACACCGAATCTGATGATCAATCGAGCCTTCTGGGCGGGTCCAAGCTGGCATCTCATTGTCACAAATGTCGCCAACCCGTACCGGACAGCGGCGTTGGAACGGACACCCTTTAGCCGGTGGCGCACTTTCTGGTGTGTCGCCGCCCATCAAGATCGGTTCCATGTCAGGGTCTGGCTCAAGGGCCGCCCCTAATAACATTTGCGAATAGGGGTGGAATGGAGGGGCGTAAATTTCGTCCACTGTTCCCACTTCGCATAACCGACCCTGGTAGAGGACGGCTACCCTATCTGCAAATGCACGCACCACGGCCAAGTCATGGGTGATGAAAATATACGTCGTCCCATGCTCTTTTTGAAGATCGGCCAATAGGTCGAGCACGGCCGCTTGGACCGATACGTCTAAGGCTGAAGTTACTTCGTCGCAAAGCACAACCTCGGGATCGGCCGCAAAGGCACGTGCAATCGCCACACGCTGCTTTTCGCCACCCGACATTTGGCCAGGGAAACGGGTAAGATAACGATAGTCAAGACGAACCCGATCTAGCAGTTCACGCTTGCGAGCGGCACGATCCTCAACCGTCATTTCCGGGTAGTATAGTTTAAGCGGTTGATCAAGAATATCATCAACTGAATGGCGCGGGTTAAGCGAAGCATCTGGATTCTGGAAAATCATCTGGATGCGTTTCTGCAATTCCCTCGGCCGATCATCGACATCGGTTGTCAGGTCAAACTTTTCAAACGAAATCGATCCTCCTTTCGCAGGCAATAATCCAGAAATCGTTCGCACAATTGTTGATTTACCACTACCACTCTCACCTACAAGTGCAACTGTTTCACCGCGGTTAACGGTTAAGTTGATTCCAGCTACTGTTGAAGGAGGAGGAGCTACACCCAGCCATTTATCGAAGAATCCAGGTCGATGATACGAAATATCAACATCGGTAATCGTGATTGCGGGTTCGGTTGCGGCCGTTTTTCTAACATCTTGAAAAGACTCTTTAAGGTCTTCAGAAAAATCAGTTGTTGCCAATTTGTCCCAATGATGACAACGTGACAAATGATCTGAAAATCCTTTAGGTGATTGATCTGGCATTTTTGATACTGATTCAAGCCCTGGTGATTTCTCTCGACAAATATCAGTTGCGAATGAACAGCGTGGTTCAAAATGACAGCCTGGCAATGTGCCGGGCAAGGGTGGTTGACCTGGCATTGATTTTGGAATACCAGACAGTGTCAGTCGTGGAATTGATTCAAGCAAACCACGAGTATAAGGGTGTGATGGGGCTTTAAAGAGCTGAGAAGCGGTTGCGTCTTCAACTTTTTCCCCCGCATACATCACCGAAATACGGTCACTGACGCGGGCTATTACACCCAAGTCATGACTGATGTACATCATGGCGGTGCCCATCTCTTTAACCACGTCACGTAAAAGCTCAAGGATGTGAGCCTGTGTAGTGACATCTAACCCTGTGGTCGGTTCGTCGAGCACAAGCATGTCGGGATTACCAGCCAATGCCATCGCAACAGCGACACGTTGCTGCTGCCCACCTGATAGCTCATGCGGATAACGAGTCGCCATCTCTTCTGGTGAAGGCAGTTGGACCTGTCCCAACAATTCGACAGAGCGTTGCTTGGCTGCTTCACCTTTGATATTAGCGTTTAGCTCTAGAGCTTCGATGATCTGCTTGCCCACACGCAGGGTGGGGGTGAGTGACTGTCCCGCATTTTGTGGGATAAGTGCAATGCGTCTACCACGAATTGACTCCATCTCTTTGGCCGATATCTTGAACATATCAAGCCCTTGATACATGACCTGACCGCTCAAAACCTGACTGCCAGAGCGTAGGAAACCCATCATCGCTTGTCCGAGCGTACTTTTCCCACAGCCGGACTCACCTACTAAACCTAATGTTTCGCCAGGCTCAATTTGAAGGTTAACGTTACGCAGAACATGCACAAGCCTGCCGTATTTGGTGTGATAACCAATGGTTAAATCGCGAATATCAACGAGCTTTTCGCTCATACTGGTGCCCCCTGACTGCGGTCTAGTCCGAGTGCTTTCGCAAGCGCATCGGCGAATAAATTAATTCCGATAATCAATGAACTCAAAAACATAATGGGTCCAAAGGTGGCCCATGGTTGAAGGGCCATAATTTTGCGGCTTAATGAAATCATCAACCCCCAGTCAGTACGGCCGCCACCAGGTGGAACGCCGAAGCCAAGGAATGAGAGCGAGATAAAGGCGAGCATCATCCACGACCAACGCATAGCACCTTCTACTAATAAGATGTCGGTTACGTTTGGCAATAGCTCACGCAAAATGACGGTCCGCTTTTTCTCGCCACGAGCACGGGCTGACAGAACAAACTCACGGGTGACATAATCTAGGGTAGCGGCGCGTGATACACGCACGGCCGGAATCCCGTAGAAGAAGCCGAGGGTGAGCATCTGTATCCACGGATCAGTCCCGACAATACCAACTATTAATAATAGAAAGAGGAGCCAGGGTATCGCCAGAAAGGCATCTATGATGCGCATGACAATATCGTCAACCCGGCCGCCCAGAAAGCCCATTAGGATACCGACTAAACTACCCCAAGTCATCGCCATTGCTGTACCAAAGATGGTAACAAGTAAGAGGGTACGACCTCCAAGCAATGTACGGGTAAATACATCACGTCCCTGTTCGTCTCCCCCAAACGGGTATTGAAGCGATGGTGCCGCATTTCGTCCCACTTCACGGGTAAATGGATCTGCTGGCATCGCATCGACAATGAATGGGGATAAAAGGGCGAGCAAAATGTGAAAAACAATCAAAGTGAAACCGATCTTTCCACTCCATGAGCGGCGAAGGTTTTCAATCGTTTCAACAAGTGGTGTTTTTCTTTTTTGCAGGGCTTCCTCTTGAGTCCCTGCAACTTCTGGTGTTATAGCAGCCATAATTTTTTCCTTATGGATGTTAGATACTAGATATTAGATATTAGTGATTGAACTCAGCCGCTAATATCTAACATCTAGTATCTAACATCTAATCTAGTGTCCACGTGCAGTGCGCAAACGGGGGTTGAGCACGAGCGATAATAAGTCAGCGAGTAAATTGATGCCGATATAAAATGCGGCCAGAATAATAGCGATCGCTTGAACAAGGGCTAAGTCGCGGTCACTAATACCATTAATCATTAAATTTCCAATACCAGGGAAATTGAAGACCCGCTCGATAATTAAAACACCGCCGAGTAGCCAAGCGATGGTCAACGCCACAATGTTAATTGTAGGAAGCATCGCATTAGGCAGAGCATGACGGAAGACGATGCCCCAAGCTGGAACTCCTTTTAAGCGTGCCATTTGCACATAATCGCTAATCATCACATCAATCATGCTAGTACGTACTAAGCGCAAAATATGAGCCATCATCACTAAAGTAAGCGTTAGGACGGGTAGGATAATAATCTGGAAAAACTCTACATCGAGCGGAGCGTTACTAGGCATCGTTGCAACGCCCTTAAACCATTTGAGCTTGATTGCGAAAATGTATATCAGAAAGGTACCGGTCACGAACTCTGGTAAGGTCATCCCAAAAATCGAAATGGTCGAGACAACGATATCGGGCCATCTATCTCGCGTCAGTGCAGCAAATACTCCCAATCCAATCGCAAGTGGAATTCCAATAACTGAAGCGGTCAGAGCCAAAACGATGGTGTTGCGTAGATTATTACCAATCACTTCACCAATCGGCTTTCTTCTGACTAAGGAATCGCCTAAATCGCCTTGTAGAAAACCACCGAACCATGTCAAATAACGCTGGTATGCGGGAGCATTGAGTCCAAATTCTTCACGCATGGCTTCAAGGCTTGCGGGGGTTGCATCACGACCAAGATAGGCAGATGCCATATCACCAGGAAGTGCTTCGACCGCAATAAACACGATCAAGGAGACTAAAATAAGGGTGAGGAAGGCCAAAAACAATCTTCGGCCAATTAAGGGGATCATACAATTTTCCTTTCTGCAATACCGGTTATGTTATTTTAAAAGCCACAACCAGAATGCATGCTCTAAATGCTAAATCGTGCTTGTTGAATCACGAATCACAAGTTCAATATCAAGAACGACTGGAGGGAAATCCTCCTCCGGCCGTGCAATCATTTCCATAAGGCGTTCAAATGCGCATTTCCCTGCATCATATCCTTGGAAACGAAGTGTTGTTAAAGTCGGTTTAATGTGTGACGCGAATTCGATATCATCGTATCCAACAATTGATACATCGTCCGGCACAATT
>JBLIMP010000291.1:0-6023 GCA_047638855.1 Cellvibrionaceae bacterium | reverse complement strand
TTATGAGTAAAAAGACAGAGGCAAAAATCAATCTAGCTGACCATATTAATTTGCTTGATCAATGCGATGTTGATGAACTAGATAAAATATTTACCCTTCTTCAGGATCATACTGGGCACGATTTTTCAAACTACAAACCAAATACAATTCTTCGACGGATTGATCAGCGGATAATTGCTAAACAACTCCAAGGTTTAGCTTCTTATGTTCATCATTTGGAAACAAATGGTCAGGAGCTTGACACGCTATTTAAAGATTTGTTAATCGGTGTCACTCGATTTTTTAGAGATGCAGAAGCCTTTGAAGCCTTAAAATCGCATGTATTCCCAATGCTTTTAGAGAACCGGGATCAAGAGGATACTATTCGGATATGGGTTCCAGGTTGCTCAACTGGAGAAGAAGCTTTTTCAATCGCCATCCTTTTACAAGAATTTATCGAAGAGCAAGGTGTCCACGCTAAGTTTCAAATTTTTGCATCTGATATTAATGGGAGTTCAATTGATTTTGCTCGTCGTAGTCAATACCCAAAGGCGATTTCTGAATTTATTACTCCAGGTCGCCTCAAGCGTTATTTTATAGAGAATGATTCTGGCTATGTCATTAAAAAGCTGATAAGAGACAAGGTTATTTTTGCCATTCACAGCGTTATTAACGATCCTCCTTTCTCACGCATAGACCTCATTTCTAATCGCAATCTGCTTATTTACTTTAATGAGTCTTTACAAAAGAACGTTTTTCCTCTTTTTCACTTTGCTCTAAACCCCTCTGGGTACTTGTTTTTGGGGAATTCTGAATCTGTTGGGGAATTTACAGATTTGTTTTCCCAGGTGAATAGAAAATGGAAAATTTACAAAAAACAGAAAATTCTCCGTTGGATTAGGCCTCTTCTACTTATGCCGCCAACAATCATAGCTCAATCAAAAAGGATTCCACTTATGGGCCCAAAGCTGTTGCTAGAATCGACTTTAGATGTAAAAGATATTGCTCAAAAAATTCTTTTAGAATCTTATACGCCCCCGTCTGTTGTCATTGATCATGCAGGTACGATTATTTATGTTCAAGGATTAATCAGTCCTTATTTAAATCATCAGACAGGTGTTGCGAATTTAAATATTTTAAGCATGATAGATCAAAATATTAAGCTTGAATTTATGACCGGCTTACATCGGATCAGCCAGCAGGAACAGAAGGTTGTTGTCAAAAATCTAACCGTTGGAACGGGTCAGAATGTGCAATCGCTTAACCTTGTTCTGCAACGGATTGATCATGAAGATTACGATCAGCCAATGATCATGGTTATTTTTGAGGCGTTAGGTATTTTGCCTTCTTTTAGAAGGGAGCATGAAGAGAATATTGCAATTATAAAAATAGAAGGTGATGGAGATAAGGCGTCCTTGCTGCAAGAATTGCAGTTAATGCAAGAATATGTAAAAAATCTAACAGAAGTGATGGATGCTACAAATGAAGAATTGCAATCAGCCAATGAAGAGATGCAGTCAGCAAACGAAGAGATGCAATCGACTAATGAAGAAATTGAAACCTCTAGAGAAGAATTGGAAGCAGTGAACGAAGAACTTGTAGCTGTCAATTCAGAGCATCAGGAAACAATCGAATCTCTGAATGGTTCAGTAAGCGATATTAACAACCTTATTAATTGTTCAGGGATTGCCACGATATTTTTGGATTCAGAGTTTCGAATTAGACTTTTTACTCCGACCGCCACCGATGTCATTAATCTGATTAAAACTGATCAAGGTCGCCTTCTGTCTGACATTGTGTCAAATCTGGAATACCCAAATCTAATAGATGATGCGGCGACAGTTTTAGAAACACTTATTCCAAAAGAGGAGGAAGTTAGAACAAAGAATGATGAATGGTTTTTGGTGCGCATTTTCCCCTATCGAACCATTGATAATGTGATTGATGGGGTCGTATTGTCGTTTGTTGATGTCACTTCTTTGCACAAACATCAAGTCGAAACTAAACGACGTAACGATGGATTCCGCTTTGTGGCCCAAATGACTTCGGATTTTATCTATATTTTGAATGTAAAAGCAGGTAAGGTGATATTTTTAAGTGGAGATGAGTTTCTCGGGTATCACAAAAATGAGCTAAAAAATCCGGGATCAATTATGAATTCATTGCATCCTGATGATGTGTCAAAGGTTAAATCGTTTTGGGCCCGAGGAGCAATCGAAAGTCAGCTAAATAAAGAGGAAAGACACATTGAGTATCGTATGCAGACTAGAAGTGGTGAATGGAAATGGATACGTCAAACACAACGCCCATTGGCTTGTGATGCCGATGGGCAGCCACTTGAGACTATCGTGATGCTCCGGATTATTTCTAACGGCTAGGTCATGTAGGTGTCTTCTCGATAATCTGGGAAAAACACCCTTCGACAGGCTCTGGGTACGCATCCTGAGCCTGTCGAAGGATACCCTCCCATCCCTTTTGAGAAGACACTAATGTGGCTATCTGTAAGTTTGTTACCATTCTTGAATGGGCGAATATTTAGGACGATTAACAATGAAAACTACTAATGGAAACCATTTAGAATTGCGCAATCAGGCTGAACGGCTGATTCGAAACCGGCCGGCCTCGAAAAAAGATGAAACTGTGTTATCAGACGGTGCTCTGCAAGATATGATTCATGAGTTCGAGCTGCATCAACAGGAGCTGCTGCTACAGACAGAAGAGCTGTTACGTGCCCAAGATCAACTTAAAGCCTCTAGAAATGAGTACATTGAGCTTTATGATTATGCGCCTGTCGGCTATTTAACCATTAATCGAGAGGGGTTGATTATTCGAGCAAACTTAACGGCCGCAACAATGTTCGGCCGTAAGCGAGCTGAGCTACTGTATCGGCCGTTGTCTGCCTTTGTGGCTGATGAAAGTGTGATCGCCTACCATCATCATCGCAAAATAGTCACCCGCTCTAAAGATTCCTACTCATGTGAGTTGACGCTAAAAAAGAATAATGGAGTCGATTTTTGTGCTAACTTTGAAAGCGTTGCGGTTATTGATCCGATAGACCAAGTGACGAATTGGAATACGACGATTAACGATATATCCAGGCGCAAAAAGAGTGAGGCGGTTCTAAGCCAAATGCAAAAATTTGAAAGCTTAGTTCTCATGGCTGATGGGATTACGCATGATTTCAACAACTTGCTATCGGTTATTATGACCAATACGTCCATAGCATCGAAAAAAATAACAGTTGACAATCCGGCTCAAAAATATTTAGAGAATATCTTAAATGCGGCTCGAAATTCAGTCGATTTAACCCGCCAAATGTTGACGTTTGCAGGGCAAAACAAAAAGAAACATTTGCCCCTTGATCTCAATGTGACTGCAAAAGCAAACCAGAAGCTTTTATGGGCGGGGCTTGAAGCCTATTCTGATCTTCAGCTTGAGCTAGAAACCGGTTTGCCGTTGATCACAGCCGATCATGCCCAGATTAGTCAAATTATTGTCAACCTTGTTATGAATGCAAGTCAGGCGATGAGGTCGAATGGCGGGGTGATAAAAATAATGACACATTCGTTAAAGCTTCAAGCTGAAGAGGGACTTCATAAACAATTTACAGGCGAATTGATTAAGTCGGGCCGATACGTAACCTTAACGGTTGAAGATAATGGTTCCGGTATAAAACCGGAGCATTTAGCAAAAATTTTCGATCCATTTTTCACAACTAAACGTACCGGGAGCGGGCTAGGCTTGGCCAATGTGCTGGGCATTATGCATAGCCATCAGGGTGCAATTTGGGCTGAGAGCCAAGTTGGCGTGTCTACAAAATTTGTGCTGTATTTCCCTGTTGAATAACCTGTTTTCCCAATAAACCCCGTTTTCTACTCTGTCATCGTTGAATGTGCGTTGGGCCGGATGGCAGGCAAACCTTAGTTTTATTTTAACTGCATAATTTTCAACCTGATCAACCGAACTGCGTGAGCGTGTTTAGTTCGGCCGCTTTTTCCTCCATCAGACCCACCAAGTTGTCATCAGGGTCGCGCAAAAAAGCGAGCCAAAGCTCTGTTTCACCCATCTGGGCGGCCATTTCCGGCTTGCGTTCGGCCGTGCCCCCCTTATTAACCATCGCCTCATAGCTGCTTTCAATCCCTTCGACGTCAAAGTACAAGACTGAATTTTTACCGATTTCTGCACCTGCCCCTTGGGGAGTACTCAGCATCACACGGGTTTCACCAGACTGTAGAAAAGCAAGACCGGTTCCGGCCGAAAACAGGAATTCAAGCCCTAAAACGTCTCGGTAAAAAGGGAGTACTTTTTTAACTTCGCTGACAGTGATAGCGATTTGGCCGATGTGGGGGATTTGATTTTTTGTCATGATGTTATTTCCAAAGACTGATTGCTGACTTCGTTTCGGTTCTTCTGATGGGATGAATGCAACCCATCATCTTATCACCGTAGGATCTATCGAAGAACCGTTGTTTTTAAATAGTTGATTGCCTGCTCGACCCCATTTTCTAGCTGAATCTTTTGACCGATAAAGGTCGCATTTTCCCGCATTTGTCGATTGTTAACCAACCCGTGTAACCCAACTGCCAACAAGTTAACAGTGAGCTTTTGCCTGCGCACCGGCCGTGGCCCCGCGCCCAATGCATACACCCGGCCGCCCCAAAAATGCTGATCTGCAAAATAGGGGACCACAAACGAGGGTTTACCCGCCCGCAGTCCGGCCGCTGTTGTGCCGGCACCCCCATGGTGCACAACCCCAGCCACCTGTTCAAACAACCAGTCATGCGGAATGTCATCTGACAGCAGAAAGATTGAATCGGGTAAGTCGTTAGCCTCCAAGTTGGCCCAGCCGGCCGAAAGGACGCAACGTACGTTTGATTGCTTCACCGCATTTACAATTAGGTTCGCCAACTGTTCCGGCTCGCCGTCTACCATCGATCCAAAACCGATGTAAACGGGTGCCATACCTGCCGCTAAAAACTTTACGAGATCGGCCGGAGCCTGCCAATTTTGGGGTGGTGGCAAAAACCAATAGCCGGTTGTCTGATGGTGGGTGGGCCAGTCGGCCGGACGTGGCACAACGGTTGGGCTATAAGCATGCAGTGTCAGCGTTTTATGTTGGTCCAATTTTCGGTAAGGTCCCCAGAAATTTTCTTTTGGCAAGTTTAAATGTTCAACACGCCATTTTTGTACGATGGCTCGGAACGGCTGCCACATGACTTGTTCTACGAATTTGTATGAAAACCGGTTGTAGCTACGTGTGAGTATTGGAATGGCTAGATTGAGTAGCGGAGAACCTGCGGCCGGAAATTCAGACGTCTGTCCCATAATCGGCTGTAGGTTGACCATTATGGCTGGGATTTGCCATTTCTCAGCCAAATTAAACGCTAGCGAGCCAAACAGCGAGTACAGGATGAGTTCGCTACCCGCCAAAGCGGTTTCGATTTCAGCCAGCATTTGCTGAAACGTTGGTTTGCCCAGCTTGATTAGATTGGTAATGAGCGCAAGCGGGTTGTTGTCAGATTTAAGCCAAGCTTGCCCATCGGCACTCTGTAGTAGCTCTAAAGGATCGGCCGAAAGACCGACAAAATCGAGATGATATTGCTCGGCATAGGGGCGGTAGCGTTCGGCCGTTACCAGCCGAACCGGATACCCAGCATTCTTGAGTCCTATGCCCAATGCTAAAAATGGTTGTAAGTCGCCGCGTGAGCCGATTGTGAGTAATGAAATCATGGGTAGAAAAATTATAATGGGTAAAATCGAGAGGTGAAAATTTATTTGTGTGATGGTTAGATAGTTGGTTTCTAATTGTTCAGCCTTGCTAACCCTTCGACAAGCTCAGGGTAAACCAACTGCCCAACTAACTAACTGCCCAACTAACTAACGACCACACCAACTAACCAACTAACCAGCCAACCAGCCAACTAACCAAAAATACTATGCCCAAAATCAGCCCTTTGGCAGAAAAGAAAGTAAGTGCGGGTGCCTTTGACATTTGGCACAAAGCCAATCAAATGCAGCAACGTGGGATTGATGTGATCCGGCTC
>JBLIMP010000290.1:0-6088 GCA_047638855.1 Cellvibrionaceae bacterium | reverse complement strand
AAAATCGGAATAGTTGTCGGCAGTGGCTTCACATAATGCGGTGCATTTTTAATCAGTCTGTTACGCTCCTGCACAGCCTCCTTCACCAAGCGAAACTCTCCATTTTCCAAATAGCGAATCCCCCCATGAACCATACGAGATGAAGCTGCGCTGGTCCCAGAGCAGAAGTCAGCTCTATCAACAAGCAACACATCGACCCCTTGCAATGCTAAATCCCTAAAAACCCCAAGCCCATTAATCCCGCCACCAATGATCAGAACTGATATAGCCGGATTATTTTTATAATATTGAATAAGTTCGTTTCGATTCATAAAATTCGTGTCTTGAATTGGCTTATTTAAGGCGAAAAAATGTCGCCTCATGTCGCTCATTTAAAGAAATGACTCTATTATAGGTCACGGTGATATCGCTTGATTAAACCTTGTAGGTTTCATTCAAAACCGCCCTAAATATTATCTAAATACAATAAAAGGAAGAAAAAAATGCACGCCGCTCATCAATACGCTCGTGAACACAGCAATCGATTTCTCGAAGACTTAAAACATTTGATCCGAATCCCATCCATTAGCACGCAACCGGAACATGCGGCCGATGTGCGGGCTGCGGCCGATTGGATTGAAGGGGAAATGCAAAAAGTAGGCTTTGACACCGTTGAACAAATCAACATGCCAGAAGGTCGCCATCCACTTGTCTTTGGCACATGGATGGGTGCAGGTCCAGAGGCTCCAACGGTTCTGATTTACTGCCATTACGACGTTCAACCGGCCGAACTCGAAGATGGCTGGCACACTGATCCATTTGATCCAGTGGTGAAGAATGGCATTTTATACGGCCGTGGTGCAACTGATAGCAAAATTAATGTAATTACGCAGTTACGCGCCATTGAATCGCTTTTGGCTTCGCCTGAAAAATCACCCGTCAATATCAAATTTATCCTCGAAGGAGAAGAAGAATCAGGTGGGGAAACGATTAACGCTTTTGTCGCCAAACATGCTGATCGGCTGGCGGCCGATGTGTCTGTGATTAGTGACGGGCCCATTATTACCCCCGACCAACCCTCAATGGTCATCGGCCTGCGTGGTATTGTCTCTCTCGAAATACACGTTTATGGACCCGCTCGTGATTTACACAGTGGCCATTTCGGTGGCAATGTCCACAACCCAATCCAGGCTTTAGCTGAAATTCTGGCGGCGTTGCATGACGAGAATGGGACGATCACCGTCCCTGGTTTTTATGACGACGTACCTGAACCGGACCCGATTGAGCGTCAAGCGATAGACGCTGCAAATCGCTATTATGACGAAAGCTGGCAAAAAACGGCTGCAGCTCCGGCCGTTTGGGGGGAAGCTGGCTATACGATACAAGAAAAGGCAGGTATTCGACCGACATTGGAAATTAACGGCATTTGGGGTGGTTACTCAGGACATGGGGTTAAAACAGTCCTTCCCGCTAAAGCTGGTGCAAAAATCACCTGTCGGCTCGTGCCAAATCAGACACCAGACCAAATTTTCAAAGCTGTGGAAGCACGCATTAGAGAACTAACACCACATACCGTTAAAGTAGACGTCATCATGCAAGATATGGGTTCAACAGCTTTAAGGTTGCCCTATGATTCGAAGGCGGTCGCAGTGGCGAACCAAGCCTATGAAAACCACTGGGGTGCAAAAACGGTCATGGAGGTTGCGGGTGGAAGCGTCCCTATCGCATCTACTTTTGCTACCATCACCGACGAAATTGTGATGATGGGATACGCCCACAAAGGAGGGCAAGCACATGGCCCCAATGAAAATAACTATCTAAGCATGTTTGATAAAGGGGTTGGAACCGCAATCGATTTTCTATTGCTCTATAGTGGCGAGTGATAGATCATCAAACGCGATCCTTATTGTTCAGCCTTGATGAGCCGGGATGTAATCCAATGCATCCCGGCGTTTTGACTTTCAAGCGGCGGGTCTGATTGATAATGCTCAAATGGGTCATACTTTTGCTTGATCTCTGCAATCCACGTCCCATCTTCAAGCAAACTCAACTCTCCACGCCAGTAACAAACATCGCAAATATATTGTTGCCCTTGTTGTTTGAATCGAAAGAATCGACCATCACAATTAAAAATGACTGTATCAAGCTGCATGTATATGACCTTAACCTTATTGTTTTGTACCGATTCAAGACGGTAAATTTATGTCTGTGTAATTACGAATTGCCTAACAAATGTACCATATCTAGCGATATCTAGTCGTAGAATATGCTATTATTCATTAGTTGTCCCACATCATTAATCTGGTACGGAATTAGTTCCCAAAAGATTTTGCACAAGTGGGCCCAAACTAAGCTGAAGGACTCCGTTATATTATTCTCAGTTCCTCTGCTAGAAATCAAGTCGCCGATCGGTGTTTTCCATGATCAAACTACCCAAACAAAATCTTTCCGTCGATCAGTCTGCAATTGTCTTTGAAAACCGAATCCATGCAGGTGACTTACTCGCCCCTTTATTAGCTGATTTACTGGCTCGCAAGCCAGAGCTTTCACATGCGGTTGTAGTGGGTGTTCCCCGTGGGGGTGTGGCTGTAGCGGCTCAAGTTGCCCATCATTTAGATCTACCGCTTGATATTATGGTCACTGGAAAGATACTTGCTCCCGGCCGTAAAGACATTGTCATCGGCGCTGTCACTGAGCGTGGGCGGGTATTTATCAACCGGCCGCTTGTCACAGCTCTTGGCCTAGACGAAACAGCCATTCAGGCTGAGGTCGAAGCTGTGAAAAAAAGCATTAAATCAACAACCGAAGACTATCGCAGCATCATCCCGCATTCGAAACTAACAGACAAGACGGTCATCATCATCGATGACAATGTTGTTACAGGGGCCACAATGTTCGCAACCTTACGCGGCTTATGGGCTGAGCGCCCCACCTCGATTGTTCTAGCTATCCCCGTGGCACCCGCGTCTACGCTAGCCGCACTTGCTGACTTTGCAGACGAGGTTATTGCACTACAAGCCCCGGAATCATTAGATTGTGGAATTGAAGCCTTCTACTCAAATATGCAAGATATAAGCAAAGAGCATGTTTTAGAGATCTTGCAAAAAAACCATTAATTTTTGCGTTACCCCGTAAAAATTAAGTGATTATCACAAACTGCTCGTATGGGCCTTATGCTACAATTGGGGCCATGTTCAGTCAGGGGACTCAAGAAACCATCGCCTAAATCTTGTCCATCAATCAACCTCTCAAACAGCCCTGACCACACTTACTCATGATATTTGAACAAGCTTTAAAGCTCGTTAGCCAATCCCCAGAAAATTTCGCCTATCATCTTATTCTTTTCTTGTGCCTCCAAATATCCTTCGGCCTATCATTTTGGCTATGGCGAAACTCCCCTGAAGATAAATTTGCAAAACAATTGACAATCGGCACGGGTGCAATGCTCTTAATTCGATTGCTATGGGCTGTCATTTTAATTTTATATGCTGAACATCGCATGAACCTCGTCCCTGTTGATAAGGGTTTGGGTCTCATTTCTATCGCCTTTTTGACATGGTGCATGGTCCCTGACCGCGATGAAGCAACCACAGTACGAACGATAAGTTTATTCATTCTCACAGTTGGGTCATTGATTGCAATCTATTTTGCAGTCCTCGATTGGGTCAGTCGAATCAATGTAGAGGCATATGCGAATACGGCTCAAGCCCCCGCCTGGGCAGGAGCAGGGCTGGTTCTAACAGTAATTTGCATCGTCACACTCGCTTCTATGCGGCCGTTTGATTGGCTTTTACGCTTAGCAATCGTTCTGCCCATAGGCTTTGCACTCACTCTTCATTTCTTCGCCGTTAGTCCGGCCGCTTTAATTTCAACCGGTTTATCAACTCAAATCTCTACCGGCGTTGTACCCGTTTGGGACAGACTCGCTTGGCTGGTAACAGCACCACTTTTGGTTGCGCTTGTCTACCGCCGTATCATGTTCTACCTGCTCGATCAAACCGAGGTGGTAGGTAAAGGTCAAAATCAGTTGGCCACACTGGTAGAGCAAGCTGTCAAATTACTTGAATCTGACACCCTGCTCAATCGAGTCGAACATACGGCCGAATTGTTTGATGGGCTTTATGGGATTCAGTTCTTAGGGTTGGCATCTTTTTCAAACGAAGATGAGCAATATGCAGATCTTGCTATTATGCAGAAAGATGCGACCGGGCTTGTTTTTGAAGAGCCACGCCGTTGGATGCTCAACTTAGCCGACTGGCCATTTGTGCTCCGCGCATTAGACACGCAATCAGTTGTGCAATTATCACCTCATTCAAGCGACACAAACCGAAAAGTTTACGAGCTACATCAAGAGCTTCACCTCCGATACATAACCCCAATTTTAACTATCCCCCTTGTCCGGGGGGAGCAAAAAGTCGGCTTTCTACTGATAGGCGCGTTACCTCAACAGCCAAATTGGCCAGAAGAAGATAGAGCCGCTATCCAACGGCTAGGTGCCCATATCACTCGTTCATTTCTAGATCGTGAGAAAATTACCAGGCTAGAATTTGCAGAAAAAGGATTAGGCATTGTCGATGATCTAGAAATTACGGCCAAGATCGACGCGCTTGAAGAGGACAACCATTCACTCGCAGAGCGGTTGATTCAAATTCAAGAAAAATTTCGCGAGGTGCAAAAAGATCTCAAAACTGCGCAAAAAACATTAGAAAAAAGATCAGACTCGCTTACACCCGAACTAGATGAGTTGAAGCAAGAGGTTTCAGTATTGCGAGAGGCTCTGATTGAAACTGAAATATCCCTAGGGGATTCTCAATCTCAAAACAAGTCCACGGGAAATGAAGTGCCAACTTTAAGAAAGTATTCTCAAATAATCAGTCAATACTCAAGTGAGCTTGAGCTTTCGCAACAACGCATCGAGCAATTAGAATTCAAATTAGACCATATGAGATCGGGAACCCAGGATACGGCATACTCATCACCGGGGGAAGAGATTCGTACGCCCGTGGCCCTGATCCAATCATATACAGACATGCTTTTGACTGACAATTCAGAAATTATTTCGGTCAGGCAAGTTGATTTATTGCAACGCATCAAAAATAGTACAAGTCGTGTATCGCTCCTTTTAGATCGTTTAGACTCATTGTGGCAAGAACGCGTCTCTTCATTATCTGTTTCCGATCTCGACTCTGTTTTTACAGAATCGATCACCACACTCGGGGAAATTTTTGAAACTCGCAATATAAGATTAAATATAGAGATGGATGAGCAATTCCCGCTTATCCCCATGGGGACGGCAACTCTCAACCATATCTTCACCTCTGTCTTTAGTCACACAGTAAGTGTCATGCAAGATGAAGGGGTGCTACATGTGACTTTAAAGATCGACGAGATAGAGAATCTAGACGAAAATGAACATAATCCATCTGACTTATTACGCTTTCTGATCTTTTCAACCCGAACAGATAATGCGGTCTTACCCACAAAAACAAATGGCAGTCAAGGCGATCAGGCTTCTATTCAGTTAGCAGCAGATGGTGTTCGTGCGATTGTTAAAGCCCATGCGGGGCGGGTATGGACCGATATAGACCGTGGCAAGGGTAGTTATCAAACAACAATCGTTCTGCCTTTATTGGAAACCGATGCTGACCAGCCGAATGTTGTGGAGCCGATGGCACGTGAAAAACAATAACAACGGGAAAGGTCAAAGGCCGAATCTTACTCATCCGCTTTTTGTGATTGCAAACCTTATTTTTGCGATTTTTATTGCGCTGGTGGTATCTTCGGCCGACAATTTGGCGGTTCAAGGGAGTGGCATCACTATTTATACAGGCTCCGGTGATCGTTTAGATCAGGAATTTGACAAAGATGGAACACCAGTTGAAGGAGGCTCTTCTGTCGTACGCATCGCAACTAATACCCCCAAACCGAGCCTTAATTCTTCACAAACCCCTACTACGTCCCAACCTACTCGGCAGAGCGTGACTTCCCCTGAGATTACAGTCACCCCACTATCAACCATTCGTTGCACGGCGCCACCCCCTTCATGGTTTCAATACTTGGTACGGCCGGGGGACCGCTTGGGCGATATAGCTATTCGGGCAGGCACAAC
>JBLIMP010000289.1:0-6094 GCA_047638855.1 Cellvibrionaceae bacterium | reverse complement strand
CCCTTCTTCAAAAAAGCGAATCCCATCATTCAAAGGTTCTGGTAAATGGCTTAAATTTGCCCAAACATAAAAAGTCCCGGCTGGCTCCGCCTCGACCCGGATTCCCATTTTGCGTAGTCTGAGCAGTAAATAATCGCGTTTTTCCCGAAACACATTTTGGGTTGCCATTGTTTCAGCCTTGACGTGCTCCGGTTCAAGCAGGGCCAGAACGTGGTGCTGAAACGGGTTGTTGGCCCCACCATCCAAAAACGAACCGGCCGATGCGATCGTATCGATCACTTGCTTGGGAGCCAATGTCCAACTGATACGCCAACCAGGATAACGCCAGTTCTTTGTTAAGCCGTCCACAATCACAACTGGATCTGTGTTTACATCTTCTACGTATTCGGCCGCGGATACCGTACGCGGATCACCCTGTGTCGGCCCATTATAAATATAGTGGGAATAAAACTCATCAAAAATAAGTGAACAACGTAATTCACTGGCCATTTCGACCCACTGCTGAAGCTGGTTCGTCTCAATAACTTGTCCTGTTGGATTACAAGGGTTACTAACAAGCAACGCTTTTAATCCACGTCCTTGGATCTCTTTGCGTAAATGTCGCATCGGAATTTTGTAGCCCAGCTCAGGGTCAAGCAAAATCGGGATCGGTATAAACGCTCAAAAGCTCTTCGTAGGCGGTATAGTCGGGCAAAAAATGACCCATATTGATATTGCCCAAAGCTGCGGCTAGGCGAGTCAGCGCAATACGGCCGCCACCGGCTAAACTCACGTTTTCATAGGTATATTTTGACGCTTTATCTTTGCGGTACAGGTTGTTGTACAGGTCCGTCACTTTTTGGCGTAGTTCCACTTGGCCGGTAACCGGACCGTACTCATGCCGATTCATATCAATCGTAATCGTACTTATTCGCTCAGGGGAACCTTCCAGCGGACCAACTTCCGGTGCCCCTTGTCCCAAGTTGGCCCATTCAGGGTTATCATAACTAAACCCCCTTTCAGTCGCTTTGTGCATCACGTAGATCACACCTGTACGAGGTACTTGTCTGAAGCCGGGGATATCATCATGGTCCTTTAAACTACTGTCATTATTCATCTGGTTCTCTCTTGAAAAATATAGTTGGTCGCTTTATTTACTGGTAGATTTGCTAATAGTAAGAGGGTTGAAGAATTATAGAACCTTTGCTGCGAGTTCGAAAACGAACTTTATGTTTTAGGCACGGTGATTGCACAGCTAACGTTGACTAGCGAAAATGATGCAGCCTAACGTTCAAAAACCATAATCTTCCAAAGATAATAGCGATCCGAATGAACCAGTTTCAAACCTGCTCGTTCGGCCGTTTGGCGTATATCCACGTGCCTATGCAAATACGGGTGATATCCAGAGCCAAATAGCTCAAGGCAGAAACTCGCGATTCTAATCCCAACTTTCAAAACAACGTTTTCTGATGGAAAACTGATTGCTAGGTACCGGCCGGTCTTTTGTGTCGCCTGCCCCAGCAGCAAATCAAGGTACGGATAACAACAAATCACACGGTCCATTGCGACTAGGTCTGCCTTAGCATGTTTCTCCGCATTTTGAGCAAAATCTTGCCGATAATAGGTAATCTGGTCTGTTAAACCCAGTTGATCTGCATTACGGGCAGCGGCTTTAAGTCCGGCCGAAGATGCATCAATGCCTATAGCATGGCTTACATTGTGGGTGCGCAAAAGCTCGTGATGAAGCATCCCACCACCACAGCCAATCTCCATCACCGTTTCAGAGCCATCTAGTCTCTTACTCACCCAAGTGATTAGCCGTTGGCTCTCTTTATTGAGACCTTTTCGCAAATAATCATCTGCATGACGGAACTGGTATTTTTCGTCAAAAAAATTATCAAGGTCATTTACATCGTTCATTCCATTACAACAAGGGCACATCCTGTTTTTTCGCCTCCAAATCAATTTCCCCACCATTTTACCCAGGTTCTATACGTCGTAGACATCCGCTTGCAATTTTTAGAATATTAGCTAAAGTAACCAAGTTACCAGCGGGTAACTTTAGATATTTATCGATATTTACAAGCCATCACACATGATCGGTATAAATCTTGCACAAAAAACTCGTTGTGCTATCGTTCAAAATTGATAACTTATCAATTAGTAAGTACATAGTTTCGAAGTTTAGCCAAGTACGATAAGCAAGTGGCTAACATCTTGAAAAATTAAAAATCAAAGGGGAAGATGGAAGAAAATAACAATCCAATCTTAAGTGTAGAAGGGGTTGAACTGAGCTTTGGCGCGAATCGGGTCCTTAAGAATGTCAGCTTCGATATTCAAAAAGGAGAAATCCGCGCGATTATTGGCCCAAACGGTGCTGGCAAGACCTCGATGCTCAATTGCATGAGTGGTTTTTATCGGCCGCAAAAAGGCAGAATCATGTTCAACGGCCAGGATGTAACCAAGACACCACCTCACAATATCGCGTCACTAGGGATGGCTCGTACATTCCAAAATATCGCCCTTTATACCGGATTAAGCACCCTTGACAATTTAATGGCCGCCCGGCACATTCATATGAAACAAGGGTCTCTTGCATCTATGCTTTATTGGGGACAAGCCCAGCGAGAGGAGATCGAACATAGGGAGTATGTCGAAGAAATCATCGACTTTCTAGAAATTGAACAGATCCGCAAATCAGTTGTGGGTGCATTACCCTACGGCCTGCGTAAACGTGTTGAACTGGGCCGCGCCCTAGCCCTTGAGCCAGAGCTTATTCTATTAGATGAACCCATGGCCGGAATGAACGCTGAAGAAAAAGAAGACATGGCGCGTTTTGTGCTGGATATTCACGAACGCCGTGGTATTACCGTTGTTTTAATCGAACATGACATGGGGCTTGTCATGGACATTTCTGACCGGATCGTTGTGATTGATTTTGGTGAAAAAATCGCAGATGGTGTTCCTGATTCCATCAAAAATGACGAAAAAGTGATCGCCGCATACTTAGGAGAAGAGGAGTAATATGAACCAGCCGGAGACACTCTCTCAATATTTTCTTGCTCGGGTCAATATGTACACCGAGCCAAAAGAGGCGATTCGCCAAAAAGAGTTTGGGATTTGGCGCACATGGACTTGGGCCGAATCGTACGAAACCGTTAGAGCTTTTTCGCTGGGTATGATGGAGCTAGGTCTAACACGTGACGAGCACGTATGCGCTGTTGGTGACAACGACAGGGAATATCTTTGGGCCTATTTAGGTGTTCTAACGACGGGAGCCGGCATTACTGGCATGTTTACAGATGCGATTGCAACTGAGATGGCATATATCATCAATCACTCTGATTCAACCTATGTCCTGGCCCAAGACCAAGAACAATGCGACAAAATGCTTGAAATTCAGGACCAAGTTCCAAATGTGCGCAAAGTAATTTATTGGGACGACCGGGGTTTATGGAACTTGGAAAATGATTGGCTCATCTCGTTTACCGAAGTCTGCGAAATCGGCCGGGCTGCACTTCCTGCCAACCCCACAAAATTTGAAGATGCGATTTGGAAAGGCGATGGTGCTGATATTGCCCTTATCTCATACACGTCTGGTACAACAGGATTGCCAAAAGGGGTCATGCTTACCCATAACAATATCGTTTCAGTTGTTTTGAGAGGCGCTGAAATCGAACCTCGCTATGACACAGACAATCATCTTTCGTTTGCACCACTAGGCTGGATCGTTGAAACCGCCTTAGGATTTGCCCCCCATGTTATTTTGGGTGTCATCATGAATTTCCCAGAAGAACCAGAAACGGTACGGGAAAATATTCGAGAAATTGCGCCTGAGGTTCTTTTCTATAACGCTCGCTTATGGGACCAACTACTAGGTTTAGTGCAGGTACGCATGAGCGATGCAACCCGGCTGAACCAGTGGCTATACAAAATCTTTTTACCAGTTGGCTACAAGATAGCAGATGCGAAATTCAACAGAACCAATCCTGGAATTGCAACAAAGATCGCCAACACGATTGGTGATTTTCTTGTTTTTGCCCCGCTACGCAATCAGCTTGGTATGGTGAATCTTCGCGGGGCAATTACGGCCGGTACTGTACTTAGTCCCGACCATATGCGCTGGTTCCATGCCATCGGGATCAACCTTAAGCAAATTTATGGCTCTACAGAAGTATGTGGCGGAACGATTGGTCACTACAACAATGACATCAAAGTTGCCAGCGTAGGTAAGCCATTTCCCGGTCTACAAATGAGGGTGACAAATGAAGGTGAAATCCATCTTGGCGGCTCAACCGTTATGAAAGGATATTACAAAGACCCCGAAAAGACGGCCGAAGATTTAGCAATTGATTCGGATGGAACCCGTTGGTTCAAAACCGGGGATGCCGGCTATATCGACGAAGATGGCCATCTTATCTTTCAGGATCGCCTCAAAAACATGCTGCACCTCAAAAGTGGCGAAACCTTCTCACCTCAGTTTATTGAAGGCCGCTTAAAGTTTAGCCCTTACATTAAAGATGTTATGGCGATAGGTGATGAAACTCGCGATCATGTGACAGCATTAGTGATTGTCGACTTTGATAATGTGGCCCATTGGGCAGAAAATCAAGGGATTGGTTTTACTACATTTACTGACCTCGCACAAAAAGAGCAGGTTTATGAACTAGTTACAAACTCTGTAAATGAAGTGAATCAGTTTTTAGATGAGAATGGTCGTGTTCGCCACTTTGTTTTAATGCATAAAGAATTCGATGCAGATGAAGAAGAGATGACCCGATCACGCAAGCTTAAACGGAATGTGTTGGCCGATAAATATAGCGACATCATCAATGCAATGTACGACGGCCGAGATCGAGTCAATGTCAAAGCGGTTGTTACCTACCAAGATGGTAGCCAAGGTCTCATCGAAACAGACCTTCGAGTGATGGCCCTTTAAGTCAATCTGCAACTGAAAAACTGGAAAAAACTATGAACTGGATTCTTGTACCTCAAAAACTAATCGATGGCACTTTACAAGGTGGGGTTTTAGCCCTTATCGCTATCGGTATCGTGCTCATTTACCGATCTTCTGAAATTTTTAATTTTGCTCAAGGGCACATGCTCATGATCGGAGCTTACCTCACTTGGCTATATGCACAGTTTGTTGGGGGGTTTACAGAAGAGAAATGGATTATTCTTCCGGTAGCGATTGTACTCGCATTGATTAGTGCCGTGATTCTAGGGTTTTTAATTGAAAGATTTGCTCTCCGCCCCATGACCGGACAGCCATTGTTATCAATTATTCTAATGACGCTAGGGTTGTCACAGCTTTTTGAGGGTGTGATTTCTCTTAGTTTTGGTGTTGAGCCTTTACAAGATTTCCCGTCACTTTTTTCATCGGCAGCAAGCAAGATTTTTGTAATGCCAACTTTTGAGGATGGCTCATCAATATTTTTCTTAAATCAGTTGGTGGTTCCCTACAATCGCCTGGCTGCTTTTATTGTTGCCATCATCGCTTGCTTTTGCCTTATGGCATACTTCCGTTTCACAGATACCGGCTTGTCGATGCGTGCTACATCTGAAAATCACGAGCTAGCACGGTCCGTCGGCATTCGTGTCCCACGTGTTTTTGCCCTCTCTTGGGCGATTGCCGGAATTATCGCAACACTTGGTGGCATCTTACTCGCATCTATTTCTGGGGTGAGCACCAGCTTAGCATTGGTCGCATTAGCTGCGTTTCCTGCCATTCTACTCGGTGGATTAGAGTCGTTTGCAGGGGCAATGATAGGCGGTGTCATCATCGGTCTGGCTCAAGCCCTTGTCCAAGCTTCCAAACTTGTCGAGGTACGCAACAGCTTTGAGATAACCCCCTACATTCTGCTGCTACTGGTGCTAGTTTTCATTCCAGAAGGTCTTTTTGGCCAGAAACGTATTGATCGCATTTAAATAAATCAGACAGTTGGCAAAGCCAACTATAGCTAACCTCTAAAATTATGGCTGCTCTAAGACCCGCTGGTGATTACGATGAGTCCTACATACGGGACATGTCAATTCTACGACGCCCATGGATGAATTATCTTTCGTGGACGGTTGTTTTATTAATTTTCCTTCTTCCATTTCTTGAAATTTGGGG
>JBLIMP010000288.1:0-6132 GCA_047638855.1 Cellvibrionaceae bacterium | reverse complement strand
AGATCGGGCAGATCGGGCAGATCGGGCAGATCGGGCAGATCGGGCAGAATGATGATGGAAAACCATACAATCAATAATGGCGATAAAAAAACTATCCTTTCACTCTTGAAAGGATAGTTTTTTTGCGAGATTGCATTTACTTCTTTATGGATATAGTCGGTTCAGTCAAATCCAAAATCGCAAAGTAAACCCCATCTTCCATCTTAAACTTAAACCCAAGCCGCTCAGACACCTTTCGCATACCACCATTGTTCGGCAGAATATACGCCACGATCCGGTCCAGCTTTTCTTGCTTGCCGACTTCGATCAACTGTTTCAATAATTTTGATCCAATCCCTTGTCCATGCCACAAGTCAGCCACCAAAATCGCATATTCGGCCGAATTATGGCCGTGCTCCTTCGTCAAACGTCCGGCCGCAATAATCTCATCTTCCCCAGCCTCGTTCTCATTGGTAACCACCAGCGCAATGTCCTGGTCATAATCAACATGGCACACACGAATCAGACGACTGTGCGCCACTCTGGTATTAAAGCCCAATGCTGAGAAATAGCGCATGTAAACGCTCTCGCTCGATAAGTCACGATGAAACTCTACCATCAACGGCTCATCTTCCGGCCGGATGGGGCGCATTTCAACCATGCGCCCCGCTTTTGTCTCAAACGTCATTTCATACTGCGACGGGTACGGCCGAATCGCTGGCTCTTGCACATCGACCACCTCAGGCGGATATAGGATCACTCGGCCGTCTAGCGCAATCAGTTGATCGGCCGAAGCCAACAATGGATTGATATCAATCTCTCGAATAAAGCGATGTTCTGAAACCAGGTAGCTAAAGCGGATCATCAGCGTTTCTAATGCCGCTAAATCAACCGGATCCCGGCCGCGTACCCCTTGCAACGCCTCGTAGATTTTTGTGCGGGCCATCATGCGACGAGCCAGATTGGAGTTGAGCGGTGGCAGCTCTAGCGCATTGTCACGATAAACTTCTACCAGCGTTCCCCCGGTGCCAAAGAGCAAAATAGGGCCAAATTGCGGGTCAGGCGTTGCCCCCAGGATCAGCTCATAGGTGTCATGCAAATCAACCATCGGCTGAACTGTGACCCCCAGAAAATCATCAGGGGAAAATTTCTCGCCTACATTTAGCTCAATCAGTTCAAACGCATGGCGCACTTCGGCCGACGATTTCAAATTTAATTGCACGCCACCCACATCAGTTTTATGCGTGACTGTTTCAGAGTTAAGTTTCACAACAACAGGAAAACCGATCTGCTCTGCCTTCGCAACCGCATCGTCAGCCGTTTTTGCCAGATGGGTCGGCACAGTGTGAATACCATAAGCGGCCAACATCGTTTTCGATTCAAACTCAGTCAAAATCGTTCGGCCGGTCACCCGAATTGAGCTGATCATCTCCGCAACCAGCTCGCGATCTGGCTCAAAATCCCCCTGCCAACGAGGTGTTTCATACACCTTTTGCAAGTTTTGGGCATAACGCCACATGTATCCAAACATGCGTGCGGCCGTGTCTGGATAATTAAAGGTCGGAATACCCGCTTGGTTCAGAATATCTTTCCCGCCCCGCACGTCGTTGCCACCCATCCAACTCGTAAGAAACGGCCGATTCCCTTTTTGCGCTTTGACATAATCAACCAATCCTTGGGCCGTGCGGGTTGGGTCGGTCATCGCTTGTGGAGACAGCACCACTAAAAAGCCATCTGAGTCTTTATTTGTCGTGGCAATTTCAAGCGCTTTAACATAGGTATCGGGCGTTGCATCCCCTAAAATGTCAATCGGGTTCGCATGGCTCCAATGGGCTGGCAAAATATCGTTGAGCTGCTCCACCACCTCATCCGAAAGCTGGCTGAGCTGACCACCTGATCCTAAAAGAGCGTCAGTTGCCAATACCCCAGGGCCACCCGCATTTGTAATAATGGTCAACTTAGGTCCACGCGAACGGGGCTGTTTCGATAGCAATTCCGCCATGTAAAATAGCTCGAAGATATGATCAACGCGTAGTGCCCCTACGCGCCTAAACGCAATATCGAGCACTTCGTCGCTGCCGGTCAGCGATCCGGTGTGGCTTGCGGCCGCCTGCGCCGCAGCCGCCGTGCGCCCCGGTTTAATGATGATGATCGGTTTGGTGAGGGCAACTTCGCGGGCGGCCGATAAAAATGACCGAGCATCCCCAACAGACTCCATATAAATCACAATGCTTTTCGTTTTTGGATCGTCTCCCAGCCAAGTGATGATGTCCCCCCAATCGACATCTAACATTGACCCGATGCTAACAAATGCACTAAAGCCGACGTTTTCTGTCATCGACCAGTCGAGAATGGCGGTACACATTGCGCCGCTCTGGCTAATAAAACCGACATTCCCCGGCCGGGCCATTTTGCTGGCAAAAGTCGCATTCATGCCGGTAAGTGGGTTCATTACACCCAGGCAGTTGGGGCCAATGATGCGTAAGTTTCCCGTGCGTGCGATTTTTAGAATCTCTTGCTCAAGCGCCACGCCTGCTTCACCAATCTCTTTAAAACCGGCCGAAATAATAATCGCCCCTGGAATATGAGCATCCACACACTCTTGAACAACCTGGGTGACATATTGAGCAGGAACCACAATAACGGCTAGATCAACTTCGTCTGGAATCTCTTCTATGTTTTTGTATGTCTTTTCGCCAAATACGCGCCATCGGCCGGGGTTGACCATATACAACTTCCCGGTCCAGCTCCCTTCTAGTAAATTTTGCGTAATTGTTCGGCCGACACTTCCTTCACGCTCAGTTGCACCGATAATAGCGATTTTTTCCGGCCGGAAAATCGCATCGAGCGGTCTGCGTTTAAAATTCCAAAAGTCGTGGGATGTTCCCTGGTTTAGTGTAGTCATAGAGAAGTTACTAGTGATTAGTGATTAGTAGTTAGCCTATATGCCAGCTACTAATAACTAATCACTTCCTACTAAAATTTAGCTGCGCATCTCAGCCACAAGCTCTTGCAACGCTTTGCGGCGAGAGTCTTTCAATTTGTTGTTTTCAAGCACACGAGGAGGGGCCGCCCGCAACGTACACTGCGCGGCCGTCAACGAGCAACGCTCGCACGTCTCATTGATTGTCACTTGTGGGACATTGACATCGCCTGAAAAGCGAAGCGTGTTGCGCAAATTCGGTTCGATCCGAAAGCCAATAATGCCACAACTATCAACCCCTTCGAGCGGCATTTCACGCGCAAATCCAAAACAGAAGAACCACGCTTTTTGATCGAGATATTCTGACACTTGTACCCCAATCACGGGTGAGTTCATATCGGTCGAGTCACCCGACGCTCGTTTTTCTTGTAGCTCTGTCAGCAGACGAACGACAAGCCAATGGCGACAAAAATGCTCATCGGCCGCCAAACCGTTTGGGACACGCAAGCGGTTCAAATTAAGCTGGCGGACCAGCCGGTAGCGATCTCCCTCACGGTGCACTCGCAAATAGTGAATGGGTAGCCCAAAAAATTGAGGGATAAGTTCACTAAAGCGGTACATCAGATTTTCAGGTGTGACTCGGTATTTATCCATCATCGCTTTGAGCATGTCGGGCGACCATTCTTCTCGATCAAAAAACGCTTGAATATCCTCAAGCATCTGCGGCCGAGGCATGAGTAGCACACTTGCAAAATAAGATGCTCTAAAGTCGTTTAACACCTGCTGAAAGGAATCAACTTGATTTGGCGGAGTCGTATTGGCTCGATCGGTTAACTTAAGGGCTACATAGCCGATCTCGCGCGCTAGCAAGAACCGAATCTGGTATGCGTGTAGTTTGGTGTTTAGTAGTAGACGCGGTTTGTTTCCCCGAATAAATACAGAGCGATATTGCTGAAGCTCGGCGTCATCTTTCAACCGATCTTGGTCAAGGATATAATTATATTTTTTTTCAAGGATGTTGCGGAGCGCATCATCGGTGACTTGCCCATCTTTATTTAGCTCGTATTCTTTGGCGAAATTAGCGGCCGCATCTTCTAAATCTGGAAAATAATTATCATGCAATTCTTGGTACGAACGCAATGCTGACCATAAAAAGTGATGTTCCTGCAGGTCATATTGACGGCCGACCTCAGACACCGCATGTAGCAAAGCACTTGCTTTATCAGGGGATCGGGTCAGCAACCCGACAATATCGCTCATCTCAATGCCAAACTCTTCAAACGGAAATTGGCCCAGTACGGGTGATGATAAAGCGGTTCCCAAATGGGTCAATGGTGGCTCTAAACGGATCGAAACCAAATCGTCATAATCTTTATGCAACACCTCAGCGATCCTCATAATCTTATCCGCCCGAGGATATTTACGTCCTTTTTCGATTTCCGTCACGTAAGAAGGAGAAAGCTCAGCTTGGGAGGCAAATTCTGTCAGGGTCATTCCGGTATCGAGCCGTGCTTGTTTGACCTTCATGCCGAAGATAATGTTGATCAGTTGAGTATTCATAGGTTGATTTTACAGTAAGCCAGAGCCAAGGAACAGGTGCTAATAGATTAACGATCTAAATCTAAGATATTCGATTGACCGTTTGGGTGTATGGTAAAATCCGCCTTCATGCATAATTCTGAAAAGAAAAGTTTAAAACGATTAATTTGACCAAACAAACCTTCACTACCCGCATCAAACAATCTGAACATTTACTTGTATGGGGGATGGCGCTTACCTTTTTTAGTGTCATTTCATGGATGGTCTTTCGCCAATATGCGGTATTTCACATGCAGGCCCCCGACGTCGTTCTGTACACCCAATCGATGTGGCATACCCTACGCGGCAACATCCTCTACTCCAGTCTCATCGGCTATAGCTCGCTTGCCTACCATTTCACCCCGATTTTTATTTTGCTTTCGCCCGCCCTACTGATTTGGGAAGATCCGCGTGTTTTCTTCTTGATTCAAGCGGCCGGACTTGCTACAACCGGTCTAATCTTGTGGCTCATAGCCCGCCATGCAGCTCCGCGATGGGCGTTGCTACTCACGGCCGTTTTTTTCCTCAATCCAACACTCCACGAAGTCGCCGTCAATGAATTGCGCCGCATTACCCTCGCCACTCCGTTTATAGCCCTAGCGCTGTATGGCCTTTACTTTCGCAAAAACCGGCCGCTCTTGATCGGCCTATTTTTCGCCCTGCTTGCAAAAGAAGACGTCGGTATTCTCATCTTTGCATTTGGCTTATTTGTCATGCTGATCCAGCGCAACTGGAAGCTAGGTTCTTTCCTGGCCTTTTTTGGACTGATCAGTTTCGTCTTCCTCACCTTTTGCGCCATCCCCTCTTTTCATCCAGATCAAGGCAGCTTTGGCTGTTACCCAGAAGCGTATCCGCAGCTTAAATATTTTGGTGGCTTTGGGGCAGATACGTCAGATTTAACAGCGGCCGGGGCCGAATCCGCAAGTTCCAACCCTGTTTTGAATGTCGTAACTGGTATTTTACTCAGTCCGGGCAAAGTATTGACAACCATCTTCGATGCCAGCGGCCGACAAGCGGTTTTCCGCATATTGCTCCCTCTGGCGCTTTTACTGCCACTCATCGGCTGGGAGTGGGCTTTAATCGGCGTGCCCTCCGTCGCTTTGATGATGCTTAGCTCAACGTTCCAGCTTCACACCCTACGCGACTGGTACATGGCCCCGATTTTGCCGATAATGATGATGGCAACGATCATCGGCCTCAAGCGAATCCCTGAAAAATGGCAGCCGTGGGCCATGGCAGGACTAGTCGCCTGCACACTGGTCGGCTACGGCTGGTACAGCTATCTGCCAGGCGGTCAGCTGTTTTTACCGGTCCGTTACCAGCTTACAGAGCACCAACGCCTTGCTCAAACCATGCTCGATCTCGTCCCGAACGATGCGGCCGTAATCGCCCAAGATGCCTTTACCCAGCACCTGTCTATGCGAGCAGAACTACATCATTTACGCTGGAACTCCTGGAATGAAAAGCCGTTTGATTATTTGGTGCTAGATCGGAATTTAAAACATTATCCATTTGAGCAAGCTGCCATCAATAACATTATCGATGAACGAATGGCTGACCCTAATCTGACGATTGCGGCCGAAGGGGACGGGATGTTCCTGTTTCAGGCCAATGGGGAGGCCAACCCTGCTATTCAGGTGATGGCCACGGCC
>JBLIMP010000287.1:0-6214 GCA_047638855.1 Cellvibrionaceae bacterium | reverse complement strand
GGAGAACGCGCGATCATAATCGTTGCACCTAACATGGCAATAGCAAACACTTCAGCTTGAGGAAGCCCGGCCATGAAAGGAATAAAATCTTTTATGAGAATGAAGGTCGTAATTCCTATGGCAAATACGACGATAACTTGTCCCGTTATGATTGAAATGATGCTACGGAAGTAGCCTCGTATCACCTGTAACTCAAGCTCGGCTCCGGCCGCAATCGCAATAAAGGCCAAAGCGAGTTCATCTAAAAACAGGAGTGATGGGATGTTTTCAGTATGAACAAAGTCAAGAATAAAAGGACCGACGATGATTCCGGCGAACAAAAACCCGCTAATTAGCGGAAGTTTAAACCGGGCAAAAATGTCGCCCATTCTTTGAGCGGCAAGAACAACAATTAAGAGGGCTGTAAATAGCCAGACATAAGGGCTTAGAATTTCCATTAGTGTCGATTATACAGTTATGTTTAGCTTAACGCTTTTGCTACGTAGTTTTCAATAAAAATAAAGCTACTTTTTTTTAAAGTGGCCGGTGCCACCAGCGGCTTTTAGAAACCGGCTTGAATGAACGACCTTGTGCCAGGGCTTGTTCAGCAGGGCGGTTATCAGGGATAAGAACCCCAACGAGGTCAAGATTTTCTTGGGCGCATTTAGATTGGGCACCTAAAAATGCCTTATCTGATAATTTCGCTTCAAGCCAGACGCCTCGATAATTAAAGGTGTTGACTTGCACTAAGTGTGCACCAATTGGTTTGATATGCTTCCCATCGGGTTGAGACATTGATATATAAAGTGTGTAGATTTGATCATCTGTTGTGTAGCCATTCTTAGCAAAGCTCATTTCACTTCCTTTATTGTCAATTGCGATCAAGGCACGGCTTTCGCCTGCTCCAGTCGCTTGTCTAGCTTGTATAGCCGTTTGTACCAATTGTGTGGCTAAGCCTCGCCGACGAAAATTGGGATGGACGGCCAGCAGGTCAACTTCCCAACGTTGCTCACCCAATTGGGATGTGGAGATAAAGCAGCTTATAAACCCGGCCGGTTTTCCCTCTATAACTGCTATAAAAGCTTGGTGAGATGGGGTTTGTAGTGCTATCGTAATTAAATTGGAATCGGCCGATTCATTTAACCAGACCGCTTGCTTGAGCGAAATTAACGATGGGACATCGCTCAATGTCACCGGCCGAATGGTAATATTGTCAGTGATGGTCATTTGTTTTAAGTAATGCGTTTGTAGAGTGTCGTGTTAAAAGAAAAGGCATGCCGCTCATCGGCCGAATGTCTGCCTGATTCTATGACAGCCCATTGCCCTTTTTCCCACTCCGGGAACCATGTGTCACCTTTGACTTCACAATCAACCTGGGTCAAGTGCATGTGGGTTAGATGGGGTAGAAACAGATTGTAGATAACCGCCCCGCCACCGATAATAATCTCTTGGTGTTCGACTGAATGGGCGGTTGCGATATGGGCGATGGCAATTGAAAAGGCTTCTGCAACCGTGTGGGCTATGTAGCAGCCCTCAGCTTGAAACGAACGGGATCGGGTCAAAACGATGTTGGTACGCTTGGGGAGCGGCCGGCCGATTGATTCAAACGTCTTGCGACCCATAATCAGCGGCCGGTGAATAGACAATCGTTTAAACGTTTTCAGATCGTCGGGCAAGCGCCATGGTAGATCACCATCGGCCCCAATAACCCCGTTTTTGTCCATGGCCGCAATAGCGGTTACTTTGATATTTTCGAGATTAGGAATATCTGACATATCGGTTAAACAGCGATAGGAGCTTTGATGGTTGGATGAGCAAGATAATCTTCAAGTGTAAAGTCTTCATACTTGAAGTCGAAAATCGATGTGACGGCCGGATTTAAGCGCATCGTAGGTAGGGGGTGCGGATCACGGGCTAATTGACGTGTCGCTTGTTCAAAATGATTTGAGTAAATGTGTGCGTCACCCAATGTGTGCACAAAATCCCCCACCTCAAGGCCGGTGACCTGGGCCAACATCATCGTTAATAAAGCATAGGATGCGATATTAAATGGGACCCCTAGAAAAATGTCTGCACTGCGCTGATAAAGTTGGCACGATAACTTCCCATCCCCCACATAAAACTGAAAAAGACAGTGGCACGGTGGCAGTGCCATCGTATCGATTTCAGCCACATTCCACGCGCTGACAATGTGACGGCGTGAGTCAGGGTTGTGCTTTAGGCTGTGGACAAGCTTTTGGATTTGGTCAATATGTTGGCCGTTGGGCGTGGGCCATGAGCGCCACTGTGTGCCGTATACCGGCCCTAAATCCCCATTTTCGTCAGCCCACTCATCCCAAATTCTGACTTTGTTGTCTTTTAAATAGCCGATGTTGCTATCGCCCATCAAAAACCAAAGCAGTTCGTGAATAATTGAACGTAGATGAAGTTTTTTCGTTGTGACAACCGGGAATCCGGCCGATAAATCGAAGCGCATTTGGTGGCCAAAAACACTGCGGGTGCCGGTCCCGGTCCGATCCCCTTTGTCCAAGCCGTTATCAAGCACGTGTTGCATTAAATCAAGGTATTGTTTCATGTTTTTTTGGATGAGAGATGCTAGATATTAGAAGGGGTGCTCGCAAACCACATCTAATATCCAATATCTAGTATCTCATATCTATTTTTTGCTCTAATCTTCAAACAGTTCCGGCCGCTGTTTAATCAACACACGTAATAGCTTTCCACCATTAATCATGCGTGGGTGAATAAGAAAACCAGGTGCAAATAGCCCCCGACTTAAACCGATTGCCCAGTACACAGGATGGAGACCGGGAACCCCGATGGTGTAAATTTGAGTTACTAAGTTTGAAGGAGGCAAGCTAACTTTTGAAATCTCGTTCCAAGAAAACCAGCGGCTGGTGTAAATATAAGTGACGAGTTGAAAGCCATCTTTATTTTTTAGAATAGTAGGGTAGGTAATGTGGATACAAACGCCAAAAAACGCAGCCAACAGGATCGATGCTGTGATCGAAACATAAAAGACGGCCGGGTTAACCTGCTGACCTGCCTCGTTGATCCACTCGGTTGCCCGCAAATTTTGCCATGCCACCATGCTGACACCCATTGCGGCAAAGATAAAAAGGAGCGGCGCCACATGGGCGATAACTTTATATTGGATAGGGTATTCAAATCGTTCTGGTTTTTCGCTCATATTGTTGTAATTTTACAGCAATCATTGTGGTTGCCACAATTACCGTTATCCGGCCGGGCTAAAGTTTTGCTCAAAATCAGCCAAAAAACCGGCCGGAATCTTGATCGGGCTTCCCTTTGCGAGATCGACCCAAACCCATAAGCAGCGTGCCCTTATTAGCAAACTGTCATCGACAGAATTTCTGATCTCATAATGGCGTACGGCCGTTGCTCGTCTCTTTTCCGCAATCCACGTTTTTAAATAAAATCGGTCATTGATTCCGGCCGGTTTTAGATATTCGATGCGATATTTTCGGGCGAAAACCCCAAACCCCTCTGCCTGCATTCGATCGGCCGACCAGCCCAAGCTTTCGCAATAGTCCCATGTCCCATTTTCGACATAGCTGAGCCAGCCAGCATTATTAATGTGTCCATTTGGGTCAAGATCACGCCATTCTGGTTTAAGCGGCATATCCCCAGTGTCGGCCGCATACGGGGCTGGTTTTGGGAAACGGGTGCGTTCAACCCGCTTTTCGCCACTGTTTTTAGCCAAAAACTGAGCGACAACTTCATTTGGCACGATAGCGGGTAGCCCGGTGTCTCGTCGGGCGTAGACCCAATCGGTCCAGCCACGGGCGGCCGGTTTGCTAGAATCCCCAGCATGAATCTCATAGAGTCGAAGCGACCTTACTTTTCGAAAATCACTGACCCATGTTTTGACGTGAGCGGTATCGCCAAAGGTGAGTGGATTTAGAAACTCGACCTCAGTTTCGCGCGTGATCCACACATATTCTGATTTGTGGCTGTGAGCGTTATCGGTTTCAAGATGATCGGCCACAGCGAAGGCGGCGTATCCCATATAGCGAAAGTAGTTGGCGTGGTTCACATGCCCGTAGGGGTCGCATTCATCGTATCGAACCGGAAGTGTTACGGTAAAAGTCATAAAGATAGCTTGTCAGCAGTGCCGCACGCTGTGCTTTTAGCGGCGTGGCAATAACAAAGTCATTGATAATTGATAATTGTCCGTTTTCCGTTCTGCATTGTCCATTGATGTCCATTGATGTTCGTTGATTCTTTTATGTAAGACGATGCGGGTCTCAAATACAAGGATATTTCGGGCATCTGTGTTTGCCACCTGCAACGCTTCCTTAGTTGCGTTAAAATCCTCTTTATATGTGGCAAATTAAAGGACACGACTGGGCGGTTGATCGCTTACGATCTGCAATTATTCATCAACGCGTGGGGCATGCTTGGCTGTTTACCGGCCCTTCACAGGTCGGCCGGACACGACTTGCAACGATTTTTGCCCAAGCTTTAAACTGCGAGAGCGAATACCCAGAAAGCCGGCCGTGTGGTATTTGCCGTAAATGCAAGTTGATCGCTTCTGGGCGGCATCCTGATTTGTTGCTGATTAAACCGACCATTGGAAATCGGGGAAATGCGGCGATCAAGATCGATCAAATTCGAGAGCTACAGCAGAGTCTAAACCGCACCGCAATGGAAGGGCCATTTAAGATTGCGATTATCAGCGATTTTAATACGGCAAACATACAAGCTGCGAATGCATTTCTTAAAACTTTAGAAGAACCCCCATCCAATGTGGTGCTCATTTTGACCGCATCAGAATCAGACGCTTTGCTTCCGACAATAAACTCACGCTGTCGCACCATCAACCTGCGGCCGGTCCCCTTAGCCGTTATCAAAGATCATTTGATCAAAGATTTGAGCATACCGACTGATACGGCAACCACATTGGCTCATTTAGCCAATGGACGAATAGGCTGGGCGATTCAAGCGGCCGGAGACAAGGTTACTTTAGCCAGTCATCTTGAAAAAACTGAACAGCTGAACGCTATTTTAAAAATGAATCGTGTAGAGCGATTTAAACTTTCTGAAAAACTATCTTCGAAACCAGAAGATCTGCACGATTTATTTGGAACGTGGCTCAGTTGGTGGCGTGATGCGCTCATTTTAGCCAATGGACAAGATGACCTTTCACAAATCATCAATGTGCATGATATCGATAATTTGCAACAAACGGCCGAACGGACCCCGGCCGACAAAATCCTTTCAAACCTGACTCAAACAGATAAATCTGTGACTTGGCTTGACCAAAACGCCAATGTGCGTCTATTGGTTGAGAATCTACTCCTATCTTTTTAAACGGCCCCTATGCTAAACCCACTCCGTTCCATTCTATTTACCCCCGGCGACAGCGGCCGGAAATTGCAAAAAGCGGCCCGTTCTGGTGCAGATGCGGTTGTCATCGATCTTGAAGATGCGGTAGCTCCCTCCGCTTTGGCAGACGCCCATCAGCTCACACTCAACGCGTTGCAAACGATTGACTTCGGCCGGAGCAAACGGCTGGTGCGTATAAACGGGCATAGTCAAGATGCACTGCTGGCTGACATCGAAGCGATTTTGCCTGGTAAGCCAGATGGGGTGGTAGTGCCCAAAGTAGAATCGGCCGAAATGCTAACGCTCGTGGCGCAAAAATTGCCAGAAAATGTGTCGATATTTGCGCTAATCGAGACAGCGGCTGGATTTATGAATTTGCCCGACATTATGAAAGGCGATGCCAAGCTTGAAGGGCTGATTTTAGGTGGTGAGGATCTAATCGCTTCGATTGGGGCCAAACCGACCCCCGGCCGAAAAGAGTTAGCCTATGCTCGTGGTGCGTTGGTGATGGCCGCTTCGGCCTATCAACTGCAAGCGATTGACACGGTGTTTACGGCGTGGCGCGATGTCGAAGGGCTGACGCAAGATGCACAAATAGCGGCCGAAGTCGGTTTTACCGGCAAGCTGGCGATTCATCCCGCCCAATTGCCTGCTATTCATGAGGCGTTTTCACCCACGGCCGCAGAAATCGAGTGGGCCAATGATGTCATTCTTGAAAGCCAGCGACTCAAAGAGCAGGGGATCGGGGTGTTTTCATTTGGCGGCCGAATGATCGACGAGGCCCACATTCGTATAGCAAAACGTATTCTCGCCCTAAACTCTACTAATAACTAACCACTCATAACTTTTAGAATGTACAACATCAAACAACCTAATTCAGACATGTGCT
>JBLIMP010000286.1:0-6251 GCA_047638855.1 Cellvibrionaceae bacterium | reverse complement strand
AAAGCGAGATCGGCATACAAAAAAGCACTCAAAGCGGCCGGAATTGATCCAAAGTCAGTTTCAATTTAGGCTTAGCTTGACAGGTTTTTAGGCCTTAATCTTCGATAGTACCAAGATTAGGGCGATACCTTGCTCTATAAAAACCTCTATTCTTAGGAACGAAGATTGTAATAAACCCAGAAGTTGGCAGATCACGAGAGTCGTAGGGCGCACCCCTTGTGGGTGCCCAGGTTGCAAAGCACGAAACCAGGGCGGGCACAAGGCTCGCACCCTACGATCCGCCAGATTTTCAAAGTTTCCAGTTTTATTTAGTTCTCATTCCTTAGTTAGAATGTAGTTAAGAATAGAGGTTTTTTGTTTCTTGTTTCACAATTTCGTAAGGTTGAATAGTATATACTGACTACATTAAAGAAATTGAGAAACAAGTCGGGTCCTACTCTGACATAGATTGAATAAGAACAACTTCATTGTGAAACGTTATGTTCAATCTAAAAATAAAGTTTCTCAGGAAAAATATCTATGAAAAAAGAATCATATACCCTGGAAATCCCGGAAAGGTTGCTTAATCAACTCAAAGAAATTGCTAGCGCTTCAGGGCAAGGTCTAAACGATGTCATTGTGCAGACGCTAAAAGGTGGCATGCCGCCGTCTCTCAAACAAATTCCAAATAGATTTCATGGCGAATTGCTTTCTCTTAATGCGTTGGGTGATCTTGAACTTTGGGATATCGTATCGGCCCCGCAAAAGGATATGATGCGCAAAACAGAGAAAAGAGATGAGAATGAGTTTGAAAACTTTCCAAGTTTAAGAAAAGCATACGCATTCTCTTTACTAAAATGGCGTGGGCACCCTGTCCCATCTCCATCAGAATTCCTAATCGCTTAATCTTTCTACCGGTCTGAGACAATCAGAAGGTAACTTCTCAATAATCCGGAGAAAAACACCCTTCAACAGAGCTCACACCGAAGTCTCAGGGTGCGTATCCTGAGGCTTCGGCGTGAGCTCTGTCGAACGCTTGTCAAAGGGTAACTCCCTCCCTTTTTGAGAAGTTACCTCATAAGAAACAAAAACAGCCATCCGGTTTTAAAACCGGATGGCTGTTTTTGTTTCTTTACAATATCAACCAAATAGATCTAGACAGCTATACTCGGGCAAATGAGTGATAAGATGAAAATCGGTTTGATTACAGGTGAATTCCCTCCAATGGAAGGGGGTATTGGTGCGTTTACGGCCGAGCTCGCTAAAGCAATGGCGGCTGAAGGGCACGAAGTCCATATTCTGACCCATCGCAGAGCTAAGATAGCGCGGCCGCGTGAGCGATCAAAAACAATGGGTGAAGCGATACAACGCTTGGGCAATACATGGGAGCCGCAAGAGCTACCCTATGCCTTTGTTCACCCGCGTTTCAAACGCTGGAACTGGAAAGAAATGTCAATGATTGCTGATATTTCTATTCGACACGATTTAGACATTCTGAATGTTCAATATCAAGCCGCTGCATTTAATATGCGAAATCCAGCCATTAACTTTTTCCCATATAGGGTTAACCCGCTCGCCAAATCAGTGACTACTTTTCACGACTTAAGGGTCCCTTACCTCTTCCCTAAAGCAGGCGCATTACGTAAGCGGGCAGTTTATCGGTTAGCAAAAGGCTCTCACGGAACGATTGTGACCAATCCGGCCAATAAACACGAGCTTGAAGAGCAAAACGTGCAAATGGCACACCATGCGATGATTCCCATAGGCAGCAATATTCCGGCCGCACATGTCAATCATCTTGAGATAGCCGAAAATAGAAAAAAGTTGGGGTTAGCCGACGGTCAAATTCTGTTGGGTTATTTTGGGTTTCTCAACCCAAGTAAAGGGGCCAGTGACCTTATCAATCTTATGGAGCAGCTTGATGAACGTTTTCATCTTGCATTCATTGGTGGGGAGACAGGAGCCAGTGACACGTTTAACAACAGCTACTATTTGGACAGTGTTCGCAAAGAAATTACAGAGAAAGGGTTAGAGGATCGAATTCATTGGACCGGTTTTGTATCTGAAAAAAGGGTTTCTGCATGGTTAAAAACGGCCGACATGATGGTTTTACCTTATCAAGATGGGGTTTCAACCCGACGAGGTAGCTTGATGGCGGCCTTAAGCCACGGCCGACCGATTGTCTCAACTCAAGCAGAATACATCAATCCGGTGCTAAAAGATGGGGACAACATGCTCTTGTTTTCGGCCGGGAATATTCAGGCTTTTAAAGAAAAGGTGATGCTTTTAGCTGACAATCCTGAATTAGCCACACAGATGGGGAAAGCGGCCGAAGAGACGTCAAAAGGGTTTTCTTGGGCTAACATCGCTAAAAGTACACTTTCATTTTACGAAGAAATTCTAAACAGTTAGCAGACTTTCAACGTTTACAACCGCTGCATCAACCACATTTTCAGAAGCGGCATCAATCCAATCTATTGTCTTATTTTCACGACTGAACCAGTTGTTTTGCTGGCGTGAAAATCGATGGGTCTCGAACTTAATCCGCTCGACAACATCAGCCAGTGAAGATTCTTGATCGAAGTAAGGTTGGAATTGTCGATAGCCCAGACCGCTCATTGCCGGGAGTTTCCAATGATACCCGGCCGCCAATAGGCTACGCACCTCCGCTTGCAGCCCGTTTTCTAGCATCCAATCAACACGCTGGTCGATACGGGCATACAGTTCTTCTCGTTCGCGATAAAGACCAATAGTTAGAATTTTCCAATGAGGAGGTGTCTTAGATTGCAACTGGCTAATCGGCACACCAGAAACAAGTGTTACTTCTAAAGCACGAATCACTCGACGGACATTCCGGGCATCCAGTTTTTCGGCCGCAATTGGATCAAGCATTTGTAGCCAGCGGCCTAATTCGGCCCCCTCGATCTTTTCAAGCTCGTGACGCAAGTCAAAATGTGGAACAACCCGTGGAATCCCCCATCCTTCCACAACCGCTTTTACATATTGCCCGGTTCCACCTACCAACATCGGTAGCTTGCCCCTAGAGTGACAATCAGCAATGATAAGGTTTACCCTTGATTGGTAATCACCCAAAGTTAACGTTTCATCTGGCTCACACACGTCGATTAAGTGGTGGGGAATACCTTGCCGCTCGCTAACAGATGGTTTGGCGGTGCCGATGTCCATCCCACGGTAAAAAAGGCGAGAGTCGGCCGAGATGATCTCTCCATTAAAGCGTTTAGCCAGCTTAAGAGAAAGCTCAGTTTTACCAACGGCAGTTTGCCCTACAATCACAAGCAGAGGGGGAAATCCCATTAAAAAAGTCTCCAAATAATCAAGCCTATTGCGTAAACAAAGACGAAGTATACGACGGGTTGAATAAGGTGTTCAGGGCGAGGTTGTCCGGGTTGACGATAAAGACGCGATAAGACGGCCGGAATCGGAACCAACCCTATCGGGGCAAGAAATAAGGGGATAACATCCATCACTAAGAAATAAATACCGTAAATAACCATAAATACGCTCAGGGCTTTAAGTATAGCAAGTGCGTTTTCAACCCCAATAGAAATGACAAAAGTAGTCTCGCCGCTAGCCGCATCCGTCGCAATGTCTCTGATTTGCTGCTCAAGTTGAGCCGTGAGTGAAGCCATCACACCTAAACCTAAAATGACAAAATCGAGAGGGCTCCATACGAGGTTAAGCAATAGCATAACAAGTATATATGGAAATGTTTCAACAAAGAGAGCATGAATAGGGAGGTCGATGCCCGGCCGGGATTTTAGCCTAACCGGAGGGGCGGAGTAGGTCCACATCACCGCAAAACACAAAACCAAAACGAAAAAACCAGAAATCCCAAATTGCAGGATGCCGGGAGCAATGACGGCCGCAGACAAGCAAAATCCCGCAAACGCTGTTGAATGCTGAACACGGCTTACAACAAAGAAATTACGATGCTTCTTAATTTCATCTAACGCATCGACCTCACGATCAAAATAATCGTTTAGAGCAAAAGCCAACCAGTAGCCCACCGTTACCGAAAAAATTAAATAAACAGCTTGCCAAGAAAAAGCGTTATGCAACAAAATGGCCCCAGACGTGATCACGAAGGTCACGATCCAAGCATCTGCATGATTCTGTAATAGTAGATACCATGCCTCTTTCGGTTCGTTTATAGTCGTCAATGGTGAATCTCCTGCCTACATCCTTTACCCAAAAAATACCAACAAGGGTTTGTTAGAGAAAGGAGGAGTATTTATGAGGTCAGAAAACTGAGAGTAAGATAATTTAAGAATCAAAAACATGTCACAAATCGCTTCATCGCAGGAGATTTTAGACCAGACGAAAGACTGGTTCCAAAAAATCCCGGGTTACTTTGCAAACCCGTACACCATTCTGCGAAACTATAATAAAGAAAATCTGCAAGGAGACCTTCTTGCTAGCCTAACTGTAGCCGTGGTACTTCTTCCTCAAGCTATTGCTTATGCACTTATTGCCCAACTTCCGGCACAAACAGGTCTTTTTGCAGCTATTATAGCTGCCACAATTGGAGCGTTATGGGGGTCATCCTTCCACCTGCATACAGGACCCACCAATACAAACTCTCTGTTGGTTCTCACCGGATTACTTGCAGTTGCCACACCAAATACACCTGAGTATATTGCTGCGGCTGGGGTTATTGCCTTTTGGGCAGGGATTGTACGCCTCATCATGGGCATTGCTAAGTTGGGTGTTCTCGTCAACTTTGTCTCTGATTCCGTGATTATCGGCTTTACAGGTGGTGCTGGCATCCTGATTGTGTCGAAGCAACTTGCTCATCTTTTTGGGGTGAATGGGGTCAGTTCGCCCAATTTTTACACCGTTATAACCAACGTCATTTCACAGTTGGGACAAACCCACATGCCAACCTTTTATCTAGGTATGGCAGGCATCGCAGCCTTGATAATCATGCAGCGCTTTGCCCGAAAACTCCCAGGTCCTTTAATCACAATGGCTGTAGGTTCTGTCATTGTGTGGATGTTGGGATTAAATGAACAAGGGGTTAGTGTGTTGGGGGAAATCCCCCGAGCGTTTCCTACGTTGGCCAGCATCCCGCTTTTTGATTTTGCGCTATTACAGGAGCTAGCACCCTATATTATTGCGGTAGCTCTCATCGGTTTAATCGAAGCCTCATCAATTTCGCGCGCGATCGCCTCTCGTAGTGGTCAATATCTCGATTCAGATCAGGAGTTTATTGGCCAAGGTTTGGCCAATGTCGCGGCGGGATTGTTTTCTGGCTATCCGGTAGCAGGTTCACTCACACGTTCGGCCGTCAATTACGAAAATGGAGCGAAGACCCAAATGGCGGCCGTGTTCTCGGCCGGATGGACCTTGCTAGCCATGTTGGCTTTTGCCCCGGCCGCCGCTTTTCTACCCCGAGTTGTTCTTTCAGCTATCTTGATTGTGACTGGGGCGCGAATGGTCAATATAGCCGGTGCACGGCAAATCTTTCGAACTTCTCGTGGAGACACCACGGTCATGTTGATTACGTTTATTGCAACCTTAACTGTCGAGCTACAGTTCGCAGTTTTAACCGGCATACTGGTCTCATTAGCCCGTCACATTATTCAAACGTCTATGCCAACTGTAGAGGAGGTTTTGCCAGAAGATGATTTTAGGCACTTTTCTCATCAACCTGAAAAAGCCGGATGCCCACAATTGGGCATTTTAACAATAATGGGGTCAATTTATTTTGGAGCAGCCCCGTTTATCGAAGACATTATTCGGAAACATCAACAGAATCATCCAGACCAAAAATTTTTACTGTTGCGTTTCCATCGGGTTAATCATATGGATATCAGCGGAATTCATATGCTCGACACGGTCCTACGCCTTTATCGGGAAAATGGTGGAGATGTTTATTTAACTGGGGTTCGAGAGAAGGTCATGGAATATATGAAGCTTTCCGGCTTTCTGACATCAATAGGGCCGGACAATATTTTGGATCAAGATAAAGCGATCATGCATATTTTCCATAACATCTTGAACCCAGCTACTTGTGTTTATACTTGCCGTCAAAAGATATGGCGTGAATGCCAAAGTTTGCCAAAAAGTAAAATAGCGATGCAGTTACCGAAAACGCTTGAAGCCCCTCCACAAATAGACTTCTCGTCAGTCACACCGTCAAGATTCTCTGAAATGCTCGGCGAAGTACACCCGCCAAGAATTATCGATATTCGCGAACCTGAAGAATATTCGCAGGGGCATTTGCGTTTAGCAGAATCGATCCCGATGCA
>JBLIMP010000285.1:0-6265 GCA_047638855.1 Cellvibrionaceae bacterium | reverse complement strand
GCCACAAAAGATGAAGATTGCAAACCTGCTGTTATGATTTAGGCACGGCCGGAAACAAAAAAGAGCGACCCATAAAATGGATCGCTCTTTTTAAAATAGTTTGTGCTAAATCGTTAAGATTTTTTGATCAACCCGACAACGTACAACAAAATTACCGATCCAATAACGGCCACGATGAGTCCCATAAAATTGAAGCCTGCAGCGCCAAACCCGAGCACATTGCTAAATATAAAACCGCCAATAAATGAGCCGACAATACCCACAATGATATTGCCAATCAGCCCAAAGCCGCCCCCTTTCATGATTTTTCCTGCAAGCCAACCGGCGATACCGCCAAAAATAATCCATGCTAAAAAGTTTAGAATTTCCATTGTTTTTCTCCTATTTTTCCCAATTGCTTAACACACGTTAGTTCAATCTCTATAACGTTCTTTACTCAACAAAGTTGTTAAATCAGCCTAAATTAAGTAGAACTACGTAGTAAAAAAGGGGCTGTAAAGGGGCTATAGAAGAAGATTCATCCTTGATCTAACAATACCGTAAGGTTTGTAACCAAGATATGGTCAAATAAGAGCCAATCTAACGAAATTCACAAAAATAACCAGGAGAAAAATCATGGCCTCTTTAACAGCAATCAATCGTTTGAATTATCAAGTCAATATGAACGCCAGTAGCTTTTCAATTTTGGCCGACGAGCCAGAAAGCATCGGTGGAGACAATCAAGGTCCTTCCCCTTTTGAACTGTTGCTTGCTTCGCTCGCCGCCTGCACAGCGATGACCGTTCGCATGTATGCCAAGCGTAAAAACTGGCCTGTTGAGTCGATCAATCTGCAACTGGATCATGAAAAAGTGTCGGCAAACGCGTGTGATGATTGCCTAACGATTGACGGAAAAGTTGATATTATCAATATTGATATCAGTTTTGTAGGCGATTTAACCGAAGAGCAAATTGAGCGGCTAAAATTCATTGCAGGCAAATGTCCTATTCACCGTTCATTGGTAACGGAAACCCGCATTCGTATTCAGTAAAAAGTAAAAAGTGAGAAGTGAGAAGTGAGAAGTGACCCATTGTCTATTCGTGAAACACTAAGCTGGGCAAGAACTCAAATCGATCCGGCCGACGCCAAATATCTTTTGCAAGAGATGTTGGGTGTTTCGGCCGCGTGGCTGTTGGCCCACGATGATGAGATTTTTCCTGCCGAAAAGTTAGCCCATTTCCAACAGATGGTACACAGCGCGGCTGAAGATGATGTGCCGATCCCCTATCTTTTAGGGAAAAGCTGGTTTTATAACCGCCAGTTCAATGTCTCTCCGGCCGTCTTAATCCCCCGGCCGGAAACAGAAGAGCTGGTACAACACGGTCTTGAATTTCTACTGGCTAAACAAAATCAACACATCATCGATGTGGGGTGTGGCAGTGGCATCATCGCTGTGACGCTGGCCTTGGAATCAAGCTCCGGTAACCATTCTATTATCGCAACAGATATATCGGCCGAAGCATTGGCTGTGGCTCAAGAAAACGGCCGTCAGCTTGGGGCTGATATCACGTTTATGATAGATGATTTGCTGACAAATCAAGTCGGCCTGTTTGACCTAATTATTGCCAACCTCCCCTACATTGCGGCCGACGAAAAAGCGGTGATGGGAGCCAGCGTGCTCAAACACGAACCCCATTTGGCCTTATTTAGTGATGACAGTGGATTTACCCATATTGAAAGGTTGTTACAACAAGCTCAATCAAGGTTAGCACCGGCCGGAGCCATCCTACTAGAAATTGGCTATGCGCAAGGTGAGCGAGGGTTGGCCTTGTGCCAGCATTATTTCCCCACGGCCGATTGCACCCTCCTCAAAGATATTGCAGGGCATGATCGAATGTTACACATTTCCGCATCCCCTTTCGCCTAGTTCACCATAGCTTAAGAATTCTGCGCCAACATACGAAAAGTTACAGAGTTGGGTTAAAATACCGGCCAAATTGCGGTATGAATCATATGACTCAACGACTTAACGGCTTGGCCAAAAACGATATCGCCAAAGGGGCAACCCTTCTAAAGAAGGGACAAGTGGTTGTGTTCCCGACAGACACCGTCTATGGCGTCGGCACAGGGGTATTTAATGAGCTGGGCATTCAAAAGCTATATGACGCGAAGGTACGAGAAGCAGAAAAAGGAATACCGATTTTATTAGCCGATCTGGCTGATCTTGAGCAAGTGGCGACCCAGATTCCTCAGCTTGCTTGGGATTTGGCTGAACAGTATTGGCCTGGCGCACTCACCCTCGTTATACCTAAATCTCCCCATTTACCTGCAAATATTTCGCCTAATTTTGGCATCGCAGTCCGAATTCCAGACCATGAACTATGTCGTGATCTAATCCGTCAGGCGGGTGGTGCAGTTGCGACAACCAGCGCAAATTTATCGGGTCAACCGGCCGCGCTTTCGGCCGCAGATGCCCTGGCACAATTAGATGGACGGGTTGCAGCCGTTATAGACGGCGGTACCGTTTCCGGTGGTGTGCCATCAACTATCATTTCTCTACTTGGAAAAGAACCGGTGGTTTTGCGCCAAGGTCCCATTAAACTCTGACGAGTATAGACATTTTATGTCTCTTTTTTCTCTTTAACTCATGACATTTTTTCTTCAAATCGGACTCGTTGTTATCGCCTTAGTGATTTTTCTCGTCGCTTATAATGGCATTCGCCAGGGTGGCTCACGCGTCTACTCTCTCGAACGCGAAGCGGTGCTACGCCGAGCAAGCGCAACTATGTTTGTGGGCGCCGCTTGTCTATTAGCCGTGGTAGGTTGGCTTTATTATGACAATCCTCCTCCAATACTACAATCGGCCGCCGACACCGAAGAAGGCATCCCCCAAATTGACACGGGCGCAGTTGAAGCCGAAGCTGCGGCACCTGAGCTTCTTTTGACCGAAACCCCACAGCCAGGGCAAACACAGTTTAATCAAATTCCAGTTATAGAGACGGTCACATTAACCCCGACCCTCGATCCCAATCTGCCAACTGCCACCCCAACCCCGATCATTGTTCGGGCCTTTGTGATAGAAACAGGTGGAAACGGGTTGACTTTACGCGATAAACCCGGTGGAGAAGAAATACTTATCCTAGATGAAAATGAGTTTGTGACCGTGCTACAAAGTGAAGGCATTCAAGAGCAGGGCGGCTTTGTGTGGGTCAAGGTTCGTACCTTTTTAGGAGATGAGGGGTGGGTGGCTGAAGTTTTCCTTGAAGTTGAAGGGGAATAATAGCTAGTCAGCGTATCAGCACGTTTTACTTTCAGCATTTTAGCTTGAAAACGTGCCGACATGCTGAAATGCAGATACGTTGCAATGCTAATTGGTATCGACGCCAGCAGGGCTGTAGCCCATAAACGAACTGGAACAGAAGCCTATGCTCTCATTCTGATCCAGCATCTAATCTCTCTGGCGACAGCACAAGGGGATACGATCCGGCTTTATTTTAATCAACCTCCGGCCGTAAATTTATTTCCAACAAATGATTTAGTCGAGCATGTTGTCATCCCGTTTCCACGTATGTGGACCCATCTACGCTTGGGGGCAGAGCTATTACTTCGGCCGCCCGACATCTTTTTTACCCCAGCCCACGTCATCCCCTGGAGCTGGTTCGGCCGATCAATGGCAACGGTGCACGATTTAGGGTACGAATATTTCCCTGAAGCACATACGGTCAAGCAGGTCCGTTATCTTCGATGGAGCACAAAACACAATGCCCGCCGTAGCCAGGTTGTTCTTGCAGATTCGCACGCAACCAAACGAGATTTAGTTGAGTTTTACAAGATATCACCTTCTAAAATTAGTGTCGTTTATCCAGGGGTTGATCCTGTTCTATTGCGAGAAGCCCCATCTACCCAGCCGCTAAAGCGTAAACGGCCGTATTTGCTTTTTTTGAGCACCATTCAGCCCCGCAAAAATATCGGCCGGATCATCGAATCATTTGCGGCCATGGCTAGTCAAATTCCACATGATCTAATCTTGGCTGGTCAAATCGGTTGGCGATCTGACGCGATTTTGGCTCAAATCGAAACGTTGCCACTTCGAGTCAAAGAACGCATTATTTTGCTGGGTTTTGTCCCTGACGATGAAAAGATTGCGCTCATCAAAGGTGCTTCAGCTTTTATATACCCATCTTTAAATGAAGGCTTTGGTTTTCCATTGCTGGAAGCAAACGGCTGCGGCGTGCCGGTGATTACAGCCAATAGCAGTTCGCTAGCGGAACTGGCTGAAACAGGGGGAGCGTTGACTATAGACCCCGAAAACGTAAGTGAGTTGACCGCAGCAATTCTGCAAGTTTTAGAGGATGAGGTTCTGCGTCAGCAGCTTATCACTCAGGGGTATGCTAATGTGAAGCGGTTTTCGTGGAGAATAGCGGCCGAAACGGTTCTTGGCTTGATGGGTAATGGCTAATGACAACAGGGCTATTCCAAAGTCTTTTGAAGCAGCCCTGCTCCGATTTATCTGTCAACTCCCTCACTGTTTACTTCCCTCGTTGCTTTAAATAAATCTGTCGTGCGGCTTCTGATTCGGGATCGTGATAGCTCGCCAGCAATCCATCAGCATCGGACCAGGCACGCATCGTACCCACCATTTGCGCTGTTACGGCATTGACATGCCGTTTGGTAATTTGTACCGGATTGGTCGGCCGTTTAGCCACCTCGTGGGCCAATGCTTCAACTTCGGCCGCTAACTGTGCTGGCTCAACGATGCGGTTTAAGAATCCGGCCGATTTCGCTTCAGCCGCGTCAAACGGCCGGCAGGTAATCACCAATTCTTTTGTGAGTGCAGGGCCAATCTCACGCACAAGCCGAGGGATACCGCCCCAAGCCAAGGGAATGCCCAAATCGATTTCTGGGATTGAAAAGCGAGCGTCAGTTGTGGCGATACGTAAATCGCACGCCGAGGCTAGCACCAACGCACCCCCCACACACCATCCTTGAATTGCCGCAATTGAAATCGCCTTCATATCCTCAAGTGCATCAGCCATCCTACGTCCTAAATCAGCCCCATCCCGTGGCGAAATGTCTGATGAACCGGCAAATCCGCTGAGATCAGCCCCGGCCGAAAACGCCCTCCCTTCGCCTTTAATAATCACGACTTTGATTTCGGGTTGCTGATCAAACCAGCGAGCCGCATCGATTAAATCTATGAGCCGTTGCCGAGAAAGGGCATTTAGCTTTTCAGGGGAATTCAGTGTTAATCGGCCGATTGGGCCATCTTTTTCAATATTTAGGGTTTCAAACATGGGGTGTCTCCTTTTGAATAATCGCTCTTTGAGTTGTCTGGTAGTGTACTCAAATTAACCAGATAAAAAAAAAGGAAGGTCGATATTTTTCAATACCGACCTTCCTTTTGTCATTCTCATGCTTTTTCAACAACAATTATTTGATCAAAATTCAAAAAATAGAAGAAAAGCCCAATTACTTTTTACTGAAAGGCCCCATCTCTAAATCATATACTCGTCTTCATAATCTTTATTAGCCGCTTCGATTACTTTATAGGCGTGTTCTGCCCCATAAACCATATCGATGCTCGTTTTATTTTCTTCACCGGGCAATTGCTTATAAGTTAAGAAATAATGATGCAGTCGCTCGACCATAATCGGCGGGAGTTCAGACAATTCTTGAATGTGACCCCACACGTTGTCCTGTTCAAGAATCGCCACGATTTTGTCATCAGCTTCCCCACCATCAATCATCTGCAAGCCACCCACAACACGGGCTGACAAGATAACCTCGGCTCTATTAATCGGCCGATCAGAAATCACGCAAATGTCCAATGGATCTTCATCCCCACGAACCGCATTCGGGGCCAATGCTTTAACACGGGGACCGCAAAAAGTACGCGGAATAAAACCATATAAAGTGGGGGGTTGCGACGAGGTGCGCTGCGGCCGGTCTACACGCAAATACCCTGTTTTTTTGTCAATCTCGTACTTGATTAGGTCAAACGGAGTGATTTCAATATAAGCTTGTACAATGTGAGGGCTTCTATCGCCAATGTCTAATCCATGCCAAGGGTGCGGGCGTGAACGGTAAAACGGTTTCGGAAAACTCATTAAGAAACTCCAAAGATAAAATTAAATCCAATTATCAAAAATAATTCGTAAAGTAAGAAGGCACCCAGATTAAAACAAGTGTGCATGTACAACCTTGCAGAACCTGTTGCAGTGTATACACGTTCATAATTAGCAACAACTAATTGTTGCTAGCTTAACTCCTATTTAACTAGAAATTCT
>JBLIMP010000284.1:0-6287 GCA_047638855.1 Cellvibrionaceae bacterium | reverse complement strand
ATGATTCGAGACACGAATAAATCTCTGAAAAATGGCTAAAAATAGGGCTTTCAGACATAGATAATCTCAAAAACCTCTTCTTTGATCGTGCCTGTTACAAAATGGCATGGCCTGTTTTCAGACACGAATAAATCTCATTCCAGACACGAAATAATCTCAAAACATATAAATATCCCAGATAGTACATATTGTAGCAAGATGGTTTTTGCAGAAGGGAAAGAACAAATTTAACTCTATCAAGCGCATAATTTTAGTTGTGCCTTGACTACTAAAATAAGATTACGGCACATAATAAAAACAGCATCTAACCAAGATATCAACTTGCTAAAAATCAAAGTCGGCCGTGAGATCAATTTCAACTCCAGAGTCTGTTTCAACCGCCCTAACAAATGTCCCTACAGATGTGTGTGCGAATCGATAGTGATAATCATTCATTCTCTCAGGAGTCCATCCCCCGGCTATTAGTTTCTCAAACATTTCGGGATCAATCTTAAACGAGAGCTGTTGGGGATCATCACTCTTGCTTTTTATCAAACAAGTACAGTAATTCAAAGAATTGGTTTGCTTTGAATTACCCACGCCTAAAGGGTGTGGGATTTGTAGATTTAGTGGCCCAACTTCCAGATTATGCTGTTCGATCCCCATCACCCAAACGGGCGCATGGTCAGGCTTAACAGACGCGGCGGGACAGAAGAGATGGCGCAGGGCTGATTGTCAAATCAGTTAGGGCCCTGTCCGTTGCAAATCAGCGATATCGGAACATCACTGGCAACGGCCAATGCTTCAAACCCTGAAAAACTGGCGATAGTGTGGCAGGGAATCACACGTATCCCGAAACAAGGTCTGGTAAACTAAATTGCTATCGGTAAAAAGAAGAGTAATGCATGAGTTCTGCATTACCAAAGAGTTTCATACACTTTACATAATAGACTTCGAATAATATGAGAGAGCTTTTATTAAGGCATAACTATCTTTTTGATAGGGGAATATAAAAATGGGTTCAACAGAACAAAGTAGCAATCTAAAATTCAAGACGGTGCTAGTAACAGGTGTCACTGGTTACATCGGCGGAAGACTTGTCCCACGCCTGCTTGCAGCCGGTTATCATGTGCGTGTGTTAGTCCGCGGCGACAAAGATCGCTTAGCTAACCGGGCTTGGTCAGATGAAGTAGAAATAGTTACCGGTAACGTACTTGAGGCAGAAACGCTCCCAGCTGCTATGCAAGGAATTGACGTAGCTTACTACTTCATCCATAGCATGAGCGGAAGCAATGAATTTGGAGAACGAGACCGCCAAGCTGCTCATAATTTTGGACAAGCTGCGGCAAATGCAAGTGTAAATAGAATTATTTATCTAGGTGGGCTGGGTGCGGAAGATGCTGAACTCTCAGAGCACTTGCGTTCACGCCATGAGACTGGCAATGTCTTGCGTGAATCAGGTTTGCCCGTGACAGAATTTCGTGCTGCAATTGTGGTGGGTTCAGGAAGTGTTTCATTTGAGATGATCCGCCATCTTACTGAGAGGGTGCCCCTCATGATCTGCCCTAGCTGGGTCTATACAAAAGTACAGCCCATTGCTGTCTTTGATCTACTTGATTATTTGGTTGCTGCGCTAAAAACACCATCTAGCATAGGAGAGATCATCGAAATTGGCGGTTCAGAAGTGCTAACGTATGGTGCCATGATGCTAGAATACGCCCAAGTCCGGGGGTTGCGTCGTAAACTTCTTCCAATTCCTTTACTGACGCCACATCTTTCTTCGCTTTGGGTTCATTTGGTTACACCTATTCCTGCAAAAATCGCTCAGCCGCTCATAAGAGGGCTTCGAAACGAAGTCATCGTACGAAATGATAAATCGAAGCAGCTTTTTCCAGAAATTCAGCCTGCAACATATCGTGCGGCGGTGGAGCGTGCCTTGCGCCGCATTCGCGAAGGTGATGTTGAGACAGTCTGGTTTGACGCAATAAGCTCGAGTCAGGGAGATCAAACGCTCAGTAATTTCGTCGATGAACAGGGGATGTTTATTGAAAATCGAGAAATACATGTTAATGCCAGTAGCGAAAATATATACCGTGCATTTACGAGTATAGGTGGAGACCAAGGATGGCCACCACATACGTGGCTTTGGCAGTTACGAGGTATTTTAGATCGTATGGTGGGTGGGATCGGCCTACGGCGAGGACGTCGTCATCCCAGCGATCTGCGAATGGGTGATGCATTAGACTTTTGGCGTGTAGAAGATATAGAGTTAGTGCATTTTCTCCTCTTACGCGCAGAGATGAAGGTTCCTGGGGGAGCGTGGCTGCGCTTTGTCACAAAACCATGTGAAGAGGGCGGAGCATACTTAAGGCAGACAGCTTTTTTTGCCCCAAAAGGATTATGGGGATTCCTCTATTGGTACAGTGTTTACCCTTTGCACGGATTAGTATTCTCTGGAATGATCAATAATATTGCTCAGCGTGCAGAAAATCTTGCAAAGTTGCCCTTGGAAAGTGATTCCGAATGAGCCGCATGACCGTGCTAGGGGTAAACCTAGTAGAGTAGGCGGCCAGCGAGTTACTCTTGACAAGCACTTTTTCAACCGCCCCTCCCCGAACCGGACTTGCGGCTTTGACCGCATCCGGCTCTCCAGTGACCTCAACGAGTTTTTAGGGGCCTGCTCTGAAAAAAGTGGCTCTTCCGCAAATTTAGTGCAAATGTATTTTTGTTAGCAAGTTGCTTTGAAATTGGTTGAAATTCTCGCTCAATAGAAGCCCGTACCGGCTAATCTTAGCTCAAAAAAGATAGCTTTTAGAAGTTGCACTAAATTTGCGGAAGAGCCATTATTGTGGAGAAGGTGGTCAAAGATATTGATGAGATTGTGCGCTTTATCCGTTTTCCAGGGTGGCAAAAAACGTCAGCCGGGGAGCGTCAGGTGCGCAGTGCGTTGAGGAAGACGTTGTTTGATTTCAAGCTCCATCAGGATAAGGAGCTGTTTGAAAAGGCGTATGAGTATATTCGGCAGTATTATTAGGGACTAAAAAAAGGGCTAAATCACTATAATTCAAATCTAGTGGTTTAGCCTTTTTAAATTAAAATGAGATTATTTTATGTTCGTGAGATTTATTCGTCCCTGGAATCATCACATAAAAGCAGGCTCCCCAAAATTTATTCGACGGTGACCGATTTGGCCAAATTCCTCGGCATATCCACGTCACATCCACGTAGTACCGCCATATGATACGACAACAACTGCAACGGAATCACATTCACAATCGGCGCCAACAGCGGAGAACATTCAGGCACCCAAATCACATCGTCCGCCTCTTTTTCAATCCTATCATCCCCGACAGTTGCGAGCGCAATCACCCGGCCGTCTCTTGCCTTCGCCTGTTGTACTTGGCTAAACATTTTCTCATATAAAGCATCTTTCGTGACAATCGCCAATACCGGCATCTTCTCATCGATCAGTGCAATTGGCCCATGCTTCATTTCACCGGCCGGGTACCCCTCTGCATGAATATAGCTAATCTCTTTTAGCTTTAAAGCTCCTTCTAGCGCAGTTGGGTAGTTGATTCCCCGGCCGATAAACAAGAAATCATCAGCATCCACATACTTTTCTGCCAACGCTTTAAACTCCCCATCACGCTCTAAAATTTGATCGATGAGAGCTGGCAGTTTTTCAAGGTCGGCCGAGTGCGCCGCCACCTCCTCTTTTGTCAATTGACCCTTCATCTGCCCCAGCACGCACGCCAACATAAATTGATCAACAATCGAGCAAGTGTAGGCTTTCGTGCTAGCCACCCCGATCTCCGGTCCCGCATTCATCGCAATATACCCATCGGCCGTACGCATGCTTTGGCTACCATATGCATTCACAATACTCCATAGTTTCGCCCCGTTTTCACGTGCCTGCTCACTGGCAGCTAGCGTGTCGGCCGTTTCCCCCGATTGCGTAATCGACATAAAAACAGTTTTGTCATCAATAATCGGGTCGTAGTAGCGGAACTCAGACCCGTATTCAACTTCAACCGGTATACGCGCCAGCCCTTCAATTAAAAACTTTCCAACAAGCCCTGAGTAATAGCTTGTGCCACACGCAACCGTATAGATTTTTTGGATATTGTTGACCAGCTCAGGTGTCAAATTCATTTCGGGCAAGCGGAACTCACCCGTTACCGCATCAATCCGGCCGGCCATTGTCGCGCGTAACGACTTGCCTTGTTCAAAAATCTCTTTTTGCATGTAATGAGCATAGCTACCCATACTTGCACTTTCTGAATCCCAATCGATTAGGTGCTCAACAACAGCAAGTTGCTGGCCGTAAATGTCCATAACTTGATAATTATGTCGATTGATCACAGCCATCTGCCCGTTTTCAAGAAACACCATCCGCTTTGTGTATTCCAAAATAGCTGGAATGTCAGAGGCAATAAACATCTCATTCTCGCCAATGCCTAACGCTACACCGCCCGAATTGCCCAAGCGGGCGCAAATCAAGGTTTCAGGATTGTCTGGATTCATGGCGACAACGGCGTTGGCTCCTTCAAGTTGTTTTAATGTGTTTTGAACCGCCACCAAAAAAGATTGTCCTAGCTCAAGGTGCTTTTCGATCAGATGGGCGATCACTTCTGTATCGGTTTCTGATTGAAAAACAACCCCTTCAGACTCAAGTTCATTTTTGAGCTTAGCATAATTTTCAACGATCCCATTTTGCACCACAACCACTGACCCATGCATGCTTTGATGCGGGTGAGCGTTGGCCTGATTCGGCTTGCCATGTGTTGCCCAGCGCGTATGACCAATGCCCACAGTCCCTATAATGGGTGATTGCTCAAGCAGCTTCCCCAAGCGTGCAAGTTTGCCTGAATCACGTCGAACATGAATGTCTGCCCCGTTTAAAACGGCGATACCGGCCGAATCGTAGCCTCGATACTCTAGTTTACTCAATCCGTTGTAAATAACTGTAGGTGCCTGTCGGCCGCCGATATATCCAACAATTCCACACATAATATTTTCCTGTAGTTACCAATAAGGTAGTTTGCGCACACACAGAATCAAACAGCCGGTTTTATTTGAACCGGCTGTGATATTCATAGTTGCTGCAAAGATAGGGGGGCTGACTCCGCTAATTTGTCTTTGCCCTTTTATACTTTTATGTCAAGTAAATAGACCCGATAATGCTCGGGTCATTTACGTCACTGCGATCCTCTTTGTCCAGCTTGTTACCAAGCCGATTTGTTGAATCGCTTTATTAAGGGCAAACGTCAGGGCGTGACCACCCAGGGAGGTATCCGCTGATTTCTCGATATAATCCCAAACGTTCAAATTTGTTTTGATCGTTCGGGAAACCTCCAACCTCGTCAACCAATCATCGGGGGTGATGATTGGCCCATGCGCTAGCGTGTTTTTAACACACATTTACCCAGTTAAGTTGGCACGATAGTATGTGGCAGTCTTTGTTTTGTCAATCAACCTTAAGTAAGTCTTTTTGAGAAACTATGAGCATGTAAATTGTCCCTGTTGGTTTGTAGTGACTTCAACTGTTGAAAATGATGATTTCCCCACGGTTAATCGATGAATCATTGGATGTCCCCTTCCCCATGTTATAATTTCGTCGCTTAAATAGTAAAGGTGAAAAACTTGATGAAGCTATCAGTCATTATTTGTTGTTATAACGAAAAAGATTCAATCGAAGATGTTATTAAAGCTACGGCCGCAGTCGACCTTGGCCCTAATTGGGAAAGAGAAATCATTGTCGTTGATAATTTTTCTTCTGACGGAACGCGTGAGATTCTGTCAAATTTGAATCGGCCGGATACGCAAGTATTTCTGCATGAAATGAATTTAGGGAAAGGCTCTTCCATTCGCACTGGCATCGAAGCGATGACGGGTGATTACATGATTATCCAGGATGCCGATACTGAATATGACCCGGCCGAGCATACAAAATTTTGCCAAAAAGTAGAGCAGGGGAATGATGCGGCCGTATTTGGCTCCCGCGTTTTAGGTGGGCAAGCGATCTATGAATATGCTCATGCCTATTGGGGTGTTCGTTTGCTAACTGGAACAACAAACCTACTGTTTGGTTCACACTTAACCGATGTTGCCACCGCTACAAAAATGGTTCGAGGGGATATCGTGAAGTCCTTAAACCTCAAAGGGACGACGTTTGATCTTGATTTTGAATTGCCATGTAAAATTCTACTTGCGGGTCACACTATCTCAGAGTTACCGATTACTTACAGTCCGCGAACATACGCCGAAGGCAAGAAGATAACAGTGTTAGACGGATTCGATGCGCTTCG
>JBLIMP010000283.1:0-6311 GCA_047638855.1 Cellvibrionaceae bacterium | reverse complement strand
AGTTAAGTCATTGGTCAATCGAGAACCCATCGCCCAGCCAACAACCCTACGCAAGAACAAATCAACAATGGCGGCCACATACAGCCATCCTTCACCCGTCCGGACATAAATTATATCAGCAACCCAGGCTTCGTTGGGACGATCTGCTTCAAAACATCGTTCCAGCCGATCCGGCACATTCGGTAAGTGCTTGCCCGGCTTGGTTGTCACAACATACCGGCGAAATTGCTTGCCTCGCAGACCCTTTTGATGCATCAGGCGGGCGATTCGGCGACGACTTATTCTCATCTCCACTAAAACGAGGTCACGTCAGTAGAATGCGACTCAAATTTTCGGTTGAAATCTAAATCTATACCACTTATACGTTGTCCAATTTTGCAGTAAAGATAGTGCATTTCTCTGCCAGATTGAGATGCTTGAACATCAGCCATTGGCACGCGTTCATACTTTTCATATGCATATTGAGCACCCCTTAAATCGCCGCTACTAGCCAAACATTTCATAAGCCAAAGCCAGCTCTCTGGATTACTTTGATCAAGCCGAATCATAGATTGCGCATCAGTAATACTACCCTGCCAGTCCTTGCGTACGAGTTGGCTATTAATCAATTTTTTGTAGCCTCTCAAGACTTGGTCCAAAATAAATTGGCGTTCTTGTATCAGCCATTCTTCGAATTGGGGGCTACTTGTGCGTGAAAGGCCGTCCATAAAAGGTCCGTCGCAAAAGGATAACCCCTTGCGGAACTCATCTAGCTTCACTACATTTAGTTTTTTAAAATCAACTCGTTTGTAGCGTTCTAGAACAGCTTCAAGCTCGTATAAATCAATTAAACATTTATGGCTATTCCTATTGAAGTACACCATCTCTCTATCAACCTCAAGCCACGGTGAGAAATCATCCTTTGTGCGGGAAAGTATATTTCTTAAATAGGTTCTTGAGTTTGAGTCGGGTAAATGAGGCCAAAAAACTTGGCTTAGCTGTTTTCTTGATACCGGTTCCCCTGTGCGAATAAGGTACCCTAATATGCTAATCCTAAGGCTTTTTCGAAATGGCTCATGTTGGCCGTGTGTATGTTGAAATACCGTTTTACCAAGAAGTGAAATTTTTAACATTGACCTTTGTAAAAGTGAGTGGGTGATGTGCAGACAAGGTCATGTTAACTAAAGACCCTGAATTTAAAGATGACTGTGTTACTTCTAGTTAAGCTTTTTTCAGAATTATGAAATAGTCTAGTCTTGTAAATAATTCGATTCATTCTGAATCTAGCGTGACTAAGTGGATACCTTCAAAATCAGCTACAAAAATACAATGGGAGATAGATTTAGTTTGTATTTAAAAAAAATACTATGATGCTACTATCTTTGTTAACCAAATCATGTTAGTACAATTGTACTCATACTCTGAGCGAGTGATATAGCTAATAAGTAAAAAAATTCTCCAGAAACTGTCATGCTACCATCACTGTACATAACCTCATCGGCCGTGCGGAACTCATATCCGATTGGCCCAATCAATGAGTCCAGTAAGCGGATTTCCCATTTGCCATGGTTTACAACTTGCCAATTTGGCGTAATTGTTTGGCTAATAGCCTCACACACAATAGCGGTCTGCTCTCCATTGGGACGGCCGGCATAGTGCCTTTCAATTAAGTGGTAAACAATCGGCCGCATAATATCTTGTAAGAGTTGTTCAGCTGTATCCTTTTCCTCTGTGTCAACCTGGTATTTATCCATGGCTAATATCAACTCTGTATGCAACAGTATCGCCAATTGATCGGGCAGTGTAGGCAAATCTTCAACCGGCATTTCTTTTGGGATCGACATTATTAAATGCGACGCCGTTTCCGCTCGAAACGAAGCATCCGCCCAAATCGAACTAGTCAATCGCATATCTAAAGAGGCCTCGGCCGAAAATTGATCAATCACAGCTTTAGATATCCCACTTGATGCCAAAACATCTTTAAATGGACTTAAATCGATTTCATACCCATCAACACGAATCGTTAACATAATGAGATTTTACATGACAACGTATTAAAACCATAAAAAGAAAGAAAAGAGGTTCTCTTGATATTTTGCTATACTTATTTCTTGTACAATTTAAATTAAATCTAAAATCAAGATCAATCTAATTAAGCGTCTATTCGATATAAAATGAGACGATAAAATTCATTATTATGAAACACTCTGCAGCACCTTGGGGTCTTTTCGTAAAAGTCATTTCAGCACTTATTACAGTTCTTATTTGCACTGTTTTTTGGCTTGCAGCACCAATATCTTCAGATAATGAATCGGTTGCATTTCGCATGTTTTTAATTCTGCTGCCTGTTTTACTACTTGGCTCTTCAGCTCTCTTCATTATTCTGCGATACGAGATTTCATCAGAGAATATCGAGGTTGTTCGAGTTGTCGGCCGCACGAAATATCGACTTGATAACATTAAGTCAGTTGAGTTTGAACCCACATCAACTGACTTATCAATCCGCACGTTTGGCAATGGAGGTCTGTACTCCATTTCTGGATTCTTTAGAAACACACAACTGGGAGCGTATAGAGCCTATGTTACCAATGCTGCGAATTGCGTTGTTATTCGGCGGAAACAAGGATCTCCAATTGTACTATCGCCTCATGACCCAATTCGCTTTGTCGAGCAAGTCACTTTGTCGATAGAAATCATCAATCCAATGGTTGAAAAGAACAGCTCTTAAATTTCTTTTAAACCTGATATGTCGGAACAAGCCGCATGACCAAACTTATCAATTGACGGGAGCTAATAGGCTTATCCATTATGAAGTCTACCTGGCTGCGCAATGTCTCCGCCATACGGGCATCGGCTGTCGCCAACACAATACGCGAGTGGTTAAAACGCGGGTTTGCTTTAATCCGATCAATGATTTGATCACCAGAGTAAATAGGAACATGCAAATCGAGGATAAACAAATCCGGTGTAATTGTTTCTAACAAAGCCACCGCTTTACCTCCATCATTCGCAACAACAGTATCAAACCCTGCTTTTTGGATACAAATTTCAAATATATTGGCGAGTGATAGATCGTCTTCCACTAATAACGCCAGTGGTTTTTGTTTCTCAGTCCTCACAATAATTGTTCCTTCGGTAGTGAAAATATAGATGCCTGAAATTCAGATTCTTTTTCAAATTCAGGCAATGATTGCATTTTAATAGATCTTATAGTCGGCCGTTTTTCAATAGTCATCTTCGATGTTGCCAGGCTAATTGGCAGAATAATCACGAATTGGCTACCTCGTCCTTCTATGCTGTTTAGACTAATCATTCCACCTAAAATTTCTGCCATCCGTTTCGTAATTGCCAAACCCAAGCCAGTTCCCTCATGAGTTCGTGTTCGTGAACCATCTACTTGTTGAAATGGTTCAAAAACCCTCTTTTGAAATTCTTTTGGAATACCTATACCCGTATCTTTAATAACAAAGGCGATGTGGCCTGAGTCTTTAGGTAAAACCTCTAAACTCACAAACCCCTTGTCTGTAAATTTTATCGCATTCCCGAGCAAATTAATGAGCATCTGTCGAATGACGATTGAGTCGCTTTCAATCACTTCTGGAATCATCTCATCGATCTTTGTTCGAAATAACAACCCTTTCTGCTTAGCAAGAACAGACATTTGATTACTAATATTTCCAATAAGGATTGGTAAGTTTATCAGCTTATAAGTTGGCTCTATCTTGCCTGAATTTAATTTTGCACTATCAAGCAGCTGGTTCACCAACTCTGTTAAGTGATTTGAGCTGTTAATAATATCATCTAGTCTTTCATCTTGCTCAGGCGTTGTTGAGCCATATGCTTCGTCTTGTAGCAGCTCAGCATACCCCAGAATAACCCCAAGTGGTGTTCGTAACTCGTGACTGACACGTGCCAAAAAATCGTCTTTTGCCTTATCTGCAATGATTGATCTTTGCAGAGCAGCCTTCATCCTTGCTTCAGACTGTTTGAAATTCTTAAAGGAAGTTGCATTTCTAATAGCAATCGCAATTTGCCGGCTTATTGAAACAAATAGATCAACATCAGGTTTTTCAAAACGGGCCGCTATGTTTTCTTGGATATCTAATACCCCAATCAACTGGTTGTCTACAATTAAAGGGACTGCTAATTCAGATCTAGTTTCCACCATAAAGGGGTGAATGAGATAATTCGGCTCTAAAGAGACATCATTCGCAATAACCACCTTCTTTTGACGTGCAGATCGAGCAATAAGACTATGCGAGTGATTTAAGGGAATCAGATTACGCACTTTCTGCATTTTCTTCGATTGCTCGTCAGGGCCAAATACGAATCGAAGAGACTGTGAGCTCTCATCTAGCATCAGGACCGCAGCATGATACAACCCGTATTTTTTAATCAAAATCGATAGTATTGTTTCAATTAATTGTTGGATATCTGAAATCGTAGTAATTTGTTCTGAAATTGTTGCGAAAGTCGAGAGCATATCAACGTATTTCTCGCGCTCAATCGCAGCGATTCTTTGGGGAGTAATATCAGTTACAACACCTGTTAAACCAATCACTCTATCTGTCTCATCTTTGATGGGGTGGCATCTAAAATAGGCATGCATTTCCCTGATTTCGGTTACCCAGTCTTTGGGTTGTCCTTCAAAGATACTGAGTATGTTTTGTTTTAACATATCATTATCTTCCAGAAGCTTATAAATTGAACTACCGAGCTTGATTCCTAACTGTCCCAAAAAGCTTCCTTCCACTTGAGTAATGACTCCGAAGATATCGGTCGAAAAAATAGCAAGGGGGGAGTTATTCAAAATGATACTTAGCTGATCATCTCGTTGCTCCAATCGATCCATTACTCCGTTATAACGTTCGGCAATTTGGCCAACTTCGGTAAAAGGTTGTATCGGAGCACGCATCGTTATATCGCCTGATTTGCTTTGTTGATCTAACAAATGCAAAAAAGATATAAGTTCTATCGAAGCCCCATGCTCTGAAACGTTCAGCCCTATTCGCTCATCGGCCGATGCCACTCGAATCGGTACCATTTGGTTAAGAAGATAAAAAAGAATATACGAGGGAACAAATGCCCACAAAGCGCCAACACCAATCCCAACTAATTGAATCGTGATTTGGCCAAGTGGATTTAATCCGGTTCCTAAAGACGATGTAGTTCCAAATATACCAACAGCAAGAGCTCCCCAAATTCCCCCGACAAGGTGAACCGGGACTGCTCCCACAACATCATCGATTTTTAACCTATAGAGTAAGTTGGTCGCGTAAATCATCAAAACGCCGCCGACCGCGCCGATAACAATGGCTGATATAGGGCTTATGACATGTGCTGAAGCCGTAATTGATACAAGCCCCACTAAAATGCCACTGATTAACTGATAAGTAGATATGTTGGATTTAGAAAAGTTGCTATAAATAAGTACGGCAATAAACCCTCCGCTTGCGCCTAATGCCGTATTGATAGTAATGGCTGAAGCATTTTGGTTTAGCATAAATAAATGCCCACCATTAAAGCCAAACCAACCAAAAAATAAAAGCATGGCTCCAAACGATGCCAAAGGTAAATTTGAGCCTTTGATTTCATTGACAGACCCATCTTCGTTGTAGCGACCGGCTCTTGCACCAACAATGAGCAAAAGGGCCAAAGCGATCCATCCCCCAGTACTGTGCACAACTGAAGCTCCAGCAAAATCTACAAATCCAAGTTGGGCTAGCCACCCAACTGACTCACCTAAGTTAATACCAGCCCATACCCAGTGACCATAAACTGGGTAAATAACCAAAGACACAATCATGGTGATAAGAATATAGGCTTTGAAACGTACTCTTTCCGCAACCGCCCCTGACACAATTGTGACGGTAGCCGTTGCAAACATAAGCTGGAAAATGAAAAAAGCCCCATCATTAACAGATACAAGCTCAGGCATGAAGCTATCCATACCAACAAGCCCAAAAACTGAGCGGCCGAACACGAGTCCATAGCCACATAGGAAGAAAATCAAAGTACAAACAAAGTAGTTTGAGATATTTTTCAGAGTAACATTAATATTGTTTTTACGACGTGTTAACCCGGTTTCTATGCATAGAAAGCCAACTTGCATAATAAAGGCAAGCATCGCGAAAAAAAATAGCCACATTGAATTAATAAGGGTCATATCTTCCAAAAACTATCTGCGTGGCGATCATTGAATAGAAGCCAAGGATGTTACTCGTAGTCGAATCATCTTGAAACATACCATAAGCGCAAAGTAGGAAGAAGGGGCAATAAATACTATCAGCGGAATGCGGCCGAGGAAAATATGCGAAAAATGAAAGTTTTTT
>JBLIMP010000282.1:0-6314 GCA_047638855.1 Cellvibrionaceae bacterium | reverse complement strand
AATCGCTATAGCCTCAGCTGTCAGGTTATCGTCGTCAACCGTATAAATAGCCCCATTTTTTATAACCACATCTGCTTGCATTTTTAACCTCGAAAATAAAAAAATAGTTGATTCAAATCTATTAGCTCCAAAAAAGGTATCTTCTCAATAATCTGGGGAAAAACACCCCTCGACAGCGTTCGACTGAGCTCACGCCGAAGTCTCAGGGTGCGTATCCTGAGCTTGTCGAAGGATACTTCCCTCCCTTTTTGAGAAGTTACCAAAAAAGTTTAGAAAAACCAACTTCTATCTTACTAGAATACAAAAAACTTGCGACGCTAGTTAGTATTTCAAAGCAATGTCGGCCGACTGTCGAATAACACGGAAAGCAGCCCAACCCGCTCGGTTTTTATCACGCTCTCCCTATCACGCAATTTTCCGTTTTCAGCAGGTTTTAGCTTGACTTTTCCGAAATTCGCAATATCATCCCCGCATAATCACGAAGCTCGTAAACCTATGCTCGATAAGATCGATCTTTCAATTCTCTCACATCTTCAAACAGACGGTCGAAAATCCTACACAGAAATCGCCAAATCGATTGGCGTGACCGAAGGGACCGTGCGCAAGCGGGCTACCCGCCTAGTTGAAGATGATGTGATTCGAATCATCGGTATGGTTGACCCTCACAAAGTCGGCTTCGAAGCCCCTGCTATTATCCAAGTCACCGTCACACCCCCGAATCTTGAAGAAGCTGCTATCACAATCAAAGGTTTTCCAGAGGTCAGCTACTTGCTGATGGTTTCTGGCGAATTTGATCTGATGGTTGAAGTCCGCTGTCGTGATAGGCATCACCTTGCTGATTTTATTCGTGCTGATTTACAAAAAGTTACAGGGGTCCAAAAAACCGTTTCTACAATGGTTCTGCATACTTATAAACTGGAAGAAGTTAGCGTCATCGATCACCTATCAGTGAATAGTGATTAGAAGGTTGATCTTCTAACCACTAATTACTAACCACTTTTTAAAATATGTCTATAGCTGTAAAAATAGAAAATGTAACAAAAGAATTTGGCGAAGTGGTCGCTGTTGACAATATATCCTTGGATATCGCCGATGGAGAATTTTTCTCTATGTTAGGCCCCAGCGGATGTGGAAAAACAACCACCCTTCGACTTGTCGCAGGATTTGAACAACCCACAATGGGAGAAATCTCAATTATGGGTCAGCCGGTGGCCGGGGTCCCGGCCTACCGTCGGCCGGTTAATACCGTCTTTCAAAGCTATGCGCTTTTTCCCCACATGACGGTGGAAAAAAATATCGCTTTTGGACTCGAGATGGCAAAAGTCTCGGCAAGTGACATTACACGACGGGTGGGTGAAGCCCTTGAGCTGGTGCAGATGGGAAGCTATGGGGCACGCCGACCAAATCAAATGTCGGGTGGGCAAAAGCAGCGGATTGCCCTAGCACGGGCTTTGGTCAATCGGCCGAAGGTGCTGCTACTCGACGAGCCGTTGGGCGCACTTGACCTGAAATTGCGCAAGGATATGCAGTTAGAACTCAAGCAAATTCAATCAGAAGTTGGTATTACCTTTATCTATGTCACCCACGATCAAGAAGAAGCGATTACGATGTCAGACCGCATTGCGGTCATGAAAGACGGCATTGTTGAGCAAGTGGGCAGCCCGCGCGAGATTTACGAGAATCCCAGAAATCGGTTTGTGGCTGACTTCATTGGTGAAACAAACTTTATTGAAGGGCAGGTTGTCTCAACCGGAGGAACCACCACAATCAACGCAAATGGGACAGAGCTAATTGGTGAAACGTCGGCCACTCTTTCTTCAGGTCAAATGGCAGTACTTGCCATCCGGCCGGAAAAACTGAGCATCGTGCCAAAATCGGCCGCTGGCTCGATTAGCGGACATGCTTCTGTTGGAGGAACTGTGCTTGAAACCATCTACATTGGAACAGACACCCGCTATCAGATTGAACTTGCTACCGGAGATAAAATTTTCGCACGCTTGCAAAACCTTGAAAGTGGTCAAGATTTGCAGTTTAACCGGGGTGATGGTGTAGCGGTCGAATGGGCACCTAAAAACGCTCAAATATTAGCAGGATAATAGCTTTTCGCTCTTAGCCGCTAGCAAATGAACGTAATTCATAAAGCCAAAAGCTAATAGCCAAAAGCCCTAAACAATGGCTTCCGGAACTTTAAACACACAACAAACCAAAGAAAGTAAATTGATGATGGCTGGCCCTGAGCCGGTTTTGCGCGTCGCTTCATGGATATTATTTGCCCATGCAGCCCTATGGGCCATCTTGCTTTTCCGTTGGGTTACATTTGCAAGTATAGGGTGGGACGCTTTTGATTTTGAAGAAGCCCTTTTTGAATTTTTCCCAGAAATTGTCCCCTATATTCTGTATGGTGGTGGCTTAGTCATCGATCTGATCTTAGGCGGGATGATGCTGCGCGAAATCGAAATCGGCCGGAAATCAACCATTGGCCGCAGCATCCTATTTATCGCTCTTTCAATCGGCTATTGGTTTATTACTAGAGACTTTTTAGGCGCCATCACTATTGTGGGTTTGGCGGGAATGATCTGGACACTGGCCGCTCGAAACAGCGCTTGGTCCATCAACTTTCCGGCCGCATTTTGGCTCATCGTCTTTTTCATCTTACCGATTTTTATCGTCTTTGTTATCAGTCTGAGCGAACGGGGGCCGCTGGGCACCATCGTCTACCCAGACCTTACAACGTTTCAAGGATGGGTCGGCCTATTTGACGACTACGGCCGATTTTTTAGTCGCATCAGTGGCCAATTTATCTATCTGCAAATCTTCTGGCGATCATTTCTGCTCGCCATCGGCAACACCGCCCTCTGCCTGCTCTTAGGGTACCCATTCGCCTACTGGATGGCTCGCAAGCCAGAAAAGTGGCGCAACATCCTCGTTTTTCTAGTTATGATCCCGTTCTGGACCAACTTCTTAGTACGCACCTATGCATGGCTCCTTCTGCTACGTGACTCGGGTCTAATCAATAACGTCTGGACTTCAACCATCCATGAACAAGCGGTCGCTCTGGCTGGCACAAGCGGCTTTTTCGCTTGGCTCGCCACCGCCACAGAAAACCCTCTGCCTTTGTTGTTTAATACCGGAGCGGTCTTTATCGGCCTCTTCTACGGTTATTTCCCATTTGTCGTTTTACCCCTTTATAGCAACCTTGAAAAACTCGATTGGTCATTGCTCGAAGCAGCATCTGACTTGGGAGCAAGCGGATATTACCGATTCATGCGGGTGCTTTTGCCGCTGTCAGCTCCAGGCTTGGTAGCGGCCGGGATTATCGTTTTTGTCCCATCGCTAGGCGCATATGTCACCCCCACGATCTTAGGGGGCGGTAAAGTCTCCCTACTCGGCAACCTGCTACAACAGCAATTTATGACGACACGAGATTGGCCCTTTGGTTCTGCCATTGGCTTTTTGATGATGGCGATCATGCTCTTAGCGATCTTGATCTACTTCCGTGTCGCAGGCAACAGCACCGCCGCTACAGGAGTCAAAGAATAAATCATGGCTGCAACAACCCTTCCTACCCGAAACAAATTACGCAAAAACTTCAATGACCGAGCCTTAACTTGGATTGCCGTTGGCATGTTTGCTTTCCTCTATTTACCCATCCTCATTTTGATTGTCTATTCGTTTAACGACAATCGAATTGTCAGTGTTTGGGGCGGCTTTACGTTTAAATGGTATGGAGAAGTGATGCGCGACCCTCAAGTCGCCAGTGCATTTCGCACCAGCATGTGGCTGGCCATCTGGTCAACCGCTATCGCAACGGTATTCGGCACACTCACCGCCATCGCTATGGAACGTTTTAAATTTTGGGGCAAAGTCACCTACGATGCGATCCTTTATCTGCCAATTATTATTCCTGACATTGTGATGGCGCTCTCAACCCTTCTATTTTTTGTCATGGTTGGGGTTTCGCTCAGTCGCTATACCGTTTTGATTGCTCACATCGCATTCAATATCGCGTTTGTAGCGATTGTTGTACGGGCCAGGCTATCAGATATGGATAGTTCTCTTGAAGAAGCTGCGGCCGACCTTGGGGCAAACCCATGGGAGACGTTTCGACGTGTCACAGTTCCACTGTTGCTACCCGGCATCATCGCTGGCGCACTATTGGCTTTTACCCTATCGCTCGACGACTTTGTGATTACCTTCTTCATGGCAGGACCAGGATCAACCACTTTGCCGGTATATATCTTTTCAAAATTACGCTTTGGGGTCACTCCAGAGGTCAATGCGATCTCAACACTCATGTTTTTGGGGTCAACCATACTGGTTGTCTTCTCCCTTCTGATTCAACGCAAAACATGATCCGATAGCTCCCAATTGCCACAGTTCAGCCAGCCTTCCGGCCGACGGTGAGAAAGTTCACTAAATTTTAGGTGTCGGCCACACAAACAAAGATTCCACAAAGCGTGGGTGCTGCGGCGCCACAGGAATCATCTAATCAAGTAATGAAATCGCTTTAGTCCATACAAATGCGGAACAATTACGGCGATTAATTAGACCAAATGGAATTAGAAATCCAGTTGGGTCTGAGATTAAAACATTCATTCATAGGAGAAGAAAAATGTTCAAAAAACTCTCGATGTTATCAATATTACTCACAGCCTTGGCTCTTGCAGCTTGTGGCGGCGGCCCTGGTGGGCCAGGTGGACCTGGGGCAGAAAGTGGTGGTGACGGCAACGTGGTTCCGGCCGCAGCTGATGCCTTAACCGAAGAGCTCAGTGTTTATAACTGGGCCGACTATATCGACGAGCAAGTTTTAGCCGATTATGAAGCAGAGTTTGGCGTCAAAATTATCTATGACACCTACGCTTCAAATGAAGACTTGCTAGCTAAATTGGAAGCTGGAGCAGAAGGGTATGATGTGATCGTCCCATCTGACTACATGGTTGGCATCATGGTTGGTCTTGAGCTACTAGCTCCCATCGATGCTCAAGCTTTTTCAAATGTTAGCAACATGGATCCAGCATTTATGGATGCACCCTTCGATCCTGGGAACGCACACTGTGTCCCTTATCAATGGGGAACCACCGGGATCGGCTACCGTGCAGGACACGAGTATTTTGAAGAAAATCCACCCACTAGCTGGGCCGCTATCTTCGACCCAGAGGAATTGGCAAAATATTCAGATGGAGGGATCAATGTACTAAACGATCCACGTGAGCTTCCAGCCGCTGCGGCCATCTATCTAGGATATGATGCAAACACTGAAGATCTTGAAGAGTTGGCTCACATTCAAGAAACCATCTTAACTGCCAAAAAATATTGGAAAACATTCAACAGCGAAGACTACAATTCATCATTATTGGTTCCAGACGAAGTAGTTATCACGCATGGTTGGAGTGGTGGTGTCGCCCAAGCCTATTATGATACAGCCGATGAAGATGGAGAAGATGGGAACTGGTATTACTCAATTCCTGACGAAGGGGCTGTAAAATGGCTTGATAATATGTGTATCACCGCTTCTTCAGAACGCAAAGGCACAGCCGCTCATTTCATTAATTATGTATTGAGTGCAGAAGCAGGTGCAGCGATCACAAATTACACCTATTACGCCAGCCCCAACAATGCGGCAAAAGAGTTTATCGAACCTGCCGTGCTCAACGACCCAAGTATCTTCCCACCAGCAGAAGTTCAAGCGAAACTTAGTTGGCTAACTGAAGTCTCTGACGAATCAGTTTTACTTTACGACGAACTATGGACGGCCGTTAAAGCGGGCAACTAGTAGCAAGGAGCGAGGGGCAAGGGACAAACCCAGTCATGAAACGTTTGCCTCTTTGCCAAAAGCGATGCTTAAGTACGTAACTCGGTCTACTTTTGAAGGCCGTTACAATTCTTCGGTGTTTGCCCCTCGCTCCCTGCTCCCCATTCCTTTTTACTTATGCCAAAAACAACACCTTTTCACCCGCGTACCGCCCCGCTAAACGCCCCCATGATTTGGGAGAACTGGGCAGGTTATCTTGTTGCCCCACAATATCAGTATTCAGAGATGTCTGAATATTATTCGATTCGAAATTCGGCGGGACTGCTCGATACATCTCCCCTTTTTAAATACAAATTCAGCGGCCCAGATGCCGAAAAATATTTAATGCATGTCATGGCTCGTGACATTCGCCAATGCAAACCAGGACGCGCTCAATACACCATTTGGTGTGATAAGGCTGGTTTTGTAGTCGAAGATGGGGTCATCATGCATGTTAGTGTTGGAGAATATTGGCTCACTTCAGCCGAGCCCAACCTGCGCTACTTCCGCCAAATCGCCCGCA
>JBLIMP010000281.1:0-6323 GCA_047638855.1 Cellvibrionaceae bacterium | reverse complement strand
TACGGCAGGCGTGTTTGTCACGGTCAAGGGCTTTGAGTCGTTGTGATTTCCAGTTGGGGCCGTAATCGTTCGGCCGGAGCAAAACCCCTTCTGCATAAAGCTGTTCAGTCAACTCTTCCCCAAAAATCAGCCAATACCCCATCGTGTCGAGTTCGATTTCGGGTAGATCGATTTCGCCAAAGCCGAGCGTTTCGTGCGTGTAGCGTTTGATCAGCCGATAGCCGGTTGCTTTGGTTACGACGAGCACTTCGCCATGGGCGCGGAAAATATCAGGATTAGAGATGTCGGTTTCGAGTTCACGTAGTTCATGAATGTTTGAACTGATCGATGAGCGGGTATAGAAATCAGCATCGGGTTGCGGTGTGACGTGAGCAACTTGGTTTTCCCAGTCTAGTTTTTCAACCTGATAGGTGTCGGCTCTGTGCATATAGATCGCCCCTTCATGCACCATCTGTGCAGCCGATTCAAGGTCAACTTCGCCGATAACGGTGGGCGAGCTGGTGATGACCTGGCCGTCGGGGCCAGAAATCACATGATCGGCCTGTATGACGACGGTGTCAGAGCCGGAGGTGCGTAGAGACACTTTCGAGGCGGGTGACTCCCCATCGCCCAGCCAGTGGTATTTTTCGCCTGTTGAATGGAGCATGCCCATCTCTTGCATCGCTTCGAGCAGGTCGTCGATGTTGCCCATGCTACCGTATTCTTCGCTCGGTCGGAGCGGGATCTCGAAAGCGGCACAGCAGAGGTGCTTAACAAGCATACGAATATTATCTGGATTGATCAGCGCATATTCGGGACTACCACCGAATAAATAGCGGGGGTGATTGGCGATGTATTGATCGAGTGGCCCGTTGCTCAAAATCATCAGGGCCAAGGATTGGCCCGACCGTCGGCCGGCACGCCCAGCCTGTTGCCAAACGCTGGCGATTGATCCTGGATAGCCGGAGATCACAACCGCATCAAGCTGGCCGATGTCAACGCCTAGCTCCAACGCATTGGTCGCAACAACGCCTCGTATTGTCCCATCGCGCAAACCGTTTTCGATGTCACGCCGTTCGTTGGGGAGGTAGCCGCCCCGGTAGCCGGTGACGGTGTCTGGATTACCAGACCTTAGGGCGATTTCGTCGCGCAGGTAGCCGAGCAACAATTCAACGGAGTTGCGGGCACGGGCGAAAACGGCCGTCTGAACACCTTGTTGGATGAAGCTGGCAGCCGCATCTTTAGCCGTTAAAACGAGGCTGGCCCGTAGACCTAGCTCCGCATCGATGATGGGCGGATTGTAAAGAATAAAGGATTTCTGACCGCTAGGAGCCCCATTTTCATTTTCGGACAAAAGAATGAATTTCTGTTCGGTTAACCGTTCAGCATGTTCGGCCGGGTTGGCGATGGTGGCTGAGCAGCAGACAAACTGGGGTGTGGCTCCGTAGAATTTGCAGATGCGGATTAGGCGGCGCAAGACGTTTGCAACGTGTGATCCAAAGATGCCACGGTAGGCGTGTATCTCGTCGATGACGATGTAGTCGAGGTTGCGAAAGAAGTCGCGCCAGTTGGTATGGAAAGGGAGAATGCCCGCATGGAGCATATCCGGATTTGAGATCAGGATGTCGGCTGATTTGCGGATTTGGCTCCGTTTGCTGCGAGGTGTATCACCGTCATAACTGCTGGCGATCATCGGCAAGCGTCCGGCGGAGATTAGCTTTTGCGTAGCGGCCGTTTGATCGTGAGCAAGTGCTTTGGTTGGAAAAAGAAAAAGGGCTTTGCTACCAGGTTTGGTGAGTTGGGTATGTAAAACCGGGATGGTGTAGCAGAGCGATTTCCCTGAAGCGGTGCGGGTGGCGATGACAACATTGTCCCCGTTGAGGCTGGCTTCAACCGCTTTGGCTTGATGGTTGTAAACTTGATCGATACCGGAGTTTTGGAGTGAGGCGATGACACGTGGATCTATGGTGTCGGGTAGGCGGGCATAGCGGGCAGGGCGGCCGGGGATTTTTTCCCAAGCGACAACTTGATCCATGAAATCCCGATTCATGCGGAGCGTGGGAATGAGTTGTTCGATTGAAGCCATTATTTTTTGACGGGATCAACAGGATAGTTCAAAATCTTGTTGATCATGTGAATCCTGTCAAAAACTAAAGTGGATTTTTAAAATCGTAGATGCCTTCTTTCTTGGTCCAAGTTTTTCCGCAGGAGCAGGGGAGTTGGCCATCAGATTCAGTAAGCGGAGTGGCGCATTCCGGACAGGCAAAGAAGGCATCACCTGTGACTTTTGCACCTGACTTTGTTGTAGTGCTATGGACAAATACGCTGGGTGTCAGTTGCCAAAATGGACCGGTGAGTGATGCGATTGAATCGAGCCAAACTAAGAGTTTGACCGGAATGGTTCGTTTAAGAAATCCGATCCGGAAATGGGATGTGGTCAAAATTCGGCCGTGGTTGAACTGCGCTTCGGTCAACTGCTCTTTGATATATTTCGGATGAAAGTCAAAATTGAGCTCTACAAATTCAATTGGCTCGTGGGTGTAGGGGCTCCAATCTTGCTTGCCTAGTGCATAACGCAAAATCGCTTTGAGGTTGAGCTTGTTGGCGAATTCGAGAATGTAGTTGCCGTTGGGTTGAATGATTCGCTTGAGTTGGCTAAATAACGCAGGGACATCGGCCGCATGATGGATGGTGCGCACTTGGACCATTGTGTCGAAAAGGTTGTCGACAAATGGCATTTTGTACCAGTCGGCCGCCACAAAAATAAAGCGAGGATCATCACCCAAACGCTCACGAGCTTCAGCTAAAAGGGTGCTGGAATAGTCCATAAGGACAACTCGTTTGTAGCCGTCATACTCATCAGCCAGTCGGCCGAAGCCAGCGCCAAGGTCGATAACGGTGTCACCCGTGGGTGGCATCATGCGTTGAATCGCAATGCGCTCAGTTAAGTCTTCGTATTCACGCCCTTGGTTTTCCCAAAAGCGGGTCCGATAATCAGACCCTTCGTAGTCGCATACAGGTGTTGTCATTTAAGTTTCGAGAAAAGAGACAAAAGTTTATTCGTCTGTTTGAGTAGTGGCTGTGGTGATATCGGTTTCATTTTCGGCCGCTTGTTGATTGCCAAAAAGAGAATCACTTAAACGGGTCATAAAGGTGTCATTGTCCGCAGGGAGCCCTTTTAGGAATCCGGTAAGCGGCTCAAAGTTGAAGACTAATCTTTTGAAAGGTGTATCTAAATCTGTATCACTCAGCTTGATGTCGACAGGTACATCAAGAACTACTGGAATTGTTTGAGAGACAGGAACAGTTAGATTTAGCTTCACCGGAAGGATTGTGTCTTTCGGCAGGGTGATGTTGACCTGTCCATTAATGGTTCCTCCACCGGCCGGAAGAGCAAAGGTTGCTGGAACACTTAAGGCTACATCCTGTGATAGAACCACATCGGTTTCTTGTTCCAAAGGAAGGTCGAAGTTGATCGGCATCTTATCATCAACTTTAATGGTTTGTCTAATGCTCGCTTTCTCCATATCAATAAAGCTTTCGTTTAAGCCATCAACTAGGGGGGTTACCATATTTGAAAGAAATGGAAATAATAGAAGGGCAACTACTCCCAAGACGAGAATCAGAATGATGTTAATGATGAAGGAAAAAATAATTGCGAAGTTTTTAAATGCTTGCCATGGGCGATTCTGCCAGAAAATTGGTCGCATGCGTGATACTCCTATCAAATAAAGCATCGGCCGGATCACTTCAAGTGGTCGATGCTATGAACATTATGGTAACATGTTGCCCTTAATTTACAAAAGAATTTAAGCTGATGAACCATGCTATTTGTTTCCCGGGAAACATTGTCTGACATAAACTTATTCCTTAACGAGATAAGATAAATTGTTTGCTTAAAAATTGGGCCATTTAGCTATGATGTTTCCCGGGAAACATTCTCTAATAAAGGTAACCTTTTGAAGAATAACTATATTACGGATATGAGACAGGGTCTTGAATTAGTCGATGAGCCTTTGATGTTAAAAGACCTTGTACGTCGCACAACCAAAGATAATCGTGCCTATATTTTGTGCACTTTAGGTGATCGTACAGGACAGATTTCTGGCGTGTTTTGGGATGTTCCTGATCAAGTCAATCAGGTGATTCGGCCGGGAATGGTGATGCTCATTACTGGAAAAGTAAGTCGCTATAAAGACACTTTGCAGGTTGGCATTGCTGATGCTTACCCTTTAGAGAATCCTGACTTAGAAGATTTCATGCCAGGTTCTAGCCGATCAGTTGATGAGATGGTTACTGAGCTTCGCGAATTGATTGGAACCATGCAAGAACCTTGGCAAGGGTTTCTGACCCACCTTTTACTCAATGAAACTTTTCTTGCTGATTACTCAGCTTCTCCGGCCGCACGCTCAATGCATCATGCTTCTGTAGGGGGGCTGATCGAACATTCGTTGAGTATGGCAAGATTGGCCGAAACGGCTGCTTCCAACTATCCCTTTGTCAATCGCGATCTGCTTGTTTCAGGTGCTTTGGTGCATGATATGGGGAAAGTGTGGGAATACACATTAGATGGTGAATTTGGCACATCTGATGATGGCCACTTGGTTGGTCATATCACTCGTGCCGCTATCTACATTGAAACCCAAGCAGCAGAGTATGGCAAAATAAGTGCAGAAGATCTGCGAGAGCTGCTTCATTTAGTTGTGTCCCATCATGGAACACTTGAATGGGGATCACCGGTTCAACCTAAAACCTTGGAAGCGATTTTACTTCACCAGCTTGATTTGATGGACAGTCGGGTTCAAGGATATTTTGATTTTCTGCGTAGTGAACCAGGATTAGATGGTTGGACTCCACGTCGAAGTTTTATGCATGGTAGTTATTTGCGTCAGCCAAAGAATTTTAAATAGTGTTGATGACAATCTGAAATGATCAAATATTGGATAGAAATATCCTTTTGTCACTTCTTGTTTTCTAGTCCATATCAGAGATGTTTCCCGGGAAACATCTCTGATTACCTGTTAACTAATTTCTGAAAATAAACCAATCATTTACACATCCTAAATCGCCTTAAGTCAACCCCGAACTATACCGCTGAATGATTGTTTTTCAGGGTTGGCCTAATTCCTTGGTAATCAACTTTGCAAGCTGAAGTATTGAATCTTATTCGGTCAGTTCATAAGAACCCATCTAAAATCGTGCTGGCAACGGCCGGGGCTGGAACCTATGCCCTTTCTAATTTGTTGGCGGTTGCCGGTGCCAGTAATACTCTGATTGAAGCACGGGTGCCTTATGGGAAAAACGCCTTTATTGATTTTGTAGGTAGTGAGCCAGATAAATTTGTTTCTCCTATTGCTGCTCGGCTTTTAGCAGGAAGTGCTTTTCATCGTGCGCAAAAATTAACTGATCAATTCCCTCATTCTGAAAATTTAATTGGCCTGGCTTGTTCAGCCTCAATCGCTACCAATCGGTCGAAGCAGGGGGATCACCATGCCTGGATTGTAACGTGGCAAACAAATCGAATTGTTGAAGTTCATATAACACTTGAAAAAGAAAAGCGTACACGGTTGAAAGAAGAAAAATTGATCAGCAAGATTATGCTCAATCTGTTGGCTGAAGCTTGCGGTTTACCTAATCGGATTTCTTTGGAGATAGGAGAGAACGATGTGCTCAAACGCCAAGTACGTGATCATGGTCAAGATATTGAAGACTTCTTAGCTGGAAAATCTAACTTTGTAGGCATCTATCCACATGGCCAGACTTTAACATCTGATGTTAATCCGAAGGTTTTGATGCCAGGTTCTTTTAACCCTTTGCATCATGGACATACGGAATTGGCTGCGGCCGCACAGCAGATTTTAGGCCACCCTGTGGCATTTGAGATATCTGCTTTAAATGTGGATAAACCACCTTTGGCCAAAGAAGTTGTGTTGGCCCGGATTGCTCAGTTTGCAGGGCACCATTCGATATATGTGACTGGTGAACCTACTTTTTTAGGTAAAGCCAGATTGTTTCCGGGCACTGTGTTTGTGATTGGTTTTGACACGGCCGAGCGGGTTTTGATGCCGAAATATTATGGCGGAAGCGAAGCTGGGATGTTCATAGCTTTGACTGAAATTCAGGCGTTAGGCTGTCGTTTTCTTGTGGCGGGCCGTAAAGGGAAGGATGGGGTTTATGATCCGCCTGAAGCGTTGAAGGCGCCACCTGGATATGCTGACATGTTTGAAGCAATTCCAGATGGTTTGTTTCGACGGGATATTTCGTCGAGTGAATTAAGACAGAAGCGATAGCTGATTTGATAGCTGATTTGATGGCTGATTTGATGGCTGATTTGATGGCTGATT
>JBLIMP010000280.1:0-6343 GCA_047638855.1 Cellvibrionaceae bacterium | reverse complement strand
ACGCAATCATCAACATAGGTAAAGTCGAGCACTTTTTCCCCACCAAACACTGTGATCGGTTGCTCATTGTTAATCGACTTTATGAAGTGGGGGATCACACGCAACATTCGTTCGATGTCGTTATCAAACCGGCCGTATACATTGCTAAAGCGAAAGACAAGATAAGGGATATCGTAACATTGGGCATATGAATAGATCAGCGCTTCCCCAGAAATTTTACTAGCAGAATAAGGGCTTTCTGTAAAAGCAAAATCAGCGTGTGATTCGTCTGTGATGTAACGGTGAATATCACCATAAACTTCTCTGGAGCTACTAAAAATAATAGGCAAATTATGTCTGCGGCAAAACTCCAGCACATTAAAAGTCATTGTGATATTTTCAAGCGCGCGGGCTGGATTAACAACCAATTCATGAACTTTAGCATGGGCGGCCAGATGAACAACGACATCGATTTTATCCGGATATTCAACATTCCCGATTCCCGTATCAAATTCTCGATAAGGCATCGAAAGGTCTTGGTAGAGGGTTTCTATTTCATTTGTCCATGTATTCCGGCGTTTATCAATACCGAAAACATAATGCCCATTCTGTTGTAAATGCAATCCTAAGTTTGATCCGATTTGTCCACTTGAGCCGGTAATAAGTACACGCATAATTTTTCCTTTTATTTGGCTATTTCAAGACAGTAGCAAAGCTTAATCGGTTTTACTACACTCTTAAAATATTTTTCAGCTTTTAATAACTATAGCCACTCTGATAAACGCTCTTCTAAGGGATGTTCTACTTTCTAGTAGTTATATATTGAGTTTTAATACGCCTTCTGATTTTAAGCTATTGGTCTTAAAACCGTCAGTCAATAGCAGTAGAGTCACAAGGTGTTGGCACGACAGTACCGATATCACACAGTTAAAATAAGGCTAGAGTTCATAACATCCGTTGGAAAAACGATATTGTTCTACATGAGCTGTTCATACATTCAATTTTCTGTAACTATGTACGTGCCTAAATGTACCCTAATCAATGTATCAGCAGGGTCGCTTTGGTTAAATGGATTCAATTGAATCATCAGCTATTCGAAATTCGAAGTTGCACTAATAGTTTTAAAGATGGTGTGAGCAGAAACAAGAGCCTAAGCTGATACGAGTGAGCATCAACGACGCTATAAATCGCTTTGTTTCGAAGACAGCAGAACACGGATAACAAATTGTGGCAAAGTAAGCATTCTACGCCATCGCCACGGTTCCATCAATAATCGATGGAGCCATTCAAGGCCAAGGGATTGAATCCGGCCGGATGCTCGTACAGATCGGCCGGTGATGAAATCAAGAGACCCGCCAATGCCGACCGCAACCCGCACAGTTGTCAGTAACTCTTTATTCCGTGCAATCCATTTATCTTGGTTGGGTGCGCCATAAGCCACATAAAGCACATCGGCCGCAGACCGATTAATTCGGCCGACAATTTCAGCATTTTCAGCGACACTGGGGGAGCCAGACCATGTCCCCGCAATGTTAAGCTGTGGATATTTCTGTTGTAGAATTGCCCCCGCTTCATCGGCCACACCTTCGGCGGCGCCCAATAAAAACAATCGCCAACCGTTTTTCGCGCAAGCTTCAGCCAAATGATAGACTAACTCGCTTCCCGGCACCCGCTCGGGCAATGTTTGCCCCTGATAGCGAGACGCATAAACCAAGCCTATTCCATCAGCCAAACACAAATCGGCCCGGTCAAGCACCGCAAGAAAGTCAGCGTCTTGTCTGGCACGCATTACAAATTCAGGATTCGTCGTACAGATTTGATGTAGGCGGGGCGATTCTCGAACAAAGGAGTCGGACATCCACCAGTCCACCTCTGCCAGCGTCTGTCCCATCGTCACACTATCAACCGGCGTGCCTAAAATACGAATTCTACTATAAGTTTCCGGCTTCTTGTTTTTAATCTAGCACCTCTCAACTACGGTGCAATAGCACGCAAATCATCAAATTCAACTACCGCTGTCCCTTCTTCAAATGCGGTCAACCCCACCCCGATATCGCCAGAACGAAACGTATCATCAGTAGCTGTATCAAGCAATATACCGTTAACGGTTAAACTCAATTGGCTGCCTTCACAAGTTGCTCTAAGCGTATTTTCTTGAACCCCTTGTTGAATCAACTCACTGAATTGATACTCACCCTCACCCGTCAGATAAATAATCTCATCTACGCCAGACTGAACTTTCCCAATAGCATAATATCCGTCAGCACTCACCAAAAACAGGTAAAAGTTATTAGGGTCTTGATAACGGCACAATAGCCCAAACGCATTGTCATCAGGGCCATTTAACTTGCGTGTGGTCACAGTCAAAGTAACGTCAGCAGTATCAATGCCTGGATTACTCCACCAAAACTGGCCTGGTTCACGGCTGATCAATTCCAGCTTGCCCCCAGATATGCTCGCAGATCCGGTTAAGGAATCATCTTCGTAAAGATACCAGCCACAATTTTGCCCGTCGTCAAACCCATCTGCTAAGAGAACCCCCTCGGGCGTACATCTAGTGGCACGCCCCCCAGCAGTTGTTGAACAGCCACTCAAAACAAGCAAAAATAACCCTGCTAATATCGGCGAGTAAAAAAACAGGTTTTTCCAAACCTGCTTGAACCGTTTACACTGAGACAAACTAAAACTATTCATATTTATTCCTCAAAAGGGTCTTCGTCATCTGGAATAAGCCCAGCCATGCGATTCAGCTCCTGCAAATCTTGAAAGAGTTCTCGCTGACGTGAAACCACACGCATATAGAAAATGATCAATCCGACCCAAGCAATCGTAATCCCACCTGCGATAAGAATAAAGTTTAAATCCATACTGTCACCATTTTGACTCGGTAGGCCCACTCCAAAAAATCAGTCTGTCAATTTGAATTGTAGCCAAAAAAGATATACATTACGCACTCTTATTACAAGATGCAAGTTGCTATGAGCAAGTTGTAGTCGCTGTAAACAATGTCTATTCGTCTAGGAAAACGGGATAGGCATTTTCTAAATCTGTATCTTTATACGTGCCTTTTAATTTCTATCTAATTACTAACAGAAGCTGAAAGAGCTGGTTATCAGCTTGATATAATTTTTGAAGACACCCTGTTACCAACGCCCTAGATAAATATTTACGTGTATTCGCAAACAAAATCATATAACTAGCTTTTAAGAAACACCACCTGACTGCTATTTTTCAACTTCTAACCTTTAAATTCATGAACCAAAAAAATACGCCACCTGTAGAAATCCAAGACGATCTAACCAATCCTAGCTACTTCATCAACCGAGAGCTCAGCACAATAGAATTTAATCGGCGTGTGTTGTTGGAAAGTTTAAACACCGATCACCCGCTACTTGAACGAGCAAAATTTAGTGCTATTTTTAGTAGCAATTTAGACGAATTCTTTATGGTTCGCGTCTCTGGTATTCGCCAACAAGTTTCGCTCGGCATCCCCGAATCGCCACCCGATGGTCTAACTCCGCGTGAACAGCTCGTCTCTATTCATCGGGCGGTTGATGAGTTATATACGATTCAAACACACAATTGGCGGGCTGAGCTTAAGCCTAACCTGGAAAATAACGGAATTCATCTACTTAAATACGACGAGCTTAAACCCAAGCAGAAAAAAAACATCAGTCGCTATTTTGAACAAGAATTATTTCCTGTATTAACCCCACTTGCTTTTGATCCGGGGCATCCGTTCCCCCATATCTCAAATCTCAGTTTGAATTTGGCCGTTGTTGTACGCAACCCGGAAGAAGGTGACACTCATTTTGCTAGGGTAAAAGTACCCGACACATTGCCTCGACTCGTCCCACTTAATCCCCTTGATCCAGATGAGCTACTACAGCCGAAAGTTCAAAAATTTGTATGGCTCGAAGATGTGATCATTGCCAATTTAGATCGATTGTTCCCTGGAATGGTGATCGAACAGGCACATCCATTCCGTGTCACTCGCAACTCGGATCTTGAACTGCAAGAGGACGAAGCGGATGATCTTTTAGCCACAATGGAGGAGAACCTGCGCAAACGGCCATTTGGCTTTGTTGTGCGGCTCGAAGTTGCTTCATCGTGCCCTGATCGCATTCGAGATATTTTGATGGCAAATCTCGAAACAACCATGCTGGATGTCTATACGATCGACGGGCCGCTGGGTATGAGCAATCTACTCCAATTGTTGGCAATTGATCGGCCGGAATTGAAAGATCCGCCACTTCAACCTGTAACCCTTGCCCCCTTGCGTAGTGGTGACAATATCTTCCGAACCCTTAATCGGCAGGATGCATTGCTTCATCACCCATACGACAGTTTTAATCCGGTTATCAACTTAATCGAAGAAGCCGCCATCGACAAAAATGTTCTCGCTATCAAACAAACTCTCTACCGAGTTGATTCAAACTCACCTATTCTTGAAGCACTCATGCGGGCCAGAGGAAATGGTAAGCAAGTGACAGTACTAGTTGAATTAAAAGCCCGTTTTGACGAAGAAAGCAACATTGAGTGGGCGAGAGCTTTGGAAAATGCTGGAGTTCATGTCGTTTATGGGCTTATCGGCCTTAAAACGCACGCAAAGATCACGTTGGTTGTACGACGCGAGCGGGAAGGATTAAAGCGATATGTCCATTTGGGGACCGGAAACTACAACACTGCAACCGCCCGTGTTTATACTGACCTGGGTTTTATGACGACAGACCCCGATATTTGCGCTGACATTTCAGAGCTATTTAATGTTCTAACCGGTTATTCAAACCAATCTGAATACCGTAAACTGTTGGTAGCTCCAGTATCAGCCCGCATACAAATGCTAGAGATGATTGAGGCTGAAACAAAGTTAGGTGAAAAAGGGGAAATTATTTTCAAACTCAATCATTTGGTTGATCCAAGAGTTATCCAATCCCTTTACCGGGCTTCGATGGCCGGGGTAAAAGTAGACCTAACGATTCGGGGGATTTGTTGCCTTCGGCCGGGTATGCCCGGTATCAGCGACAACATCATCGTACGGAGCGTGATCGGCCGCTTTTTAGAACATACGCGCATCTTTATGTTCGGAAACAACGGCAATCCAAAGCTTTACGCTGGCAGCCCAGACCTAATGCCCCGCAACCTAGATGGTCGTATCGAAACGGTTTTCCCCGTTGAGAACGAGATGCTCAAAAAAGAAATAATCGAGCATATTCTACATATATACCAGAAAGATACAGCTAAAAGCTATCTACTAAAACCGGGTGGACAATATGTCCCGATGAAACAAGAACTCCCTGCCGAAGACGAGCTCTTTAACGCCCAACAATGGTATCTAAAAGATCGTAAAACACATCTGCAACCCGTTGGGCTTGGTTAAATTAGCGTTTTTTCAATAAATATGTCAGATATTACAAGTTCGACAAATGGCCGGGTCAAGCACATCAAGCGACTTTTAAATGATCGACGCTTCCGTCTGCGTGAAAGTCAGTTTGCGGTTGAAGGCAGTCGCTGGATGAGCGAAATTGTACGAGCCAAAACCGGCCCTGATTTATGGCTTGCAACCGAAAGCTGGATAGAAAACAATGCTGACCTAACTGAACAGGTCACAGCGATATCGCAACCCCCACTTACGATTGAACCCAATATCTTAAAGGAATTAGCTGACACCAACACCCCGTCGGGCGTTTTGGCCGTTTTACCATTGCCCCAACTTAATTGGCCAAAAGCCCCCACATTTTTACTATGTCTTGACCAAGTACGTGACCCTGGAAACTTGGGGACCTTGATGCGCTCAGCATTCGCGGCTGGCGTTGAAGGGCTCATTTTAGGGCCAGGGTGTGTTGATCCGTTTAATCCAAAAGTAGTCCGTAGTTCAATGGGTACAGTACTCCGTTTACCCGTTCAGCAGACCGATTGGGCAGATGGGGCCAGAACGGCCGACCTTCTGGGTCAATGTTCAGTCTATTTGGCCGATGCCGCTGGAAAAACAGCCTATACCGCTGTCGATTGGCGACAACCGGCCGCCGCAATGATAGGTGGAGAAGCGGCCGGGGCTGGGGAAAGCGCAAAGGCCATCGTGCATGAGATGATCTCAATTCCGATGGCCCAGGCCGCTGAGTCGCTTAACGCCGGTGTGGCGGGAAGCGTTATTTTGTTTGAAGCCTTAAGACAAAAGAACGTAAGCGCCTAATGAACCAGCCCTCACCGGTTCATTAGGCTAAAGGCTCTAGCGAACAACCAACGGTAAGAAGATCGTGTGAGACGATGCCTGCACAGCCTCTTCCTCATAAATCACAATCTGATCCAATCCTAAAGCCAGTACCTCTATCGCAGAAAATGTCATTTCTTCCGATACAGCCGA
>JBLIMP010000279.1:0-6365 GCA_047638855.1 Cellvibrionaceae bacterium | reverse complement strand
CCGGCCGCCGCCATCGTCAAACAGGCAAAGCCCGATGCTGACGAAGCGATCCCAGCACCCGTTGGAAAACTATTGCTCGAAACAATTCTGGCCCGCAGATGGGTACCGGCTAACCCGCGCAAATGATCGAGATGTTTTGATGCTCTGGCGGTCGCTTTTTCGCCAGCATCTGTTTCATTTAGGATAAGAATGTCACGCTCAAATTCGGCCGAAAACTCAACCGTTGTGATCGTGTGGGCGGCATCTAGCGTCATGCTGATGCTGCCGTTCATGGGAATGCGCAGCTCATCGTCTGCGTTCCCCCAATATTTTACAAATGCGATATTGGAACCTGCTGTCGCTGTTGATTTCATAAATAAGTTTGCAAGTTGCAAGGGGCAAGTTGCAAACGCTGTTGCGCTTCTTGGCTTGCTCCTTGGAGCTTGATTTCAAGAGTTAAAATAGACAAAAATAATTTACTCTGTGGACTTTCTACTTGTTACTTTCTACTTGCCACTTTTCCCATATTCCACGAGAAAGTGAATACTCGTCTCAATGCCACGGTAGAAATTGGGCAGATAAAAGTTTTCGTTGGGTGAATGTAGCGCATCAGTTGGTAGGCCAAATCCCATCAAAACTGTTTCCAAGCCTAAGTGTGCTTGAAATTCAGCCACAACAGGGATCGAGCCGCCTTCACGCATGAAAACCGGCTCTTTATTGAACCCGGCCGTGTACGCTTTTTTAGCCGCTTTCATTGGTGGAATCGAATAGTCGGTAATACTTGGAACCGATCCATCGGTATCGTCTCCAAACTTAACGGTCACCGTATCGGGTGCAAGGTTTAAAACATGCTCACGAAACAGGTTCTTGATTTTTGCGGGGTCTTGATCAGGCACAAGTCTCATGCTGATTTTGGCATGTACGGTTGATGGTAAAACAGTTTTGCCACCTTCACCCGTGTAGCCGCCAATGATGCCGTGTACGTCTAACGTCGGCCGGGCACCCAGCCGTTCAACCAAAGTATAGGCACTTTCACCCCACACACGGCTAGCACCCGTGTGCTCAAGCCATTTTTCCTCATCAAAAGGTAGTTGCGCAAGTAAGGCACGCTCTTCGGCCGAAAGCTCGCGCACATCATCGTAAAATCCTGGAATAAGAACCTCGCCGTTCAAATCTTTTAACCCAGCAATGATGTGACCCAGCACGTTAAGCGGGTTGTCGATCCCACCACCAAACATGCCCGAATGTAGATCAATCGCCGGGCCAGTTACATCGATGAAGTCCATATAAATGCCACGTAATGCATAGGTGATGCTCGGCTGATCGGCCGATAAAATCCCGGTATCGCTGACCAATGCAACGTCCGCTTTAAGCAACTCTTTGTTTTCCGGAAGAAAAGCAGACAATGTCCGGCCGCCGCTCTCTTCCTCACCTTCGCAGATAAATTTAACATTCACGGGCAATGTTCCATCCGCCTTTAGCAAGGCTTCAACCGCTTTAACATGTATAAACGTTTGCCCTTTGTCGTCAGATGCACCCCGAGCATACAACCGGTTATCGCGCACAGTTGGCTCAAACGGCGGAGTGTCCCACAAAGCCAAAGGGTCGGGCGGTTGTACGTCAAAATGGCCGTAAATGAGTACGGTCGGTTTGTCTGCACCGGCATGTAGCCAATCGGCATAGACAAGCGGGTGCAAGCCAAGTTCTGATTCGATCAGTTGGATATTTTCCAACCCGGCGACTGCCATCGAGTCAACAAGCCATCCGGCCGCTTTCGCGACATCGGCCGCATAAGCCATATCTGTGCTAATACTGGGAATCTTGAGCCAGTCGATTAATTCGTCTAAATTTTTTTGTTGGTTTTCGCGTGCGAATTCAATTGGGGTCATAAGAGATTTAAGATATTAGATATTGGATATTAGAAGTCAAATGCCAAGCAAGCCAATTAAAACACCTTGACTGATTTCTAACATCTGATGTCTGGGTTGCAACTTCTAACCTGCAACCTGTACAATTCGGCCGATTATACATGAGCACTGAAACTACCCCAGAAAATCAAACAACTGATATTGCGTCGCTAATCGAAAGTATACTTTTCGTAGCCAGCGGGCCGGTTCCAATTACCCGCTTAGCCCGGACCTTGGATGTAACGAACAGCAATATACGCACAGCATTGAAAATGCTGGATGAAAGCTATTCTGAACGCGGTTTGCGCTTATTGCGCATTGATAACACCGTCCAACTTACAACAGCACCCGAAAACAGCGAAATTGTAGAGGCGTTTTTAGGAATTGAAATCTTGCCATCCCGACTGAGTCAAGCGGCATTAGAGGTCTTGAGTATCATCGCGTACATGCAGCCGGTAACCCGGCCGCAGATCGATTCAGTACGCGGGGTTAATTCAGATGGGCCACTGCGTACGTTGCTTAGTCGGGGGCTACTTGAAGAGGCTGGCCGGATGGAAGGGCCAGGTCGGCCGATTTTATACGGCACGTCACCAGAGTTTATGCAATATTTCGGTCTTGGTGACTTGGCAGAACTCCCGCCGCTACCAGAAAATTTGGGTGAAGTGGATAGTGACCAGTAGATAGTGCTTAGCACGAAACACACTAATCACTAGTCACTTGTGCGAAGCACACTAATCACTAAAAACATATGTACCTTGGAAATTGGGAAAAGATATTTGAGACATTTGTCTCTGAAATGTTGGCACAGGCTGATGCAGCGCATGATATTGCTCATATTCAACGCGTTGTTGTCAACGCAAAGCGGTTGGCGCAAGGGGAAGGGGCGAATTTAACCATTGTGGTTCCGGCCGCCTGGCTGCACGATTGTGTCAGCGTGAACAAAAACTCTCCTGACCGCACACGTGCTTCAACAATGGCGGCCGAACGCGCCGGTGAATTTCTACGCGAACAGGGCTTTCCACAAGCATTTATTCCTCCTATCGAACATGCGATTGCAGCCCATAGCTATAGTGCCAATATCGAGCCGATAACGGCCGAAGCCAAAGTGGTTCAAGATGCAGATCGGCTCGACTCGATTGGGGCAATTGGGGTGGCTCGTTGTCTGTTGACCAGTGTTTCGTTCGATGCGCAACTGTATGATCCGGCCGATCCTTGGGCCGAAAATCGGGAGTTAGACGACAAAACCTACTCTGTAGATCATTTCCCTGTCAAACTTTTTAAATTGGCCGATATGATGCAAACAGCGGCCGGAAAAAAAGAAGCCCAACGGCGTACTGAGTTTATGCAAAGCTGGCTTGATCAGCTTAAAACAGAAATTTAAGCATCTTCCCTCTAAGGCAAAAAATGGCGTGATGAAAATTCATCACGCCATTTTTGCGTTCCCGAACCGACTCGAACGGCCAACCTATTCTTTAGGAGAGAATCGCTCTATCCTTTGAGCTACGGGAACTAAATCAGATAAAATATACCTGACGAACAGATTATAACATTTTTATTTCTCTTTTCTATCCCTTTTCAATTTTCTCATTCATCTTTCTCACCCACACATGTCTCAGTTTCCTTTCTTTGTTTATGGCACCTTGCTACCCGGGCAATGTAACGACCACTATTGGGGTGGTTACATTTTGCGTTCTGTACCGGCCGTCTTAAGTTGTGCAAAGCTATATGAGTTCCCTGGCTATCCTATGTTGATTGAGAGTCGGGATTCTGCGAGCAAAGTTGTTGGTCAGATAGTATGGGTTGATCCTGATAGATACGAAGCCGTTTTGACCAAACTAGATCAACTTGAAGAATATGATCCGGCCGATGTCAAAAACAGCTTTTATCTACGGTTGGCTAAAAATATAAACACAGGCAACGGTTCGAGCATCACCACATGGGTTTATGTAGGAAAACCGAATCTGATAAAAGGATTACCAGCTATCATAGACGGAGATTGGGCGCGGCATATGGCTAACAATCTCAATGCATGAAAAACGAGAATTCAAATCATTTTTCCATCTAATTTCTCATGAAAAAATGGTCCCGTAACTGATCTTCGGATAAACTGTTTTAGCTAGCAACCCTCCCACAACCCATAAGTCCTCTGCAAACCACCCAACTTAAAATAATCTTTTGGCAGCAAGCTAACCCGTATTTGGGGAGCTAATCAATAGCCAATATAAGGAAAAGTATGAACAGAATTGGAGTAATGACAAGCGGGGGAGATGCCCCTGGAATGAATGCGGCCGTGCGGGCCGTTGTACGGGCCGCCCTCGATAGTGGATCACAAGCTTATGCGATTCAAAACGGCTACCAAGGAATGGTCGATGGGGGCAACAAGATCGTACCTTTTGGCTGGAACGATGTTGGAGGGATATTGCACCGAGGCGGGACAACGATTGGCACAGCCCGCTGTGAGATATTTAGAACCCGCGAAGGGCGTTTAATGGCGGCCGGCAATCTGTTAAGAAACGGACTCAGCAAACTGGTCGTGATCGGTGGAAACGGGAGTTTGACCGGGGCTATTTTGTTGCAAACCGAGTGGAGCGGCTTGGTAGCAGAGCTAGTTGAGCAAGGCCAAATTATGGCTGAAACGGCCGAAAGTCACCCGATTCTTTCGATAGCCGGTATCGCTGGGTCTATTGATAACGACATGACCGGAACCGATATTTCAATAGGTGCTGATACCGCTCTACATCGTATCACTTCAGCCATTGACTCAATTACAGATACAGCAGCGAGTCACCAACGTACCTTTGTGGTTGAGGTGATGGGGCGTAATTGTGGTTATTTAGCCCTGATGGCTGGAATCGCTACCGCAGCCGACTGGGTCCTCATCCCCGAATCACCCCCAAATTTAGACGCTTGGGAAGACAAAATGTGTGAAGTTTTGCGCCACGGCCGGGAAATTGGCAAACGTGACAGCATTGTTGTAGTTGCTGAAGGGGCCCAAAATCGCCACGGCGACCCTATTTCAGCCCATTATGTGCGTCAAATACTTGAAGAAAAATTACAAGAAGATGCGCGTGTCACCATTTTGGGGCATGTTCAGCGAGGCGGTTCCCCAAGTACCTTCGATCGCAATCTGGGTACGCTTTTAGGTACCGATGCGGTTGAAGCCCTTCTTGAAGCAAATGGGGCAGGGCTTAGTACGCTAATCGGTTTGGTTGCCAACCGGATTGTGCGCGTCGATCTTAAAACCAATATCGACAAGTCTGAAGCGATCCATGTCGCTCTTAAAAACCAAGATTATACAACCGCTATGGATTTGCGCGGGCCAGGGTTTAAAGAAGCATTTTCAACCTTGCGCACACTCGTCAGAGCGACTCCTCATGAGCATCCTATTGACGCGCGCAGTATGCGGATTGGTATTCTAAACGCGGGTGCTCCAGCTCCAGGAATGAATACGGCCGTGCGGGCCGCCGTACGGTTAGGGATTGATCGGGGGCACACTCTGTTCGGTTTTACAAATGGCTTCAGGGGCATGATCGAAAATCAAGGTGAAACGCTTGATTGGATGTCTGTTAATGGCTGGACAGCCTCAGGTGGGTCCAACTTAGGCACATGCCGTCAAGATATTGAAGGACGCGATCTGTATGCGGTGGCACGCACCATAGAAGAGCGAAAACTCGATGCCTTGATCGTCATCGGAGGATGGTCTGGTTATGAAGCAGCTCAAACGTTGAATAGCCAACGTCAAAACTTCCCCGCTTTTGGCATCCCAATCATCTGTATCCCTGCAACAATCGACAACAATTTGCCAGGTGCTGAAATTTCAGTTGGGGCCGATACCGCCTTAAACATTATTGTGGATGCGGTTGATCGCATTAAACAGTCTGCTGTTGCGAGCCGTCGGGTGTTTGTGGTTGAGGTTATGGGCAAGCGGTGTGGCTATTTGGCTTTGATGAGCGCTTTAGCAACGGGGGCTGAGCGCGTCTACTTACCTGAAGAAGGGGTCGGGTTAAAAGATTTACGCAAAGATGTTGATATGTTAATTTCTGGTTTTAGACAAGGAAAAAAACTAGGAGTTATATTGCGTAATGAAAAGGCCAACCCAACTTATTCAACTGATTTTATTTCACGCCTATTTGAAGAGGAAGGGCGCGATACGTTTGAGGTACGCCGAGCGATTTTGGGCCATATTCAGCAGGGTGGAAACCCAACACCATTTGACCGAATCTACGCAACCCGTTTTGCGGCCAAAGCGATTATTGACTTAGAAAAACAGCACGGCAAAAATGAGCCAGTTAGCTCCTGTGTGGGGATGGTAAACGGCCGGTACCAATTCACACCATTAGAAGATGTAACGAGAATGATGGATAAGCAAAATGAACGGCCGAAAGTCCAGTGGTGGCTCGATTTACGGCGAATTGCGAAGGTGCTGGCTCAGCCCAATCCTCAGTTTAATGACAGCCAAGAGCAAAAACAGTAAGCGGG
>JBLIMP010000278.1:0-6411 GCA_047638855.1 Cellvibrionaceae bacterium | reverse complement strand
CGCCTAAGCTGAAAAGCAATCACACTGTGACCTATCGCCCATCAACTGTTATAGTTTGATTCAGCTTTATCACAGAAAACAACTTGTCTAAAAAACCTCTATTATCTTCGTCGAAATACATCTTATGATTGAAATTCAACAACTTCCACTAGGACCAATGCAAACCAACTGCTACATTTTAGGGTGTGATGAGACGCTGAAAGCGGCCGTCATCGACCCCTCTTGGAACGGAAAGGCGATAGCAGCGGCTCTCGAAGAAAAAAACTACAAGCTTGATTCGATTTTACTGACTCATGCCCATTTTGATCATGTAGGCGGCTTGGGGGAACTCAAAGAACTCTACCCCGAAGTCCCAATTTACATCCACGCTGAGGCTGTGGCAATGTTAGAGATGGCAGAAGCACAATCAAAATTGTTTGGGATGAATTTTCCAGCCACCCCCCCGGCCGATCGCATGTTAGCCGCCGGGGATCAAATCGTTGTGGGCAACCTCATTCTCGATGTACTGTTTACTCCAGGTCATGCACCTGGCCATGTCAGCTTCCATCTCGCGTCTCGCCAGGTGATTTTTAGCGGTGATGTTCTGTTTCAAGGCAGCGTCGGCCGGACCGATTTACCAGGATCGAACCACACTACATTGATGAAAATTATTGAAGAACAACTCATGGTTCTGCCAGATGAAACCCAGGTTTTATCTGGCCACGGCCCGGTTACAACCATCGGCCAGGAACGGCTCACCAATCCATTCTTGCAATAAATTTTCGGGAAGCCTACATATTGCACTGCACCTCGTTTTACATTATGCAAAAAGCATTAAAAATCTTACTAGCCATTGTCGGCGGATTTATCACACTTATCCTAACCTTCATGCTTTACTGGACCATAGCTCCCAGCATTATTGGCCCAAAAGCCGAAGTTAAAAACTTTTGCTCAGCAATAGAACCCGGCACAACCACCGCTGAACTTAGAGAGATAAGCGGTATTCACGGGTTATCACCCATCGATGGCACCCATGACAACGGAACCGTACAAGTTGGCCTTCAGCTTCAAAATGGATGGATTTGCATATGCCAGGTTGAAATTGAAAACGGCGCAGTAGTACAGCCGAATGATGTTTTTTGCTCAGACTAACACCCAAAACCCCAAATTAGGCCACTTATGTGCTTCTAAATCGCGCCTCCATGACATACCTTTTAGCAGCTGCATTCTACCGTCTCCAATACCCAATGCAGCCCATCAAAGGGTTTTATGTCAAAAAAAATTATTTTACTCCTCTGCCTACTCGGCTCTTTTGGGATTCTTGCCGCCACTCTGTTTGGCCATTTGGCTAGATGGGTTGATCTCGCTGAATTTGTTGTCAGCCTCCGGCCACTACTCTTCCTGACCGGCTCGCTCTTGCTTCTATCCAGCTTCCTCCTCAAACAAAAACAGGCGGCTATCATCGTCACATTGAGCCTTTGTATTAACCTAATAGAATTTGCCCCATACATCCTCCCCAGCACATCAGCACCAAGGACCAATCTGAGCGTGCTCTTTTACAATGTCGACAAAATTCGCATGCAAAGGGTTTCCATCGATGAGGTTGCTGATTTACTTGATCAAACCCAGCCAGATATAGCTGTCTTACGTGAAGTGGGGGTTGAACAAGCGGCCGAGCTTATTTCAGCGTTTGAATCACAATACCCCCATACACTCGCTTATCAACACTCAGAAATCGATGGTTTTGTCATCCTCAGCCGATTTCCACTTAAAAACACCGAAATCATTCAGCTAGGCGGCGGCCGTCAGGTCGGCATTGCAGACGTTGAAATCGATGGGAAACTCCTTCACCTTGTGGCACCCCATCCAACCAATGCGCTACACGGAATTGAAGAGCGCAATCGGCAGTTGGCCACCATTGCTGATTATGTAGCAACAGCCCCCCGGCCGCTCATGATTGTCGGCGACTTAAATGTGACGATGTGGTCCGGCTGGTACAAACAAATTGAACGGGCCGGTGTCCGCAACGTACGAATTGGCAACGGGATCATGCCATCTTGGAAAATTCCCGGAGCCGTCTTCCCTGGAACGCTTATTTATATTCCGCTCGATCATATCCTTGTCAGCAAAGACATAGGGATATTCTCGGCCGAAACCTTGCTAAGCCCCGGCTCAGATCACCAACCTCTACTCGCAAGGCTAAAAGTCGATCAGTAAACAGGCAAAAAAATAGGGATAGCAACGTCTTGGAACGTCTCTATCCCCATCTAAAATCTCGATCAACTACACAACGATGTTCACCAATCGGCCGGGGATCACAATCACCTTCTTAGGTTCCTTGCCTTCCAAACGATCAGCCACTTCCGCCAAAGCGGCCGCTTTGGCGTCGTCTTGACTAATTCCGGCCGGGACCATAACTTTGCCCCGAACCTTGCCATTCACCTGAACAATCAGTGTAATCTCATCATCTTTCGCCAACTCTTCGTCAGCTACCGGCCAAGATTGTTGGTGAATCGAGTAGCCTTTACCACGAATTTCCCACAACTCTTCCGTGATAAATGGTGAAACAGGAGCCAACATCAATATGACAGCATCAATAGCCTCGTTCCATGATTCAACAGAAACATTCGCCTTCTTTTGCACATCTTTCAAGGTGTTGCGCATCGCCATCAACTGCGCCACAGAGGTGTTAAACGAAAACACTTCCATCTCACGCGTACACTTGATAATTGCCTGGTGGGTTGCTCGGTGTAAGTTGCGCGTGGCCTTCGCATCCTCTTTGATCGGCGCATAATCGGCCGTACCCAAAGACCACAAATCATGCAAAAAGCGCACATAGCCAGAGATATTCTTGCTGTTCCATGGGCCACCCCGATTCCAGTCAAAGGCGAACATCAAGTAACCACGCACTGTATCAGCGCCATATTCATTCACCAACACGTCAGGGTTAACAACGTTGCCTTTTGATTTCGACATCCGGCCGACTTCCAAATGGTGCTGCAATTGATTCATGCTATTTGTGCCTTCAATCGCTGGAATCTCAACCACGCCATCGGCCTTCAATTCGACAATCGTGTGTGTTTGAGCTGTACCTACCCGCAGGATGTTTTCCGTACGCCCCATCAATTCGCCGATAACCGCACCTTCCGGCACATTCTCGAATTGTTCGACCACTTGAACCCGATCTGCGATCAAACGATCGCCCTGCCACGTCCCAATGCAGACCAGATTATGGCCAACACGCTCACCACCCAAAATTTGCCCTTGATTGCGCAACTGAGTCATCGGTTCATCAAACAAACCTTCTGGATTCCGCCCATGGGCTTTTGCTATCTCCAAAGCATCATCAAAATGACCCAAATCCCGCATCGCTTTATTAAAGAATCGGGTGTACAGCAAATGCATCGTCGCATGTTCCAAACCGCCAGTGTACGTATCAACGGGCAACCAGTAAGCCGCTTCTTCAGGGTCAAACGGTGCCGGTCCATGTTTTGGACTCAAATATGCCATCTGATACCATGATGAACCCATAAACGTATCCATTGTGTCAGTTTCACGACGAGCCGGTTTTCCCTCACTATCCGTTGTATTTAAGAATGGTTCATACATCGTCAATGGGCTGCGGCCTGACGGGTCAAAATCAACCTCTTCCGGCAAAACAACGGGCAAATCGGCATAGTCAACCAGTTCCATACCGCCATCTTCTTTATAGACGATTGGAATCGGAGAACCCCAATACCGCTGACGTGAGATCAACCAATCCCGCATACGATAGTTGACATGTTCACGGCCGAATCCGGCCGCTTCCACATGGTCAATGGCGGCATTTACAGATGGGTTTTTACGTCCTTTCTGGATGGTGACTTCGAGGCCGTCTAATATGCCCGAATTGATCATCTTACCCATGCCAACGTAGGCAACTTCCATATCGTCAGCAACGATGCTATCCACGTCAGATGGCAAGATAACCGGAATGATTTCCAACTCGAACTTACGCGCAAATTCAAAGTCACGTTGATCATGAGCTGGAACCGCCATAATCGCACCGGTACCGTAGCTCATCAACACATAGTCAGCGATCCAAACAGGCACTTTCGCCCCATTCACCGGATTAAGCGCAAATCCACCGGTGAACACACCGGTCTTCTCTTTGCTCTCGCTCATCCGCTCAATTTCAGTCATCGCGGCCGTTTGGTCACGATACGCTTGAATCGCATCAGCTTTATCGGCCGAAGCCAATTCATCGACCAAAGGATGTTCGGGCGACAACACCATGAACGTCGCGCCCCACAGCGTATCTGGCCGAGTCGTAAAGATTTCGATCTCTTGCTGAACAGGCGTGTCCGCTTTAAACACAACCTTTGCCCCTTCTGAGCGGCCGATCCAGTTGGTCTGCATAATCTTGACCGGTTCTGGCCAATCCATACCGGTAAAATTCAACAATTCATCCGCATATTTAGTAATACGGAAGAACCACTGGTTCATCATTTTTTGCACAACCGGCTGCCCCAACCGCTCGTCTTTACCATCGATAACCTGTTCGTTTGCCAAAACGGTCTGCAACGCATCGGACCAGTTCACCAGGGCTTCATTTTTGTAAGCCAAGCCATTTTTATAAAATTCAGAAAAGAACCATTCATCCCATTTATAAAAATCAGGATCACAGCTAAACGCCTCACGTTCCCAGTCAAACATGTTGCCCATGGCCCGCATTTGTCCGCGCATCCGCTCCATATTGGCATAGGTCCATTTCCATGGATGTATGTTGCGCTGTACCGCCGCATTTTCGGCCGGTAAGCCAAACGCATCAAACCCCATCGGAAACAGCACGTTGTACCCTTGCATCCGCATAAAGCGGGCCCGTGCGTCGCTGGGAGTCATGGCGACCCAGTGACCGATGTGCAAATCGCCTGACGGATACGGGAACATCGTCAACGCATAATGCTTTGGCTTATCCCAATCGACCTTTGACCGATACAATTCAGTCTCTTCCCATTTCTTTTGCCATTTAGCTTCTATTTCTTGTGGTTTGTATTCACTCATTTTCTTTTAGCTTGTCAGCATTTCAGCAAATTAGCTTATCAGCCAAAGTCTTCATGCTGGAAATAATTATGGTTAGATGGGGTTGCCCAACTCGAAGTCGGCAACCGCCAACTTGATAGTTCACCAATTCAGCAGCTCGTCAAATCAAAATTTGAATCGCTTGATCATTTTTTAGCCTATGCCGTTAGCACAGGCGTTGTAAGTCGTTGGGTAAAACCGAGCATGCAAATAGTTGCCGCCCCGCGTTCTGGTCCGGCTGTCTTTCTAAAAATATTTCTTTGTGTGATTTCGCTCGTTATTTCATTCACAATTATTGTCCACACAGAGACAGTTCGACCTGCTCATTTCTGCCCAGTTCAAATGTACTAGGAATTTCTACTAGCTGCCCGTTCAGCCAGAATTCTTCGCTTTGATCTTCTGGACCCAGCGGGATCTCAGATAGGTTGATAATTGGCAACGGCCGAGGCAGCTTCAACACGATCTGTGCTGCTTGCCCATCAATTGCCAATTCATAAGTCCCAGCGCCGCTGAGCAGGGGGAAACTTGTTGAATCACCATTGCCAAATTCTTCCGGCAAACCGAGCCAACTCCGGGCGAAGTCTGGCACCGGTATCGGCAGGGTCGTATCACATCGGTTAATAATCGTCATATCCGGCCGACCTTGATACCAAACGGCCACACCGCCTCCAACCAACAAAATAATGGCTAAAAGACCACCACCTATCCATGCCAAAATCTGCAACCCGGTTAGCCCGATCGTCATAACTGAACCGATTCCAATCCATTTAACCGTCTCAGTTGAGGTATAAATTTGGCGCCACGTCTGACGAGTTGGCTGTGACATTACCGCAAACCGTTCAACTTCAATAATTTCGTAATTTTCTAGCCGATAGGGCAGATCAAGCTGTTCCAGTTGGGTGATCGCTTCCAATGGTAAACTGACCAGCAGTTTCACACTGCCCACGGCCGTAGCAATTAAGCTCACATCATTAACTGATATGCCTAGCAAATCCGCCAGCTTTTCTTTCAAGTCAGGCTTGCTCAAGATCTTGGCATTCGACAGAATGATTTGAACTTTTTCTATACCGCTTGGGTTTGGCAATTTGGCGAGAATTTTGACTAAAATCTCGTCCGGCCGTTGAGCAATCACCAGCTCGACCAATGCCCGAATGTTTTTGCGATTTTCTAAATGATCAATTAACCCACGCACAAAATCTGGTTTGGTTGTATGAGAAAAATCTTCATAATCAACACCGATATCAAAAGATAAATCTTTGAGCTCTTCTAAATTGAAGCGGTCTCTCAAAAATTGACGCAAATAGATTCGATCTTGTGTGCTAAATTCATTCATACAAATTTTCTTCTTTCAACTTATCAGATCAAACTTCA
>JBLIMP010000277.1:0-6459 GCA_047638855.1 Cellvibrionaceae bacterium | reverse complement strand
CATGTTTTTGGGACTGCGCAATAAATAGGCGGTTTCTTCTAGTGCCTGATAATCTTCCATAGAAATCAGCACAACCGCCCCTTCTCCCTTTCAGGTAATTGCAATGGGTGCATGGTCTTCTACGACCTTTTTCTACGACCTTTTTCATTGTTTGGGCCAAGTCACTTCTGGCAGATGTGTAGCTGATACTCTCCATATTTACCTCCAACACCTACATGCACTTAAAACTGTACAACTTGCAACTCGAAATCTTCGCAGGTTAATGGGCTTTTAAGTGATTTGTGGGGCTTGCTAACACAGCCTCATCCAGTTGTCGCAACTGGTCGAGAATGGCCATTCTCATATACAGCAAACTGCGCCTTGTGCAACCGGCTGTACATGCCTCCGGCCGCAATCAGCTCATCATGTTTTCCTTGCTCCGCAATGCCTTCTTCCGTCACCACAACAATCCGGTCTGCATTCTTAATCGTCGCCAACCGATGCGCAATCACCAGCGTGGTCCGGCCGCGCGATAATTCAATAAGCGCCTGCTGAATAGCTACCTCGGTAGCGGTGTCCAGGGCTGATGTCGCCTCATCTAAAATAAGGATGGGTGGATTCTTCAGGAACATACGGGCGATGGCCAACCTCTGTTTCTGCCCACCAGATAGCTTAACTCCCCGCTCGCCGATGACTGTGTCGAGCCCGTCTGGTTGATTGCGGATGAAATCATCTAGCTGGGCACGCTTGGCGGCCGTTAAGATTTCCTCTTTGCTGGCGTCTAACTTGCCATAAGCGATGTTTTCTCCAATGGTGCCAGAAAACAGAAAAACATCTTGTTGCACAATCCCGATTTGCCTGCGAAGCGAAGCGGCCGTCATGGCCCGAATATCGATGTCGTCTATCGTAATCTGCCCAGCATCCACATCGTAAAAGCGTGGAATCAAACTACAAAGGGTCGTTTTACCTGCACCCGATGGGCCGACAAAAGCAACCGTTTCACCCGCTTGAACAACAAGATCAATATCACGCAACACCGCTTTGCTATCTTCATAACTAAATGTAACGGTGTCTAAGCGAATGTTACCCTCTAAATGCTCAATTTCTACAGCATCCGGTGCGTCCTCGATGTCAGGTGCAGTATTGAGGATTTCTAGATATTGTTTAAACCCAGCAATCCCTTTGGGATAACTTTCAATAACCGAGTTGATTTTTTCAACCGGCCGGAAGAAGACGTTTATCAAAAGCAGATAAGCGATAAACTCACCGTAGCTCAACTCCCCCTCAATCACATACCACGTGCCTGCCACCATCACAAACAGAGTGACAAAACGCATCAGCATGTAACTCAACGAAACTCCTTTTGCCATAATGTTATAGGCCACAAGCTTCGTCTCGCGGTAGCGGTTGTTGTTGACTGCAAAAAGTTGGCGTTCGTGATCCTCATTGGCAAATGCTTTAACCACACGTACTCCGCCCAATGCATCTTCGATACGGGAATTAAATTGGCCAATGCTGCGAAAGAGCTGGCGAAAAGTGATCGTCATTTTGCCGCTATAGTACATAGCGACCCACAGAATAATGGGCACGACAATAAAGGTGAGGAGGGCCAATTGCAAGTGAATCATCGCCATCAAAGCAAAGGCACCGATGAGGGTCATCACAGCGATAAAGATATCTTCAGGGCCATGGTGGGCCAGCTCCCCAATGTCTTGCAAATCGGTGGTGATGCGGGCAATGAGGTGGCCGGTTTTGTTGTTATCGAAGTAACGAAAGGAGAGCTTCTGGATATGGTCAAACAGCTTGGTGCGCATGTCTGTTTCAATGTTGATACCCAGCATGTGGCCCCAATAGGTCACGACATACTGCAATCCTGTATTTAATGCATAGATGCCCAACAAAATAAATGTCGCTAGGATAATTAGCGGCCAGTTTTTACCCGGCAGCAGGGTGTCTATAAATTGATTGATGGCAAGCGGAAATCCTAATTCTAAAAGGCCCACAATCACGGCACAGCCAAAGTCTAGGTAGAAAAGTTTTTTATAGGGTTGGTAATAGGAAAAAAATTGTCGAATCATATCGATGGTTGTACTCCGTGTTTATGAATGTGCGGGAAATGTGTCGGGATCGAAGAGGGCGGGTTCAAATTGGCGACGAAGCAAGGCAATGGCTCCGCCCCCTTTCGACCTATACCCGCTCTACCCATTAATTCTCGTTTATCAATGACATTATTTCAGATTCAGATGGTGGTGGCCTTTGTCATTGATGAGATAGAAAAGGTTTGGATCATCTGAGTTAGTCTCAAACATTAGCCATGAATATTCGCAGATTAACACAGGTTTTAGAAGGAAATCCCACAAAATCTAACAAAACTGGTGATTTCTTAACCACAAGCGGCCGGACCAGATTACGAATGGGAGCTTAGAGGGATGCTTTTTAGACGGTAAAAATGAAACACAATGAGGATGAGGCTGCCGACAATGGTGATGCTAGACCCAGTTAAGAAAAGATTCCGGAAACTAAACAGGGTAATAATATAACCGCCGGAAAGGGCCATAAGCGCAAAACTCAGCCCGGCCGCCAATGCCATAACTCCTGACATTAGAGCATGATATCGCGTTTCAAACATTTCTAAGATGTAAACTTGAAACGCAGGATAGCGCATACCGGTCAAAAATCGAGCACAGATAAAGCCTAAGCCTGCTACCCACCAAATCGGTATAAACGCAATGGGCAAAATAAACAACGCCGCCCCCAATGACCCCACAATGGCCACGGTGATGTTGCTGTACTTTCTGGTCAGGTACGGAAACAACAAAGCCCCTGCGACCCCGGCCAACCGACTGAAAGAAGTCAACAGCCCAATGCGAGAGGTTGATTGTTGCAAGGCGGAATCTAGATAAACATTGATAAAAGTAGCAGTTGCGGCTAAACCAGCGACTTGCAGCAGGCGGATAAAAGCGATTGCGACAATCAAAGCGATGGGAAGCAGCCACAAGTTCATCGGCCGTTTTTCTCCCGTTCTGCCCGACTCAGCAATCTCTTTATCCGGTTCATCGGTCCCCAGCATCAAGAAAATTGCAGGGACCATCAGAAAAGCCATCACCTGCATCGGATAACGGTATGGGGCTGGATCTGTGATAGGGATTTGGCTAAAGCGGCTAATCACATCGGGTAAAAAGCCACCGATCAAGCTACCCGCAAAGGAGGCCAACGAAGCAACCGCGACTTGAATTGAAAAGAGCGAGTTGCGATTCCCGTCTGATACAGAGCTCATCATAAATGGGCTGCCGTTGACAAAAACGGCCGACCAGCCCCCCATCAGCAATACATAGCTAACAATAAGCCAACCCGCTTGCCAACCCTCTGGGCTAAATTCCGCAAAAGGCAAAAGTATCGCCCCTGTTAGCACAAAAACAAGCCCCCCAACCAACATAACCCGGCTTCCCCAGCGGGAACCTAGAAGGCCAGACGGTAAGCCAACAAAGGCAAAAGCGAATAGCCCAGCCGAATTGACGACGCCGATAAATTCAGCCTCGTACCCCAACCGCAACATGAAAAGATTAAACAGGACCGCGTAAACACCATCAACGCCTAAGCCAAGTAAAAGAGATGCTAATAGAAATAGGCGTATGCTCCGATTAAAGCTGCGGAAAGAAGAAACAAGCGAGCCGACCATAGTTGATCACTCCATTTTTAGAAAAGATGAGGAATTGTCGCCTATTTTTAATTTAAAAGGTAGCTGCATACGGTAGGGGTCGAAGGGGGCGGAACCATTTCCTCTCTTCGGAGCTAAGTTGAACCCGCCCCCTTCGACCCCTATTACGGCCTACCGATTACCGCTTACCAACTACTGACGACCGGCTCCCCCCTACTCATGCCCCAGAATTTAGCACCCGATCCACCATCTGGCTCGCCAGCCCTGTGTAATTAGCCGGGTCAGTCAGCGACTCGATTTCGGCCGGGCTCAGGTGAGCCGTCACTCCGTCCATCTTTTTAAGCACCTGCTCAAGCGTTAAACCATCTTGAATCGAATGCTCAACCGCCTCTTCAAGCAGATCATGCGCCCGACTGCGGCCGATCTTAGGAGCCAACGCCATCATCACCGCTTCAGACACAAGCAGGCCACGAGTCAATCCCAAGTTCTGAACCATCCGGCCGGTATTCACCTGTAACCCATCAAGCACCATCTTTGCCTGGTTCAATGATCCCGATGTAAACAAAAACGCATCAGGCAGTACAACCCATTCAACCGGCCAGATACCGGCTCCCCGCTCATGGTCATTCATCTGCCCTTCCAACATCAGAGCCACCTGCTGTTTTACCGCCCGGGCCGCCACCATCATCGCTTGGGCCGAAATAGGATTGCGCTTATGCGGCATTGTGCTGCTGCCCCCTCGTCCTGGGGCAAACGGTTCTGCCAATTCCGCCACCTCAGTTTGGGCCATGAGCACAATGTCTAGCCCTATTTTGCCCAACGAGCCGGTGAGTAGTCCTAAAAAACAAACAACTTCCCCTAAATTATCTCGGGCGGTGTGCCAAGAAATAGTCGGTTGAGCCAAATTTAACTCACGGCAAAGAGCTTCTTGCACTTGTAACCCGATCTGGCCTAACGAAGCCAATGTGCCAACCGCACCGGAGAATTGCCCCACAAGCAGGCGAGGTTTTAACTGTTCTAAGCGCTCTTGATGGCGTTGAATCATCGACAGCCAAACGGCCGCCTTGTAGCCAAAGGTAATGGGCAACGCTTGCTGCAACTGGCTACGGCCGACCATGATGCTATTTTTATGTTCCCGAGCCAAATCAGCCAGCAGGGTTCCAATCTTTTCAAGGTCAGTTTCTATTAGGCGGATGGCGTCACGCAGTTGTAACACTAGAGCAGTATCCATAATGTCTTGCGTGGTCGCCCCATAATGGACCCATTGCCCGGCTTCACCCGTAACCGACACAAGTTGCTTCACCAACGCCATAATCGGCACCCCCACGTTGGGTACAGCATCCCCCAGCTTTTCGATGTCGATATTGGCAAGATGGGCTTTTTCAATGATCGTTTGGGCCGCATCCGCAGGAATAACGCCCAGTTCCGCTTGAACCTTGGCCAAAGCCCGCTCAACTTCCAGGTAGCGAGACACCGTCATGGTGTCGGAAAAAACCTGGCGCATGTCGGCCGTGGTGTGCATTTTTTTGAACAAAGTGGAGTCGAGGAAAGTAGATGGCATGGCGCCATAGTAGACCAGACCGCCTTCTGAAACCAGCCTGATTTTGTGGATGCCCACTCATATTGCCACTATTTTTAATTCTCACTTTCGGCCGCCACCCAAAACCGGCACACCCAAAAATTGAGGATTTACTCGACATTCTTTATCGAGAATTAGTTCGCCAACAGCAGTTTCGCTAGGAGTACCCCCAAATAGGTACTAAGGGGTTAGCCTTATTTGCAGAAATAGGTACTATTAGGTTGCAGGAATAGGTACTAGCGGGTTAACTTAATTTGCGGAAATGGGTGCAAAGTACCATTTACCATCTTCTATCCTTCTACATTTACACGCTTTTGGAGTGAGCCATTTTAATCAATATTCGAGACTGCATTCTAACTTTCGCCCGGAATTCAACCAAAATGCCTGAAAACCGCTCAGATAAGGCATATCTCAATAAAATCATCCAACTTAGGTGGCCGTTTTCTGTTCGTTACCTAGTCAAGCCCCTAACTGTTGTTTTAACCAAAGGATAAATCAATGTCACTAAATCAAACTCGCCTGGAAGCCCTGGCCACGAAATACGTCGATGCCTGGAATTCAAAGGTACCCGAAAACGTTGCATCCATGCACAATTCAAATTCCCAAATCACGATCAATCGAGGCGACCCGTCAGTGGGTTTCGAGGAGTTAACTGCAATGGCCGCCGGATTTTACGCTGCAGTACCAGATCTAGTATTGAAAAGTGACGGTATTCGTTCCGGTGGTAATCATGTTGTATTTATGTGGACATTCACCGGGCACGATGCAGAGACGGGCAATCCTCTAAATGTTACGGGTTGGGAAGAATGGGAACTTGACGAAAATATGAAAGTGGCGTCATCACTAGGCTGGTTTGATGCTGAAGATTATCAGCGACAAATCGACGGTGTTGGCGACTAACGAAACTGCTCATTAAATCAAAACCTGATTTTGCTTTGTGCAAAAAGTAGCCACATAGGAATTTTATTATGCAACAAATCTCCCTCAATCCCCCCCACAGAATCAAATCGGCACAGCCGAAAAGAGCATTTTTTATAATGCTTGTTTTAGCCACTACATTGGCTATTTTTTCAGTATTGAGCTTCCAACTGGCCCACACGGCCGAAGCCGCCACCTTTATACACGTCAACGCCGCCGTCATTGGTGGCGGCATAGAAGATGGCAGCAGTTGGCCCAACGCCTACAGCGATCTTCAAACCGCGTTAAGCGCCGCCACCGCCGGAGATGAAATCTGGGTTGCCAG
>JBLIMP010000276.1:0-6483 GCA_047638855.1 Cellvibrionaceae bacterium | reverse complement strand
GGTGTGTTTTTGAAACGCACCGTACACCATATGTTTTTAAATTACTCAGCATTTTTAGCTGGCTAAATCGATTTGTTTTTATATTGTCAAATTAAGTCATGATTACTTGATTTGATTGGATCAAAATCATGTTCGCATACATTGTCCGCCGACTATTAATTATGCCCATCACTTTATTTGGGGTGACGCTGCTCATTTTTGGTTTTCTGCAAACTTTGGGACCCAATGAACGGGCTGCACTTTACGTGCGGGATATCCCTAAAAACGAACGTCAGCTTGATGCGATTATTCGTAAATACGGACTTGATGATCCTTTGCCGATTCAATATTCTCGATGGATGCTAGGAACAATTGATTCAGATACAGGCGAGCGTGTGGGTGGTGTTATTCGAGGTGATTTAGGCTTTTCTCGAACCGGCCGTGAACCAGTTGTTGACTTGTTTAAGCGCAAAGCACCCATTTCACTCGAACTGACTCTTTACAGCCTTATTCCCGTATTAGGGGTAGGGATATGGCTAGGTATCAAGGCGGCCCTCAACCACAACAAGTTATTTGACCAAGTTGCGCGTGTATTTAGCATTATTGGCTATTCATTCCCAACCTTTGTTTTTGGCCTACTTATGATTTTATTGTTCTATGCTCTTATGACCCGCTGGGCTCGAACGTATCCTTGGCTTGAGCCACTTGTATTACCCCCTGGTCGGATTTCAGATGAGTATTTGCCTCTGTTGCGTTCTGACGAATGGCGGGCGGTTACTGGGATGCACACGGTTGATGCCTTGATTAGCGGTCGTCTTGATGTTTTTTGGGATGCATTTCGCCATATGATACTCCCTGTGATTACACTTTCATATGTCTCTTGGGCTGGAATTCTAAAAATTACGCGCGGAGCGATGTTGGAAGTTATTGGACAGGATTATGTGACAACGGCACATTCAAAGGGTTTAAGCAATAAGTACGTCATTAACAAACATGTGCGGCCGAATGCGATGATTCCAATTATTACGATTGCGGGTGGAACTGTTGCAGGTTTGCTTAATGGAGTATTGGTGACTGAAGTTATTTTTAACATCCCCGGATTAGGAGCTGCGGCCGTGGCTGCTGCGGTGTCACTTGATGCTTTAACCATGCTCGGCTTTGCTTTATTTAATGGTGTTCTCTTTGTCTTCACTTATTTAATTGTCGATATTTTGTATGCAATGGCTGATCCTCGCATCCGTTTGGGATAGTGCTTAAACTCTATCGGAATAATTAGGAATCTTTTTTATGGCAACATCTACAGCACCTATCCGCCTTCCAGGTACTAAAGAATCAGTTTCTAGAATTGAGGCTTTACTGGGGCCTCAATGGGCGAAACTTATCCAAGGGATTTTTGTGAATCCGCTTTCAGTGATTGGGCTGGCTTTAATTCTCATGTTTATTGTGGTGGCGGCATTTGCCCCGATTTTGGCACCTGCTCCAAATGAAAGATGGGACCCTTATCTCATGCCCCGCGATGGTTTCAAAGCTGAGCCACAACCACCGGGAACCCCTTGGAATAAAAATGCTCCTGCTTATGTTCCAGGTTGGTACAAGCTGGTAACAGGCAACGAAGAATGGGTTCACTTGATGGGGACGGCCGGTGGTCAGTATGACATTTGGTATGGACTTGTTTGGGGAACACGCACCGCATTGACCATTGGGGTGGTTGTAGTCGTTGCATCTGCAGCCTTAGGTATCACAATAGGTTCCATTGCTGGTTATTATGGTGGTTGGGTTGACGAGATACTGATGCGAATTGTTGAAGTTTTTAATGCATTCCCATTTTTGGTAGCGGTTCTCGTTTTAACCTCTATTTTAGTACCGTTATTTGGCCAGGGTGCCTTGACTCCGGTGATCGCTTTTATCGTTTTTGGATGGACCGGTTATGCTCGACTTATTCGAGGTGATATTTTAGCAACCAAAGAACGAGAGTATGTCTTGGCTTCTAAAGCAAGTGGAGCTTCAGACCTTCGCTTGATCATGCGTCATATTTTGCCAAACGCGATTTTTTCCACTTTGGTTTTGGTTTCGCTTAATATGGGCTCTATCGTTTTAGCGTTTGCAACGTTAAGCTTTATTGGCGTCGGTTTGCCGGTCGGCTATGCAGACTGGGGGCAAATTATCTCTACTGCCCGTGGATTTATTATTAATATCGACCAATTTTGGTATTTGATTGTGTATCCTGGTGGTGCATTGCTTTTATTTGGGATGGCTTGGAACCTGATTGGGGATGCGATGCGTGACATTCTTGACCCTAAGCTAAACGCATAGAGCAAATCCAGTAGATTGTTTGTATGATAAAAAGCCCGTTTTATGCGGGCTTTTTGCTTTATTTTGAATGTAAATGCGTCCTTCTAAAAAAAGTCACTCAACTGCATACCTACTCTTTTTCTTGAGTTTGTTGGCGATTGCTACGATGGGGTTGATGCTTCCTGTGCGGCCGCTGTTTCATAGCCAGGGCCAAGGCCCAGCACAAACGACACCACAGCCAGAGCCAACGATAGATCGTTTGGCTGCACCTCCCACCGTTGAAGTACCTGGTCCGGCCGACACAGGTGCTCAGTCCTACTGGCTCAACTGCCAGCCGTGTCATGGCGACCAAGGACAAGGGCTAACCGAGGATTGGATGAATCAATATCCTGAAGAGGATCGTGGCTGTTGGAACTCTGGCTGTCATGGCCCCCGGCCATATGAGAATGGCTTTACGCTGCCGAAAGCGGTTCCAGCTATTATCGGAGATGGGTCACTGACCAAGTTTGCATCGGCCGCCAATTTGCACGGCTATATCAAAGCTGCCATGCCTTACAACGCCCCCGGCTCTCTTTCAGAAGAAGATTACTTAAATATCACCGCTTTTCTGGTTCGGGAACACAATGTTCAAACGCTTAACCCACGATCTTTAAGCATTACAGATTTAGAGGAAATCGCACTTTACCCACAAGCTGAACCTACAAATTTGTCTACACCCACACAAGAAGCCACACCGATGCCTTCGCCCACTATCACTCCTCAAATCGCCGACCGGCCGGTGAATCATAGTAATCAAACTTTTACTTGGCTGATAGTCAGTATCGGAGCGATTGGGTTGATTCTAGTAGGGCGAATCGTGAGGTTTCGACGTAGACAAGGTTGAGTTTTCATGTTTGCTCCCTCAACTTTGGCAAACTAGTAACGAGTGATCTACTTGTTTCAATGCCCTTTAAATTTAGAAAAGTTTATCTTTATTCCTTATCTTCCGGATGAATGGTTTCAAGCCGGGTTTCAATATGATGGACAATCTGTTTCTGCCACCAATACCAATCAGGCTCTGCATCATTGCCCCATAGGTCTACTTCGTGAGGAATGTCCGCCTTTTCCAACAGTTGCCCTAAACGAACCGTTTCATCGTACGATGTTGTGTCCCAATGCCCTTGGCCGCTGACCAGGGCTAAATAGGTGTGCTTGCGCACCTTTTTTAGTTCCGGGCCGCTCAAATTAGCAACATACGCCATCGGATTGTTGTAATAGACTTCAAGCGATTCGGAATGGCGACCGCAGACTTTATCGAGATCATATCGGCCGCTCATACCCAATGCATAGGTAAAAATACGTGGATATTTCAAAGCGAAATTAATCGCATGGAATGCTCCGAAATCAACACCGACCAAGCCGATACTCGCCTCTGTTTTTGAGTCATACCGGATAAAAGGGACCAAGTTATTAAGGATAAAGTCTTGGTATGCAGAATGTCGTACACCTCGCCAATGGGGATCTAAACCTGTGTGATACCAAGTTTCTTGATCGATATTGCCAACAGTGTAAATACGAACTTTGCCATCATCAATAAGATGAGCCAGTGCGTTGATCATTTCATTGTCTTCGAATTCATAAAACCCCCCGCCATTATTTGTGAATGCGATAAGAGGTGTTCCGGCATGGCCAAAAGCGAGGATTTCCATGTCTCGGCCGATAGCCGGACTATATATTTTTTGATATTTACGAAGCATAAAAATTCTTTATTGATATTAGCCGTTTTAAACGGCATCCGTGTTACGGGCAACCGCTTTGCGAGTCACATTGCGTACCGATTCTTCTAGCTCTTCTCTATAATCTTGCTTGCTGGTGCAAGCGACGATGTGTTTGCAAGCTTCTTCGGCCGAATCTGTTAGCAAAATCAGATCGAGATCCTCGGCCGAAATTTTTCCATCGGCTAGCATTGTGTTGCGTAGCCAATCAATCAGCCCACCCCAGTAGTCCGTACCGAATAATACAATCGGAAAATTGCGAATCTTGCCCGTTTGAACCAATGTTAATGCCTCAAATAGCTCATCCATTGTGCCAAAGCCACCCGGCATAACCACAAACGCTTGTGCATATTTGACTAACATGACCTTGCGAGTAAAAAAGTACCGAAAATCAATGGATAAGTCTACATACGGGTTGATAAATTGTTCAAAAGGCAGTTCGATATTTAAACCGATCGACAAAACCTCTGCCTCACGGGCACCTCTATTGGCCGCCTCCATAATCCCAGGGCCACCACCGGTAATGATTGCGAAGCCAGCTTTGCCTAAATGGCGAGCCACATCAACTGTTTTTTCATACCCGCCACTTCCATCCCCTTCGCGGTTCCGGGCTGAGCCAAAAATAGTAACGGCGGCGGGTATATCTGACAGACTTTCAAACCCTTCTACAAATTCGCCCATGATCCGAAAAACTCGCCAAGCTTCGGAGTTCATTCCAGATGCAGACGTTCCCGGTGTTGAAAGTAGTTGCTCGTCTTCAGTTTTCTTGTTTTTTGATAGGATAGACATGAGCAGAATTATACCATTGTCCACCATCAATTATCCATTGCTTGAGCTATGATGATTTCTGGAAATAAATAATCCATTTTGCACAGCTAAAATCGCATCCTAGCGTCAACTTAATTGGCAAAGCCAGTTCCCACGAACACTATCGTCGAACGGTTCTTGTTCAGGGCTGGCCTCTGATTCTCTCTAAACGGTTTTGGTGATTTCTAATGGCTAATTTGGTTCGAACAACGGACAATCATTAGCTAATAATAGTCGGCTACTCGTTCGCACACCTCTATGACCCAAATCGCAAACACTCCTTCGACCTCTTCTCGAATCACAACTCGCACGATGATTATCATAATCCTCATCCTGCGAATTGTGATGGATACCGGTACGAAATTATTTTTTCCCTATCTATCAGTTATTGCGATAGGGTTAGGCACAACCCCCGTTGAACTTGGAAAGTTACTGAGCTGGCGAAATATGACCGGTTTGATTTCTCCGTTTCTTGGGGCGATGGCCGATCGACGAGGCTACCGGCCGATTGTTTCTGGCAGTTTGATATTTGCGGGAATCGGCTTCTTGATCATTTTTTTTAGCCGCAGCCAAACGGGGTTTATGATTGGCATACTGTTAGGTGCTTTAGGTGGTGCTGGAGCAAACCCCAACATTTCAGCTTATTTAAGCCATCGTTTGCCATGGGAAAAACGCTCGCGCGGCCTTGGGGTGGTTGAATATGCTTGGGGGCTAGCGAGTATTATCGGTGTGTCACTCAGTGGGGTTCTGATTGCGTTCACCAGTTGGCGTGCCCCTTTTTTAATTATAGGTTGTGCAATGTTTGTCTTTGCGGCCGTGTTTTATCGATTCCCTTCTTCCGGCCGAGAGGAAGAGCAACAAACCCAGAATCGGGAAAAGAGTTCGACGCTGACGTTGCGTGAGAAGATTTTTGACTTTTTTTACTTAGGACCAAACTGGAGATCAGCCGTCGCCACCTTGATTGCCGATTCATTCACTCGTTTTGCAGGCTTTTTACTATTTATCAACTTTGGAACATGGCTGACAATACAATTTGACCTTAATACTGCTGGGTTGGCGGCTGCAGTTTTCTGGTTAGGATTTGCAGATATTTGCGGTAGTGTCGCTGTAAGTGCTTTTGGTGATCGAATTGGCAAACGGAAAAGCGTTATCAGCGGGACGATTATAGGGGCATTGTTCTTTTTAGTATTGCCTTTATGGCAAGGCAGTCTTGCATGGGTCATCGTAGGCATATTTCTGGCAAGGGCCGCATTTGAATTCTCGATCGTTTCATACTCTGTGCTAGCCAGTGAACAAACACCCGAGCACCGGGGTAAGATGTTGGCCCAGCGAGTTGCCCTGTCGCTTGTGTCGACATTTATGGCAACCCGCTTTGGGCCACAGATATTCGAAGCTTACAGCGTGACTGGATTTGCTTGGATTAGCGCTGCTTCGCTTGGCATATCCTGCTTGGTAGCAATTTTTATGATCAACGATGGTCTGAGTGACCATGTTGAAATAAGCCAGTAAATAAGACGCCAGCAACCCGCTTACTGTTTTTGCTCTTGGCTGTCATTAAACTGAGGATTGGGCTGAGCCAGCACCTTCGCAATTCGCCGTAAATCGAGCCACCACTGGACTTTCGGCCGTTCATTTTGCTTATCCATCATTC
>JBLIMP010000275.1:0-6506 GCA_047638855.1 Cellvibrionaceae bacterium | reverse complement strand
CCTCCATTTCATTCAGTCGATCAACAAGGAATCGAGCCGTCAGTGGCATTCCATCTTGATGAGCAATAGATAACATTTTCATATTCATTTCAGGCATTTCGTCACGCAAAATCGTATGCATTTGTCCATCGCGGTTCATTTCAACCACGTATACACGATCATATTTGGCGACAAACTCTCGAACTGTATTGCTAATGGGCAACGCTTTTAAGCGCATAAAGCTGGTTTTAATCCCGGCTTCAGCCAACCAATCGCGGGCCTCTTCGATTGCATACATCGTGCTGCCAAACGAAAGAATGGCATACTTTGAATCTTCAACTTCATCGACAATCGGTGCAGGAACCACATCGCGGGCCGTGTCAAACTTACGCATCAAGCGATCCATCGTTTCAAGCCAATCTTCCGCCCGCTCTGAATAGACGGCCGCGCTATTTCGGCCGGTACCCCGTGTGAAATAAGCTGCCTTCGTTGATTGAGTCCCTGGTAATGTACGATAACCGATCCCATCACCATCGATGTCTTTATACCGTGCGAACCCTTTTTCTTCCACTTCTTGAGCGGTTAGCACCTTTCCGCGGGTGATTGGTTCTTCAGGATAATCAAATGCTTCTGACATCCACGTGTTCATTCCAAGATCAAGATCTGAAAGGACAAATATCACGGTTTGGAATTGCTCCGCCAAGTTTAAAGAGGTTGTCCCCATTTGGAAGCATTCGTGAATCGTACCAGGGAGCAGAACGATGTTCTTGGTATCGCCATGGCCACAATAGTAAGCCGGGATAATGTCTCCCTGTCCGGTACGAGTTGGCAATCCGGTTGAAGGGCCAACCCGTTGTATGTCCCAAATAACGCCTGGTATTTCAGCAAAGTAGCCAAGCCCAACGAATTCAGTCATCAACGAGAGTCCAGGTCCAGAAGTAGCGGTCATTGACCGTGCTCCGGCCCAACCTGCACCCAAAACCATACCGATTGCAGCTAGCTCGTCTTCAGCTTGTAGAACGGCAAAGGTCGCCTTGCCGCTCTCATCATCAACGCGCAATCTGGGTAAGTAGCTGTTGACCGCATCGATCATGCTGGTTGAAGGGGTAATCGGGTACCAAGTACAAACGGTTAAGCCACCAAATACGGAGCCTAAACCGGCCGCATCGTTCCCAGTCATCAAAATTTGGCCGTCAGTTTTATCGAGGGCTTCCACAACAAATCGGTCGGTTTTTGTCAGATTTTCGGCCGACCAATCATAACATAGCCGGATAACGTCCATGTTCATGTCAACCAGCTTTCGACGCCGCTTAAAATGAATTTCAAGGGCCAAATCAACCTTTGTCATATCGATATTAAGCAACCATGCTGTTATACCAACATAAAGCATATTGGTATAACGATCTTTAAACTGTCCTTTGGCGCCGATCTGTTTCAACAACTTGTTAACCGGAACTGGGTACATGCTAACATCGTCACGAGTAGGTAGCCCTTTTAGATCATCCCGATAGATACATGCACCGCCACTAGGCAGATTTTGCAGGTCTTCAATCGCTGTTGCTTGGTTGAAGGCAATCAACACTTCTGAGGTCGCACGGCGTGCAACGTAGCCTTCTCCGCTCACCCGAATATGGTACCAAGTAGGTAAACCCTGGATATTTGATGGAAAAATATTTTTTCCATTAACGGGAATACCCATCTTAAAAATGGCTCGCATAATAGCGAGATTGGCTGTTTGACTACCCGTCCCATTTTCTGTCGCAACAACGATAGAAAAGTCGTTTGTGACAAAATCTGCACCGTCAGGTAGTGGGGCAGCCTGTGGCGTAGCTTCACGAATCGCCATATGAGTTTGCCTCCTGTTCCAAAAGCATTAGTTTATTTAAGCCTTTAGGAATTTTATTAAGTCTTTGAGATTTTTTACCCCGCTTATATCAGGGGAAAGCACTCAGAAAATAAAGTCTTTCTTCGTTTTTAGTGGATAACACACTTATGATTCTAACAATGCCAATTTGATTGGAAATCAGCTGGAAAACTTTCCGATTTTGCGAACTCATTAAACAAAACGATTCAGCAATCAAGGCAAATATAGAACTTCTATATGGGAATGAATTTTACAACTAGCAACTCATAAATTCCACAAATATCTATGACCCTTTATACCTTTTGCACAATCAGCAAGCCGCTTTCAAGTCTATTTATATGCTAATCAAACTATAGGATGCGTTCTTTTGGCCATTTTCTAAAACAATTCGATTAAGGTTAAGTCGCTAAAATTAATCACCCAGCACAAGGTTGCAATGATAAACAGAGCAATCCCTTCTCGTTTTGATACTTCCCACCCAGTAAACATCATCCACACTACAGTTAACATTAAGATCAAAAGCATCCAACTGCTTTCGACTAGAAACTGCCCCAAATGCATGTTCCCATTCGGTGAAAGTAATCCAGCCAACCCCATAACGCCCAGCAAATTAAACAGATTACTCCCGATTAGATTGCCGACTGAAATCTCCGGCCGACCGTTTAAAGCTGCAATGCCAGATGCCATGATTTCTGGAAGAGACGTACCCAAAGCAACCAGCGTGACCCCGATTACCCAAGAAGTTGAATCAAAATAGTTGGCAATGTTTAACGCAGAAGCGATAAAAAGGTCGGAGCAAACAACGACAAGTATTGAGCCGAGCAGGAACCAAGGAACATCTTGCCAATTAAAATCTCTCATCGTCGGAATCGAGCGGATCATGTCTTGAGATGCAATAAGGCTGGCGATATAGACGAGCAACACAAGAAGAAAGACCGCTCCCTCCCACCAAGTAAACGTGTGATCAAGAAAGAACAGTACGAGCAATAGTGTTGCCCCAATCAGCATTCCCCCATCCCGAAGGACGAGCCGTCGTGTTACAGGCACCGTTGAGATGATAGCCACACCGCCCAAAATGAAACCGAGGTTGATAATGTTTGAGCCTACGACATTTCCAATGGCTAAATCGATTTCTTGGCGAATCACGGAGCTAATGGTGACCGCAAGTTCTGGGGTAGACGTGCCGATGGCAACGATGGTTAGACCGATAACAATGTCTGATACCCCAAGCTTACGTGCCAGCCCAACGGCGGCTGCCACGATCCACTTAGCCCCAAAATAGAGACCGGCTATGCAAATGGCGATGATGGCAAAATCAGCAACTGGAAACATCTTGATGACTCTACACTGACCTTTTATATGTTAGAAAAGATCAGTGATAAATTGCACAATTGAAAACTCGTTAAAGTCCATGATCCAACGGATAACGCCTAAAGTGATCAAAACACCACCTTCAAAGCGACTGATACGCCAGCCGCGCCACATTGTAAAGACAACAATGCAGACAAAAGCGATAAGGGTATAGGTGCTTTCTTGAGCAGAAGCATCAACAACCATTTGCCCACCAGGAGCAAGAATCGAAGCCACGCCTAACACGCCTAGCAAGTTAAACAGGTCGCTACCAATCAGGTTCCCGGCCGACAGTCCGGCTTGTCCCCTTCTTAGGGCAATACCCGATGTTGCTATTTCTGGAGCTGATGTACCAAAGGCAACGATAGTCACGCCAATTACCCAATCTGACATACCGAAGAAGCGGGCAATTTCCGAGGCCCCTTCGACAAAATAATGACCGGCCGCCACGATGACAACAATCCCGACCAAAAACAAGGGTATATCAGTCCATTTAAACGGCTCGTTGGATAGCTCTTCATGACTTTCAGCACGCTTATATAAAAGAAAGCTAATATAAACAATCAGCAACGTTACTAGGATAACCCCTTCGTACCGGGTCAATGTAAGGTCGTAAAGGAATACGAGCAAAAGCACCGTCGTGCCAATTAGCATCGACCCATCCCGAAAAACCATGGTGCGTGTGGTCGCGATTCCGGCAACAAGTGCCAAGCCGCCTAAGATAAAGCCCAAATTAAAGATGTTTGAGCCGATAACGTTTCCAACAGAAATGTCGGATTGGCCGCTTAAAGCAGAACTAATCGTGACTGCAAATTCAGGGGCAGATGTGCCAATTGCAACGACGGTTAGGCCGATGACGAGGTCGGACATGCCAACTCGCCGTGCGATACGCGTCGCACTGTCAACAACCCAGTTGGCACCGAACCACAAGCCAACGATACATACAACAATAATCACAACTGCAAGGATGGGAAATGTTTCTTCCATAAGTAAAACCTGTCTTTTAAGGGGATTTATTAATTAGGCTCGATTTTTATTTTTAACCATCTAATTTTAACTGGTACTGAGATTTTTCACAGCAGTAGAATATGGGACAATAGAGGTAATGAACGATTCAAATATTATTAATCAGTTAAAAGCAAAAGCGGCCCAACTGGGATTTGGCATGCTGGGCACTGTCTCTGCCCGGCCGGCAAAACGGCTGGATGCATACCTTGCTTGGGTAGATAAAGAGATGCACGGCAAGATGGGCTACCTCGCTCGGCCAGATCGCGTGATTCGCCGCCAAAACCCAAGCGTCATTTTACCTGGCGTGGAAACAATTATTTGTATCGGGCTTGACTACCACACCCTGCGATTGCCAGAGGAAATGGCAAATGATAGATCTAGAGGGCGTATTTCAAACTATGCGTGGGGGGCTGACTATCACGACATTATGACACCCCGGCTTGAAGAGCTGGCCGGATGGTTAAAATCGACTCTTAAAACCAATGAGGAACAGGCCCACCGGGTGTATGTGGATACCGGGGCGATTCTAGAACGAGATCATGCGGAATCGGCCGGGTTAGGGTTTACGGGCAAAAACACGATGTTGATTCGGCCGCAGTCAGGCTCATGGTTTTTCTTGGGGGAAATCATGACAACAATCAAACTACCACCCACCCCGTTTATTCCAGCCATCCAAATGCCATCGTGTGGCAGCTGTACCCGCTGTTTAGACGCTTGCCCCACCAATGCATTCCCGGCCCCGTATGTGTTAGATGCACGACGTTGCATTTCATACTTAACAATCGAGCTAAAAGAGAATGTTCCAGAAGAGATGCGGCCACAAATGGGAAATTGGGTGTATGGCTGCGATATATGCCAAGAAGTTTGCCCGTTTAATCGTTTTGAAGAAGAGACGGTTGAACATGCTTTTCAAGCCGGTTACATCGACTATGCGGCCCCGAAGTTAGACTCTTTACTGACCCTATCACAAGATGCGTTTGATCAGATTTATGCAAAAAGCCCAATCAAACGAATTAAACGAGAGCGGTTATTAAGAAATGCATCGATTGCGGCCGGAAATTCCGGTTGCTTGGAACTCATCCCAGCGTTAAAAGTCCTTTTATCCGATAAAAGTACAACTGAAAACGAATGGGTGCGCTCACATGCCACATGGGCCTTGGCAAGGTTGGAAAAAAGCGATTAGGTGCCGAGGTTGCCTACCCCAACACCCAACCATGTCATTTATTGAGGATCTACAGCTAAACAGTCAATATTCGCTCCATTAGACGGCCCTGCTGATAAGCGGATTGTATTGGGTCCCGCGTTTAAAGGCACAACCTGGTTAACCATGCCCCAGCTCGACCATGCGCCGGTAGATGGGAACGACAGCGAAGCAACTGCAACAGCCCCATTGACGTTTAGCTCAAGAGGGCGGTTCCCACTACTCAAAGCATATCGGAATCCTAAGTCGTAATTTCCAGCCAATGTCACGTTGATATCCCATTCAATATAATTATCCGCACTTATAGGTCCAGGATAATCAACAAATCCTGATCCAGAGTAACCACCATGGTTGTATACAATCGACACATTACTAAGATTCGCCGATTCTGCCTCATATCGACAACCGCCAGGGGCTGGCGTGGCCGTAGGGGCAGGCACAGGTGTTGGGGTCGCCGTTGGCGCAGGGGGCACCAGTGTATCGTCGAAGCAAAGATAGTCGCTGGTTAGAATCTCCGGCGTTGATGACCCACCTGGTTGTACCCAAGCCGCCGCCATTCCATCCCCACCCGTCCCTTCCTTGTGACGTATTTCAAAATAGTATTTCTGTCCGGCCGTCAATGAAATCGCGGCCGATTGTTGACTCGAATATTTATCCCAAACTAGGCTACTCGTCCAGCCCGATACATATGCAATACGAGTCATGTTGCTGGGAGAGTCATTAGAAGAGAGATAGAAATCACTTGAATCATCTGACGAGATATAAAAGATATACGAGCCTGTTGCGGGTGGCAAAATATAACCCAAATAACGTGCACCATAGTCATCGCCTGAAGAACCAGGAGGCTCTTGCAGAGTGAGTAAATCTTCTGAGAGATCGGGAGAAAGAGGAAACGCCGCCAAGCTAGTCAAGTCACTGACGCTTGTACCTGGAATTCCGTTCCAAATTTGCCGTTTAATATAAGAGTGATCGCAGGTACGTTCGATAATAGACACGTTCACTGTTTCTGTTACAGAAGCGCCATCATTGTCCCAAACAGTAAGGCTTGCTGTAAAGTTACCGGCCGATGTATACGTATGCGGGACGATTGGGATACCGCTTGAA
>JBLIMP010000274.1:0-6572 GCA_047638855.1 Cellvibrionaceae bacterium | reverse complement strand
TTGGAAAACCATCTACGCTTTGATGATTTCTTTAACACCTACACTGAAATTGACACAGTTTATATCGATTATTAGGGGAGCCAGTCTGATTATGAACAAACATCACCAAGCAATTATTCTGCGGATTAGTGTCATTATTTCGGCCGTGCTCGTGCTATTAACGGCCGCGTGCATGCCCAGTCAAAATGTTTCCCAAACGGTAGAACCGGCACAAATAGCGGGCAACACTGTTCCTTCTCGTACGCTAACAGCTACAGTCGAAGGAGAAGCAAAAATAACTCCAAAAGTTTCAAATAGTAAACCGGTAGTTACAGAAACGGCAAAAGAAACTACTGAGCCAACACAAGCAGCAACGAGCTTGCCAGCACTAACGCCATCGCCAACGCCAACGCCAGCGCCAACGAACCTGTCATCATTGACACAAAAGGATATTCAGGAAGCGATCGATGAAGATAAAAAAGAATTTAGTCGTAGAAGAATAACAGGAACATTAGAGAGTCTTAATTTGATGGATGTAGATTTTAACCACGCTGATTTTTCAGGTGTAACACTGAAGGATATGACTTGGACAAACATAGATCTCACCGGCGCAACATTTACCAATACCGTAATAATTTCTGTCACTTTCAGGAACGTCACCCTGACCAACGCAAGTTTTGTGAGTTCTACCTTGACCAATACAGTGATGACCGCAGTCAAATTAAACGGATCTAATTTTAGAAATGTAACAGGGTTGCTAAACAGACATCTCGAATCTGCAGCAGATAAAGACCTTTCCGGTATTACTTTAGCTGGGCAAGATTTAACTGGGATCGATTTGTCTGGGTTCAATTTATCTGGCGCTAAGCTGATTAGTTCAACGATATTAAACAAGTCAAATTTTGCCGAAGCATGGCTGGTTGATGCAAAGCTAATTAGCGTCACACTGAAACAGTCTAACTTCACCCAAGCTTTTCTTTATGGCTCTAATTTCACAAAGGCGAATTTAATTCAAGCAAATTTCACCGGGGCAAATATCGGATGTCACTCTTTAGTGCCGACAGATATAGGGTCTGCTAAAGCGAAAAAAGGTGTTATTGCAGCTCTAAATCAAGTCGCAGAGGCTAAAGAGGCAGCAATGCAAGCTATTCAAAGTACTAAAGACACCCCAAAAGGCAAAGTTGAAAAGGCAAAATTTCAAGCAGTGCTTGCAAGAACAAAGTTAGCCGAAGCCTTGTTGTTTTTAGCAAAAGTCGATGGCAAGGATGCTGTTTTCAGTGAAGGGATACAAAAGCCAGAGGATGGCTTCAAAAATGTTTCTGAAGCTCAGGGGTTTGCAATTCAGGCCGCAAAAAACGCAGGCATGACTCCACCGTTTTTTGCTCTCCTTGGTTTATTAGACGAGTTTGATTTTGAGTTGATTTGCCAACAGCATGGGGATTCTAGAGAGGAACAACCGACCCGCCGCACCAACTTCGCATACGCAAACTTAACCGATGCAATCTTCTACAACGCTGACGTACGCCATGTTGATTTCACCCATGCGCTTATGATCAATACGAAATTTAATACGCCCGGCTATGCCGTTACAGCCCGAAATGCACTAACAACAACAGCCCCCAATGCCGCAAACGCTCAAGGAGCAGATTTTAGTTGGGCTGACTTAACCAATGCCTGCTTGAGTGGGGCCGATCTAACCGGTGCAAATTTACAAAGCACCCTGATGGGGAATGTCGAGCTAAACGGGACAAAACTGCAAGGGGCGAATTTGTCACAAGCTTATGTCAGTCCATATGCGATTGAGACGGCGACGTGTGATGAGAAAACGACACTCCCGTTTAACTTTGATGCGATTTCAGCCTACACATGTATTCAGAATAGTAAGGAACCTCAGTAATGACTGATCGCATCCAAGATATGAACAGCCCGGCCGTCGGCCGGTATGAAGTGCTCATCACCGGCTCTGTTTTGCTGTTAATGAGTCTGCTGTGCATGGTTGCATTTGGGTCACTACAGCAACAGTCGGCCGCAAGTGAAACGTTGCTCCGCGAACTCGTGCGTTATCAAACCGAATCAAGCCCAATTTCTATATCTTCTACATCTATCGTGACCCCAAACCCCATACATGCTCCAATTTCACATCAGGCAGAAACCATCTCGTTTGAACATTTGCCAACAATGAGCGGGCGGGTCAGCAACGATTCTACAGGTGTTTACATCACCTCATTTTTCACGATTGACGAGGTATCTACAAACAAGAAAAACAAAGTTTTTGAGCTAGCGGCCGAAAATGGCAACCCAGACAATCGCTATTTCAGCTTGATAGATGGGACCCATCTAATCGGCCAATCACAGATTTACGGCCGTGGCCAAACGGTATACCAAGTTGTCGTCAACACCATTTTAGACGATGGCACAACAATTAACTTTCCGCTTGATATTCATATCGAAGACGGGTCAGTGACACAGCCATCGGCTCAATCAGAACCGGCCTATAAAAACCCAGAAGTAGAACGCTCGATTTCCCCAGTTTTTACCCCTGAAATACAACACTGGGGTGCCGAAATTGTCGCTTGGGGGGAAACCCATCGATTGGATCCAGACATCGTCGCAACCCTGATGCAGATCGAGTCATGCGGCAATCCAGAAGCTCAGTCAATCGCTGGTGCCCAAGGACTGTTTCAGGTGATGCCCCATCACTTTGACGAGGGTGAAAATATGTTTGCACCCAACATTAACGCTCAACGTGCTTTGGCCTACTACAAACAAGGTCTTGCGTTGCACGGTGGAGATTTAGATCTTGCGTTTGCTGGCTACAACGCCGGTCATGGCACTGTGCAATCAGCGGCTCAGTCTGACTGGCCCAAAGAGACGCAACAATATCATTATTGGAGCGGAGGGATTTATCGTGAGGCGAAAACGGGTGGATCGTCGAGTGAAACTTTGCAAGAGTGGCTTGCGTTTGGTGGTGCTAGCTTGTGCGAAAGTGCGGCCGGTAAATTAGGAGGTTAAAATGTCAAAAGAGTTTACCGTCTCCCTACGCTCTGCAAGTGTTAAAAATCATGGCAATCTTTATCTGTCGGTACAAAATCTAACAGACAGTAGCCAAACGTATCAGGTACGGGCACGCCATCTAGAAGATCAGTTGATATTCACTCCCGAAGATCAGCAGATTCAAATCGCCCCTCAAGCCACATCTGAACTATCCATTGGGGTTTCTGTCCGGAGTCGGCGTGTTTGGCAACCGGCCGATTATGATTTTGACATCATTGTTGGCACCGTTGATGTTCAAGATCACATCCAGGGGCATCTGTCAGTTGCGCCACCCCCATTGTTTTGGCTTATGCTCATTACGATTCTTTTTGCGCTACTAGTCGGGATCGTTATCGGGGCGTTTTTCACCCTAGAGCAACGCATGATCAATAACCAAGCGTTGATGGATGAGCTATTAAGCCTCCAGCAGCAACAAACAACAGCGGTAGCAGAGCTTGAGTTAAACCCATCAGAAATACCAGCCCAACCCACAGTGGCCCCAACCGAGACAGCGGTGTCTATCACGATTACACCCAGCAAGACCGCAACCGCCCCAGCACCTACCGCTACGATAACCCCAACCTTGGACCTGCTGGCAACGGTTGCAAGGGCACACAGTTATGAAATAAAGGAAAATAGTGAACAGCCGATAGAGCTGTTGGCCGATGATGTTACCCGATCTGATTATCTGATACTCAGCCAAAGCAAACCGACAAAAGGAGACTTGGAACCCACCGCCAATGGCCCTTACATCTATCGGCCGACCCCCGATTACTTTGGACCGGACAGTTTTACATACCAAGTCTGTTTGGCAATAGATGCCAGTGATTGCGTGACCAACAGCGTCACCTTAAACATCACAGGGGTCAATGACCCACCTGAGGCGGATGATGATCAAATCACCCTAAAAGAGGATGATGGGATTCAAACGTTGACCGTGATTTTGCTTGATGGTGATATCGATAAAGATAGGGACCCGCTAACAATTGACGGGGTTATTGCCAACAGCGACCGAGTCATTTTCATCTCCGTAACAGCCAATTCAGCCAGCGCCGTGCGGTATGACCCTGGGGATTTCTATACCTATTTAGCAAAGGGAGAAACTGCGAGCGAGACGTTTCAGTACACGATAGTAGACCCCACAGGTGAGAGAAGCGTCGGAAATGTAACCGTCAATATTGAAGGGGTCAACAATGCCCCCATTGCGAACAACGATCTAATCGCAGATGAGATAGAGATCGTCGTTTCGGCCGAAGGGCTTACCGATTTTCCAGTTTCTATGTTGTTAGCCAACGACACCGACCCCGACAAAAGCGATCTAGAAAAGCTGGCTTTAAACACAGTGGAAAATGACTTGGTCGGTGGATCAGTTGTGCAAATTGATGGGATATGGCGCTTTGATCCTAAGGGGGTCTACACCGATCTGGCTCAAAATGAAACTGCGGTTGAAACCATCACTTACACCGTCATTGATCCCCACGGTGGCATAAGCAAACCGGCAACCGCCCAGATAACGGTTCAGGGGGTTAATGACCCGCCGACACTAGGTTTGCTCACCCAAAACCCTTTGACCATTCAGCCTGTTTTTTCATCGACGATTTCGTCTACGGTCACATCAACCATTACTTTGCCTATCAACCGCCGTATTATTTCAGATACCGCAATAAGCGATATAGACGGCCAAATAATCAGCCGCATTCTTATCCGATATGCGGGAAATTTTACACGGCCGGATGGCTCGAATGAGCATGTTGCGGTGACCTTTGAAGGGGACGAGCTTATTAGCGAAGCTGGGTTTATTGAGATTTCAACTGAAATCAGCATTGAGACTGCGATCAACATCCTCAAATCAACCCGCTATGTCAATGTGGCCGCTACCCCTGCGGCCGACTGTCGTCGGATCGACTTTCAAGTTTTTGATAAGTTCGGGGCTGAATCGAATATCGTGTCACTGCTGTTAGAGGTGGGTGGCGGCAGTTGTCAAACAAGCGGGAAAATAGGCTCAGAACGTATTCAAGCTAATTTTCATGCAGGGAGAATCTCATGATTGGTCATAAAACATTTAAGCGACTCATTGTGATCTTCAGCAGTTTGCTGATCGTCATTTTGCTGAGGCAAATCGTATGGGGAATCTCTGGGCCGTCGGCCGAAAGCAATGATTCATTAGACAACCAGTTGCCGATTTCAAACCAGCCGTTGCAGTTTGGGGGGTCGCTTTCGGCCGATGTGATAGAGCTAGGCGAAATCGTGACCCTTTCGCTTGCAGTTCGCAATAATCAAGCCATTGCGCCCACGCCTAAACTTGCAATCGAGCTTCCCCCATCTTTGCAGTTAGAAACAAATGGGTTGGATGGTGGGCTGGATAGTAGCTTGCTGTTCAACAGCCAAGATCAAATGCTCTACTGGTACCCGGAGCTGGATCAGAATAACAATAGCGCAACGCAAGATGTGTCACTAATCGCTTTACGGCCGACAGAAAATGTTGCAGGAGCCGATATGATTCGGCTGAGCGTCAGCGAGTCCCTCACCGATTCCCCTTATCAGCTAGATCTCCCTATCTGGGTCGGCCGTTCTCTAAAACCGGTTGCGCTGTTTGATGTGAGCGACCAGGAGGCGGGCGTGGGCCAAAAAATCCGCTTTACTAACCGGAGCACCGGGCAGCCGCCTCTTACATTTTATTGGGATTTTGGCGATGGGCAGACGGCAACGGCGGCTGAACCGATCCACACCTATGGCTCCCCAGGAGACTATTCCGTTACCTTGCGGGTCAGCGGCAAGCAAGGGGAAGAGAGCCAAACGTTGCCGGTACAGGTAGGTAATGCCCCTAAAGTTGAACTCATCGTGCAAGAGCAGATTGAAGCAGGGTCCCCTTTGGTGGCCCAAGCGTTTAGCGACAGTGACCATTCGGTGATGAGTTGGGATATGGGGGATGGGGCGCATTTGGATGGCTTTTGGGTTGAGCATGTCTATGCCACGGCCGGTGAGTATCTTCTAACTGTGAACATCACCAATCGATTTGGAAACACAGTTCTTTCTAAAGCGGTTTCAGTTTTACCCGCTGCAAACCTGCCAGTTTTATCGAACAATCGGCCATTGAATAAGCAAGCGGCACCGATTAATACAACTGCGATAGAAGTAATCGCATCCCCAACGCCGAATTTTTTGGACATGGACATCGATATTCAGCTTGAAGCACGTCCAGACCTTGATGGTTTAATCTTGACCGATCAACTTTTGGGTTACATCAATGCGGCTCGTGAGATGGTTGGGTTGTACCCGCTCAAACGCTCACACCAGCTTAGCCTAGCGGCTCAAACGCATACGGATGAGGCGGCGTTTGGCTATGTCAATGTGCATATCGGAGCAGATGGTTCCACCCCGTATGATCGGGTAACGAAAACCAACTATGTAGAGGGGTTCTTGGTTGGGGAATCGACCGCTTGGGGGTTCAACAGTGCCCGGGCCGCTGTACAGTTCTGGATTGATAGCCCTGATCATCGGCCGCTACTTTTTAACCACGAGGCAGACCAGGTTGGCGTGGGGCAATCGACCAACTATGA
>JBLIMP010000273.1:0-6573 GCA_047638855.1 Cellvibrionaceae bacterium | reverse complement strand
CCAACCGACTTGACCCGAGGAATCTTTGGAGCTGACAGCGGAGAGCTTATTACCGCCTCAATTACCAATGGTATTCCTCATCCATCTGGTTACCCTACTTGGCTCATCGCCTCGCGCCTATTTGCACGCTTGCCCATCGGCCGGACGTTGGCCCATCGCTACAATCTGTTTTCCGTTTTGTGCATGTCGCTTGCCATGCTAACCCTTGCTATCGCCTGTCGATTGCAATTGCCGAAAAAGCAATCGGGATCATCGGTCGTATCGTTAGCGGCCGTTTTAACCATTTCCTTCACCCTAACAGTCTGGAGTCAGGCGATAATCACTGAAGTGTATGCGCTCAACAGCTTAATGGTAACTCTTGTGATCGTCCTGCTTGCAAAAGCCGACAAGTTTGCCATGTCATCCGGTTTAGCACTCATTTTGGGGCTAACCTGCGGCATAGCCATGACCACCCATCTCACATCGATCTTGCTATTGCCTGCTGTCGGTTTACTTGTTTTATCCCAAGCCAGAAGCTTATTGAAAGTCGTTCCGATTTTCACGAGTGGTTTTGCGCTAGGACTCCTTCCCTTTTTGCTCTTATTTTGGCGATCGGGTAGCCACAGTCCGGTCATATGGGGGGACACAAGTTCAGTGTCTGGCTGGTGGTGGTTGGTAAGCGGGTCGATTTACCGGCCGAATCTCTTTGCGGTTCCGGCCGCTGATATGCTTTCGCGTGTACAAATCGCTCTGCTAGCAAACCCACTCAACATACTTTTCTTGCTAATCCCGCTGGGGGCACTGATCGGTGTTTTTTGCATTTATGTTGGTAATGACAAAAGTCGGCCGGTTAGTATTCTACCAGCGGCACTTTTGCTTACGGCCGCTTTATACACCCTTTACGCGCTCAGTTACAATACTCAGGATTGGCGTGTATTTCTCCTTCCAGCCAATCTGTGCCTCGCGCTCCCACTGGCCATGGGGCTGAACAGCCTTCGTCTTAAACAATGGAGTCTGGTTCTACCCCTACTCTTGATCGCTTTGAACTTGCCTGTTTTGTTAAACAGCAAAACCGATATGACACGCGCCGAAGCAAGCATGGTGTTTGAACAAGCCCCAGCTGAGGCGATTCTGCTCACTGACGGCCGGGACGAGACGGTTTTTCCGATCTGGTATTTTCGCTATGCTGAAAACCAACGACCTGACATAGTTGTCGTTGATCAAAATCTATTCGCTTTTGACTGGTACAGAAGCAGATTGGCAACTCAACATCCAAGTTTGCAGGCGATTGAGGTCGATAACTTAACTGAGTTTCGGCGACAAAATCGTCAGAGCCGCCCCGTTTGTGAAGTTTCATTACATCCTTTTGCCTTAAATTGTACAGATAGGTAGTATCGTTTTTTTGATCGGATTTACGCCCTTCTGATTTAACACAGTTATTTAATTTGCAGAGGAAAATGTCATGCTCCGCATCCATTTTCTTGATTTTGCGTAAGTCCCACTAACTATATGTCTGTCACCACAAGTACCAAACAAAACAGAAAGTTCTCTCTACCTAAATTATTGGCTTTGGCGGGGATTTTGCTTACATTCGCGGCACCGGCTCTTAAGGGTTGGCGTGTCTATCGTTCAGCAAACGCCCTCCAATCAAGAATCGAATCGATTCAATTGCTTACAAATGATGGGCTAAACGGCCTGGACACGGCCGCACTTGAAGAGGGACTTTTAGAATTACGCATTGAGGCCCTTACACTCCATGGAGAACTTGAACCTCTTTTACCCTATACCTCTTGGATAGCATGGACGCCTAGATTCGGTGAACTAACACCAGTTATGCCGGAGCTTCTGCGTCTGCTGGACAATGGCACGGCGATTGCGGCCGACTTGGGGGTTAACGTGCTGCCGATTATTCCAATTCTGCAAGATGATTCGACTCCAATTGAGACAAAACTGCCAGATATGCTTAGAGTCATTGACGAAGCAGATGCTAGCTTAGAACAAACGGCCTTACTTTGGCCTACGGTCTATCGTGATCTCGAAACGATTTTAAACGACCCGTCTGCACGCGAAGCTTTACCTTGGCAGGTGCGTCAGCAAATTCCCACTATCGAACCTCTTTTGCCACTCGTTGAAAAGGGGATTCAAGCCCTTCGTATTTTGCCGGAAGTAGGGGCGATAGACGGCCGACGAGCCTACCTGATTGTGGGGCAAAATAGCGACGAGCTACGGCCGACAGGCGGTTTTCTCTCGATGACAATGGCAGTTGGCCTTGAAAACGGCCAAGTAAAAGGGTCAAAAATCAGTGATGCCAACATTGTTGATAACTATTTCGAAAAACCTTATGGTGATCCACCAGCTGCGATGCGAGAGTTTCTCGGCATCGATCTGTTTCTATTTCGAGATTCCAATTACTGGCCCGACTTCCCAACTTCTAGTCGTAAGATGATGGATTTCTACACCTATGGAACCGGCATTGAATTAGATGGTGTCATCGCTTTTGACATTCGGTTTATTAGCCAACTCATTGGTGCAATTGGCCCTATTGAGATTCCAGAATTAGGATTTACATTGACCGGGGATAATACGATTGAAGTGCTTGAGCAAACGTGGGGAGACGGTTTAGAACTTGAAAATCGTTTTGTGACTCGCAAGGATTTTCTGGGCTCGATTGCCACTGAATTAATCAAGCATATTCAAAGCGAACAATTCAACCCAGATATAGCCACTCTCGCCACAATTCTTGATACGTCTTTACGAGACAAATCACTGCAATTGTTTGTTAATTCGGCCGAAGAGGAAGAAGTGTTCTCACAAATGGCCATCAATGGTGCCGTTGTTTACAAAGAGAATGAAGATTTTCTCCTGTTGGCCCAAAACAATGTGGGGTACAACAAATCCAACCGAATGCTTGAAACTGCCCTAGAGTACAACGTCCAACTCCATGCCACTGGGGGCGGAAGCGCTTCACTCAAAACAAAATGGTTTCATGCCGGCAGTAATGGCAACGAGTTTTGCGAATTGAGTTTCTTTTCTTACGCTCCAGGGCTCGTGTATTCAGACATGATTCAAGAATGTAATTGGAATCATATTCGGCTTTATACCCCGCCTAATACCCGTTTGATTGATTCTGGTATCTATCCTATTGAAGCCGAGAAAATGACGTCGAAAATCGCATGGCCTGGTGAAACGCGTGCAATCACAAATGATCTGGCAGGATTTACTGTATTTGAAAATCTTCGCTTACTCCCGGCCGGAGAATCAAGTGAGTTCGATATAAATTACGAGCTTGATACAGTGGTACAAAACAACACCGCTGGCGAAAAAGTCTATCGTTTAAACCTCATTCGCCAAGCCGGCGTCTACCCATACCCAGAGACCACTGTATCAGTCACTTTGCCCGATGGAAGTGATTTGATCTCTACCTCTATTGAACCTGTGCAAATCACCGGAAACAGGCTCACCTTCTCAATCGAATTGAGCGAAAATCAGTTGATTGAAGTCATTTTTCAATAATTATTGAGATCAAATCTAACTTCCTTTTCCCTGCTCACGGAACCTTGCATTGATACAGTTTTCTTAAAAAGCAAGACGCATAGTTCAGTTTTTGCTATATTGTATGGTGCTAATTATTTTTCAATCTTTGAAAAATCTAGCTTATCTTTATTATTTCAAGCAATGTTTTAAGGCAGATCAGAGGGATGTTGTAATCATGAATAAATCGTCTAACAAATTAGTGGTCTTTCTATTTGCTACTATTCTATTTGTCTTCGTCGGGTTTCAAACTGCGTTTGCTGGTTTAAGTGAGCCAGTGGAACAAACAGTCCCAACCCGCACACCTGTCCCAGCACCAACCGATCCACCGAAGAAAGACAATAATAACAACAACAATAATAATAATAATAATAATAATCCGGCCCCCACAAATACACCGGAGGCAACCTTGACATCAACACCTGCTGTCGTTAATTTTGCACCCACCCCATTCAATGGCTATGTCGAACCGGACCGATGCGGCGATCCGTATTTCTTTGCGACCTTAGGCCCCGTCAATATACGCCTTCAGCCTAGCACCGAAAGTGACATTGTTGCGAAATTAGTCTATTTAGAAGCCCTTCAGGTACTTGCTCGTGCGGCCGACAGCTCATGGTGGCAAGTTTTGTTACATGACACATCTACCGGATGGGTTTTTGATAGCACGGGCAGCATGGTAGGTTTGATGGAAAGCGTTCCTGTTATTAATCCAGATGGATCTTTGGCAAGCGAAGCCGCATGGCAACCTACTCCTGACCTTTTTTGCCCGACAGCAGAGCCATCCCCGACCCCAACGGTTACCCCAGTTCCAAGTGAAACCCCGACCGAAGTTCCAACAGATGTGCCATCGGCCACACCACCACCAGAGCCTACACAAGAGGTCGCGGCAATAGCGGTTGCATCTAGCGAGCCTGACAGTGGTGTCATTTCACCCCTTCCTGATGATCCCAAAACATCTAGCGAAAACAGTAGCAAACAGCCTGCGTCTGAATCAAGTCAAGTCATAGATTCAGCATCAAGTAATAACAGCAGCGCAAATTCTGCAAGCACGTCTCAACCCCCGGCCGGGGGTAGCTTTAATTGGGTCATACTTACTGGAATAGCACTTGTTCTGTTCGGCTTTGTTGCCTTAATATTCCAGAGTCGCCGAAAAGTTGCTGTTTCCTAGATGAGCTAGACAGTGCCAGGTTTTGCATTTTCCCCTACAAACCTTTAATATGTTACCCACAAGTAACAAAGATTATTACTGCCTGTTGTTAGGGTGAGATTTATGATTGTCTGGGGAAAAGATACTCAAAGTGAAGAGGCACAGAGCAAGGACGCACAAAGAGAAATGAAGCGCATGGCGATTTTACGCGCCGCCTCAAAATCGTTTAATACATTTGGTTATCATCAAACAAGCCTCAATGATTTAGCCAATACACTCGGCGTCACCAAACCGGCCCTTTATCGATATGTAGAGGGAAAAGAAGACATTCTCAAGCAATGCTTAAATATTGCTCAAAAGCAGATTCATGACGCAATTTTGGAACTGCAAAAAGATGTAGAAAATAGTTCGCTGACCGGCCGGGAGCAGTTCAAACTTTTTTTCATCCGCTTTGCGGAAATGAGTTCAGACGACTTTGGAGCCTGCTTGATTTTGTCACGTGGGAGCATTGCAGATGAGTCGTTTCGGGAGCAATATCGATCTGTTGCCCGTGAAATCTCACAATCAATGAATGAAATCGTTGACATTGGTATCGCTGACCGGTCGATACAGACTAAAAACGGCCGGATGTTAATCGCCGCCATGTTGGGTGCCATCAATGAGGCGGTTTATTGGCAGCAAAAAGAGGGGCGTGTTTCGCCGGAAAAAATAGCTGAACAATTTTTCAGTTTGTTTGAAACTGGGTTTTAAGACGGATCGCTTCTCTAGCACTTCTTCCATCTTCTAGCGTTATAATCAGCATATGATTGATTTCACCATCCCCCCGCAAATCGCCCAAAATATCGAAAAATATAAAATAATAGCCGTTGAAGTGATGCGGCCGGTCGCGCGCCAGCTAGACGAAGCTGAACATGAACGGCCGACCGACTACTTCAACGCCATGTGGCCGTTTGTCAAAGCGCAATATAGCGACCGGATCGAAGCGATCAAGAACGGGAACGACAACGCCACTCCAGACGGACCCAATTGGGCCTTACTCGAAAATATCTTGATGATCGAAGCATTGTCATGGGGAGATGCTGGGCAATACTTAGGTCGGCCGACACCGAGCTTAGGGGGCGCGGCCATCGACGCTATCGGGACCGATGCGCAAAAGCTCCACTTTTACCAAAGATGGACCGAAGACCCGCCAAAATGGGGTTCAATGGCGATCACCGAGCCAGGAGCTGGGAGCGATAACAGTTCAATGCGCACCACGGCCGTGCTCGACCCTGATACCAATGAATGGATTTTGAACGGGGAGAAAGTATTCATTACCAACGGCAAACTCGCCCTCGATGAATCGCACGGCCTCTCAGTTGTGTGGGCCACCATCGACCCAAAAGCGGGCCGTGCTGGGATTAAGTCATTTGTTGTTGAGGGAGGCAATCCCGGCGTCATTATTGCCAAACAAGAGCACAAGTTGGGCATTCGGGCCAGCGATACGGTATCGCTGGTGTTCCAAGATTGTCGCATTCCTTATGAAAATCTATTGGGTTCGGCCGATGTCGTGTCAAAAAGCACCGGAAACAAAGGGTTTAAAGGGGCGATGCAAACGTTTAATGCGTCTCGCCCAGCGGTGGCGGCCGGAGCGATTGGGGTGGCACGGGCCGCACTTGAATTTACCCAAGAGACGTTAGCGGCCGAAGGGATCACAGTTGATTATCGCAAGCCGAAAAACCAGCTAACCGCTATCGAGCGAGATTTGATCGAAATGGAAGCCCGTTATACCGGAGCAAAACTGCTCGTGATGAAAGCGGTTGCCATGATGGTATACGGCAACAACAATCGGCTAGAAGCAAGCCAATGTAAATATAGGGCCGGTGAAAGCGTCACTTGGATCACCCAAAAATCTGTTGAACTTTTAGGGCCAATGG
>JBLIMP010000272.1:0-6589 GCA_047638855.1 Cellvibrionaceae bacterium | reverse complement strand
ATTCAGGCAGGCGAGACATTTTATCAGCCCAATTTGGGGTTGCCCGTTCTACGAGATGCTCTGGCAACCTACATGAATGGGCTGTACGGAACTCGATTTTCGGCCGAAAACGTGGCGGTTACTATTTCTGGCATGACGGCGATTTCGCTGGCTAGCCAGTTGGCGATTGGGAATGGGGATACCGTGGTGACGGTTTCACCCGCTTGGCCCAATCTGCCCGGGGTTCAACAAATTTTGGGCGCCAACGTCGTCAACGTCCCCCTCTCGATTCAGGACAACTGCTGGACGTTGGATTTAGACCAACTGTTTGAGGCGTGCGACGCCAACACCACGGCGATCCTCATCAATTCACCCGCCAATCCAACCGGCTGGATGCTGACAGATACTGAACAGCAGAGAATTCTAGAATTTTGCCGTGAACGGGGTTTATGGTTGCTGGCTGATGAGGTGTATAACCGGATCGTTTACGGCCGGAAAACCGCCCCAACGTTTGCTGACAAAATGACCGAAGACGACAAGGTTATTATCATCAACAGCTTTTCAAAAGCCTGGGCAATGACCGGCTGGCGCATGGGGTGGTTAACAGCCCCTAAACGACTTTTGCCCACCTTGGAGTTGCTGACTGAATTTACAAACTCGTGCGTTTTTGCACCTATTCAACTGGCCGGAGTCGTCGCTTTAGAACAAGGTGAGCCGTTTATCGCTGAATCGATGGTGCGCTATCAAGCGGCCCGTGATTACTTGCTGGCTGAATTTGCGCAACTGCCACGCATTGTTTGCCCCAAACCAGAAGCAGCCTTTTATCTGCTGTTTTCTGTTGAAGGGATGACCGATAGCTTGTCTTTTGCTCAGGAGATTTTGGCCGAAACAGGGGTTGGGCTGGCTCCAGGGGCGGCATTTGGGGCAGAAGGTGAGGGGTTTCTACGGTTGTGTTATGCCAAAGATGTGAGGTTGCTTGAGCAGGCGATGGAAAAGATGCGGCCGAAATTGATGTAGGCTTGTTAATTTGAATTGATGATAGTTGATGAGATGATTAAGTGCAGTCAATCATCTCATCAAAAAAACTCATAAACTATTTGATTTAGCGACCGGCCAAAACAAATGCTCGTGTTATTTTACGGGTATCATCGTTTTTGACTAACGCTTCGCCCACCAGAATAGCATCGACCCCAATCCCTTTCATATGGCGCACATTATGGGTTGTTCGTAGCCCACTTTCGCCAACCACTGCGATATGCTCTGGGATTTTCTTGCGCAGACGTGCGGTGTTTTCAAAATCGACCTTAAACGTTTGCAAATCGCGATTGTTTATGCCAATGATTTTCGGTTGTGGATCAAGGGCCAACATTCTATCCAATTCTTCGTCGGTATGTACTTCTACCAATGTGCTCATCCCTAACTTGGTTGACAGAGCCATTAGCTTGGCTAGGTCGGCGTCACCAAGTACGGCCGCAATCAACAAAATACAATCAGCTCCAGCGACTCGAGATTCGTAAATATGGTAGGGGTCAAACATGAAATCTTTACGCAATATCGGCAATTTAACCGATTCACGTACGTTACGTAAATCTTCGAGCGATCCTTGGAAATGGCGTGCGTCGGTCAAGACTGAAATACATGACGCACCCCCATCCTGATAGTCGAGCGCGATTTCAATCGGATCGTAACGAGGGACGATGAGCCCTTTGCTAGGGGAAGCTTTTTTGCACTCTGCAATAAGCGAAACCCCAGGTTTTGTGATTGCAGCATGAAAATCGAGCGGAGGCGGGATGAGTTGAACCCATGCCCGTAAATCGGCCAAAGGAACATCGGCCTTGATTTTGGGCAATTGCTCCCGATGGTGACGCATGATGTCATCTAAAATTTTTCCACGATCTTGTAGGTATTTTGGTACAGACATAAGTTTAAGTGATTGGCTGCCAGCTGTGAGCTGTGGGCCAGAGTTGTTGCGAATAGCCGTTGACTAAAAACTGTTTGTCTTTGCTATCCAGTTATCTAAAGTTGCAAGTGCTTTGCCAGATTCGATTGATTCTTTGGCTTTGGCTAGCCCCGCTTTGAAATCGCGGTTTTGGGTTGACAGGGCGACGGCCGAATTGAGCAAGACGATATCGAGTTTCGATCCTGAGATTTTTCCACCCAAAATGTCGCGCGTAATCTGCGCATTTTCATCGGGCTCACCACCAATTAGGTCGTCAAGCGACCCGTGGGGAATACCGATATCGGCCGGATCTAATTCGATATTCTCTAGTTTACCATTGTGCAGGTGGGTGAGCTTGTTTACGCCGGTAATTGATAACTCATCAAGTCCATCCGCTCCATGCACCACAAAGGCTGATTCAGCCCCAAGCTCGCGCAACGAGCCTGCCATCTGATCAGTGAGGTAAGCGGCAAAAGTCCCAATCATATAATGTTTGGCGTCGGCCGGGTTTGTAAGTGGCCCCAAGATATTGAAGACAGTCCGTTGCCCCAATTCACGTCGTGGCCCAATGGCGTGGCGCATGGCTGGATGATGCTTAACCGCAAACATAAACCCGATGTCAACTTCATTGATGCAAGTAGCAACATGTTCCGGTGCAATGTCCAAGTTGGCACCTAAAGCGATCAGAACATCGGCCGAACCACTCTTGCTGCTGGCTCCACGATTGCCGTGTTTCGCAATGCGATAGCCGTCGACACCTGCGACAACAAAGGCGCTGGTCGTTGAGATATTAAACGTATGGCGGCCGTCCCCCCCCGTACCCACGACATCCATCACGATGTCTCCTTTATCCTCTACTTTGACCGGAATGTAGAGCTCTCGCATGGCGGCAGCACTGCCACCTACTTCTTCAACCGTTTCCCCTTTCATACGCAGGGCGGTTAAATAACTCCCGATTTGGGCCTGTGACGCTTCGCCGGTCATGATAATAGTCATAGCTGCTTTGGCTTGGGCAAAGCTGAGCGACCGTCCGTTAATGATTTCTGCAATATATGGTTTTAACATGTTCTAATTTTGGATTTCAGGTTGACGATTGGATTGTTCATAAGCAACATCCAATTGTCAATCTGAAATCGCAAATCGTAAATTCCTAATATTTTCCTTCCAGAAAGTTTTGCAACATTTTGTGTCCACCCTCAGTCAAAATACTTTCCGGATGGAATTGCACTCCAACTATCGGGAGCTCTTTGTGACGCAGACCCATCACAATTTCATCAGCCGTTACGCAAGTGACTTCTAAGCAGTCAGGAATATCTTCTACTACAAGTGAATGATAGCGGGTTGCTGTAAACGGATTGGGCAGATCGGTAAATAACCCGTCCCCATTGTGATGAATTTCAGACACCTTGCCGTGCATCAGCATCGGCGCACGGGTGACCGTACCGCCAAAAACATTGCCGATGCATTGATGGCCTAAACAGACCCCAAGGATCGGAATTTCCCCGCCTAGCTGGCGAATAATCTCTTGGGAAACACCTCCATCATCGGGGGTTCCAGGACCAGGGCTGATTAGAATATGATCAGGTTGTAACGCTCGAATTTCATCGATTGTGATCTGATCATTTCGGTAAACCTCAATTTTCTGCCCCAGTTCACCCAAATACTGCACGAGGTTGTAGGTGAACGAGTCGTAGTTATCAATAACGAGTACCATAATTTTTTAACCGAAGATTAACTGCTCGAATGCACGTTAACTTCTGTCTGATGATTCTGCTGATTTCTAATAGTTAGAATGGATCTTGTATAGCCAGGATAACAATCTCAAATGTACCAGCCGATCCGCTGACATTGGTTAATTCAATCGTGTAGCCGGTTGTGCTTAATGGCAATACAAATAATGTTTCATATGAGCCACCGCCTGAATAGTTTGCTTCGGTGATTACCGCACCACTGCTGCTTTTTATTGTGATCTTGCCGTCTGCGGCCGAACTAAGTGGGTTTAAAAATGCGACGACCGGCTTGCCCCCATTCGAGGTTACTTCAGCGACAGTCGTCTGCCCTGCGTCGAGTTGCACCGTTTGATTAAAAGCGACATTGGCAGAAGCTGTTGTTTGATCAAACACGTAGAGCCGGTAAGGTCCTTCGCTGTCGGCCGCAGAAGTGACAACGATCGATAGATCACCATCCTCTTTCGGCGTGTAAGCGATCACTTCCATAAATCCCTTTCCGCTAAAGTTTGCAGCTCGATCCGCCTTATTTGAGATGAGCAGATCTTGAACCGACATTCCTTCTTCTTTCGCAACGCTTGCCAAGTCTCCTTCAAAAATCAATAACCCTGCATCAACTTCTGGCTTGACCCGTACAATTACAAACACCGTTTTGCCTTTTTGCGCATCAACTAAATGAACACGGAATTCCCCTTTACCGATTTCCCCTGGAAAACCGTTTCCGATGTCAAGCGGAGCCATTTCTGTAGGTGTTTTTGAAGGTAAAACACCTGGCAAACGGGTGGGTGTGGCGGTATCAGTGGCGGCAAAGTTCACAACAGGCGTTTCGCTTGGCGTGGGCGTTGGGGTGATCGTCGCTGTTGCCGTGGAGGTAGGTGGGATGGGTATCGGCGTGTTGGTTGGATCAAGTGTCGGTGGCAGATTCGTGGGTGGCAGCGGTAAGGGAACCGTGGCGGCCAGCGTGGGCAGCCCGTCCATTCCGGCCAGTTCTTCCATTTCAGCTTCACCTGTTTCGGCCGTACCACCGCATCCACTTAAAACTAGCAACGTGGCTGTTAAAGCAATAATTAAAGCACTGTTTTTTTTGTTCCACATATCACACCACCTTGTCCTTTCTTGTTTTAGCTTAACCTCGACCAGGAACAATAAGTCCCATCATCTCTTTCATCGCATCAACTTTAGGTTGCGACACCGCTTCGGCCGCCGCTGCCCCTTTCGCCATAAGTCGATCAAGTTCGGCCGGATCATTCATTAACTCTTGATGTCGCTGCCGGATCGGGGCGATTTCAGCGATAACCGCTTCCGCCACCCATACCTTTAAGTCACCATAGCCCCGTGCGCTCGAAAAGTCAGCTAGAACAGCCTCATTGTCTTTGCCCGTAACCGCTTGGTAAATGGCTAACAGATTTTGTACCCCAGCTTTGGCCGGGTCATTTGAAAATGCAATTTCGTTATCAGAGTCAGTCACCGCTTTTTTGAACGAGCGCATGATCTCTTTGTCATCGTCCAAAACACGAACCGCGTGGCCGCGAATATGGGAGTAGCTTTTTGACATTTTGCGCATTGGGTCGTCAAGACCCATGATCCGCGCTCCGGCCGCAGGAATGACCGGCTTTGGGATTACAAAGAATTCTTCTTCGTAACGGCTGTTAAACGTCTGGGCAATGTCACGGGCCAATTCAACATGTTGTTTCTGGTCATCACCTACCGGCACTTCGTCCGCATCGTAAAAGATAATATCACCCGCCATCAAAACAGGATAGGCAAGCAAGCCGGTCAGGATGCTTTCCTGTTTGGCGCTTTTATCCTTGTATTGAGTCATGCGCTGCAACCAGCCTAGCGGCGTGACGCAGTTGAGCAACCATGCCCCTTCGGCATGTGCCTTGACGTGACTTTGAATAAAGATCGTTGATTTGTCAGGATCAAGCCCACACGCCAGCAACATCGCTGCGAGTGAGCGGGTTTGATGGCGCAATTCGGCCGGGTCTTGCGGTACAGTTAAGCTGTGTAAATCGACGATACAAAAGTAGTTGACCTTTTTGTCTTGATCACGGACCCAGTTGCGGGTCGCCCCTAGATAGTTGCCTAGAGTAAATTCACCGGATGGCTGTATGCCACTAAATACGCGTTGTTTCATGATTAGCTGGTCAGCTAGTTAGCGAGTCAGCACGCTTCGCTTTCAGCTTTTTGGTTGCGCCAAGCTGAAATGCTGAGGTGCTGAAATGCTAAAAAACTAAAACCCTCCTTCTTCTGCTAGATCGATGGCTTTTACAACCGCCATCGCTTTGTTTTTACATTCTTGATGTTCACTGGCCGGATCACTATCTGCTACGATCCCGGCCCCTGCTTGGAGATAGACTGTATCCCCTTTCATCACCACCGTACGGATGGCGATGCAGGTATCTGAGTTGCCATCATAGCTAAAATAGCCGACACAGCCGCCGTATAAATGACGCCGCTGACCTTCTAGCTCTTCGATGATTTGCATCGCCCGAACTTTAGGCGCACCTGAGAGCGTCCCGGCCGGAAATGTGGCCCGCATGAGCGAAAACGCATTCATGCGAGGATCAATTTTACCTTTCACATGGCTGACGATGTGCATGACATGGCTGTATTTTTCCACAACCATCATGTCTGTCACTTTCACAGAACCATATTCACACACACGGCCTAAATCATTGCGTCCCAAATCTACCAGCATGACGTGTTCGGCCACTTCTTTTGGATCACCGAGTAGGTCAGCTTCTAGTTCGTCGTCTTCGGCCGTATCTTTGCCCCGCTTGCGCGTACCTGCAATCGGCCGGAGTTCGGCCGTTTCGTCTTCAAGCGTCACATGTACCTCTGGCGAAGCACCTACAATTTGAAACCCTTGGTCGCCAAAGTTTAGATAAAACATGTACGGTGACGGATTAAGCATGCGTAATGCACGATAAACCATGAACGG
>JBLIMP010000271.1:0-6605 GCA_047638855.1 Cellvibrionaceae bacterium | reverse complement strand
TCGCCGTGCTTTTCGGCCGTCGTTTCCAAGCCAGCGGCCGCCGCTGACCCGATGTCCGGCTCTGTGAGCGCCCACGAACCGATTTTCTTAAACTTAACCATGTCGGGTAGCCATTTCGCCTTTTGCTCTTCAGAGCCAAACATGCTGATAGAGGCCATGCACAACCCCCACTGCACCCCGAAAAACGTTTGAAAAGAAGGTTCAACGGCCGCCATTTCCATCATCATCACCCCTGTGCCAATCGGGTCAGAAGATGGGTATTCAAAGATGTAATCTTCACCCAAAAGCAGGGTCATTAGCTCACCCGCTTTGGTGATAAATTCTTTAGGCGTTTCCCCTTTTTCCCAATATTCGGCCGCCAACGGTTTGATTTCCCGGTGCATAAACTCACGGGTGACCTCGCCCATGCGCCGTTGATTGGGGGTTAGGGTGTCATAAATATCGAAAAAGTCACTGTTGATGGCGGGTGCTTGGCGCTGTTTCGGGCCGCCACCGGCCGTTGCCATCAATGTTTTTTGCAGTGTAGCGGGGTCCATGCCTGCCAACGTGCGCAAAATAATATTCGGGTCAATGTGTTTTGAAAGTTTTTCAAATGCGTCTAAATCAATGTTTTGTGTTGGAGTCATAATTAAGTGTGCCTGTGTTTTGAATTGTTACTTACTAATCGATCAGTAAGTAACATGGTACCAGAAAAAATATCTCAGATTTGCCTGAATAAGTGAACCTTTACACAATTCTAAGATCGGAGAAAAGCGTCGCATAGTCATTTGGATATCAAGCGGACATCAAACGGGCATCAAGCTCGATTATATTTCCATTTTCATGTTTTTGTTTTCTGATAAACTTCACCTTGAAAAACAACCTATATTGGCTCGTATTCAACATCTTTTTGTTAGCCAGCTCGAGCAATCGTCAATCGTAAATTGCGAATCCAGCAGTCTTTAAAAACCCCGAGGTAAACACAACATGCGCAAGTACTATCACATTAATCTAAACGAAAAATCTATTAACCATGAAGAATTAGAAGGCGAAGCATTGGTTAAAGCCGGCCGTCATCTAATTGCCAAAACATTGCTCGAAAAAGGGGCGGCGACTGTGGACCCTTTGGGTCCAGACAACCCGCTCATCTTTTCGGCCGGACCCTTTGCCGGATCAAGCTTTTCAAACGCAAACCGCACAAGCGTCGGTTGTAAAAGCCCCTTGACCGGTGGTATCAAAGAGGCCAATGGTGGCGGTACGTTCAGCTATGGGCTGGGGCAGCATGAGGTCGCAGGAGTGAACCTGTATGGCCAGTCGGATGAATGGGTCGTGATCCATTTTGGTAAAGGGGGCGTGGTCAGCTTTGATCCGGCCGACGATTATTTGAAGATGGGAACCTTCGAGTCGGCCGAACTGCTCCGTGCAAAATATGGCAAGAAAATCGCCATTGCAATGATCGGTCCAGTGGGAGAATACCAAGGGCTGATGGCCGGTATTTCAATCACCGACAGCGACGGTCGGCCGTCACGCTTGTGCGCCCGTGGTGGCGTTGGGGCGGTCATGGGCAGCAAGAAAGTAAAGGCGATTGTCGTTGATTTACTCAAGATGCCAGGCTTTTATGATCGTAAAGCTGTGGTCAAAGATGTCCGCGACTACTCAAAGATGCTGTTGGCCGATCCTGTTATTACCGGCTTTTTCCAAAAAATAGGCACCATGGGAATGGCCGACTACACCAACACGATTGGGGCATTGCCAACCAACAACTTTAGTTTGGGCCAGCAAGTTGATCCAGCTAATGAAGTATTCAAAATGGGCGGAGAATATATTACCGACCTGAATAATTCTCGTGGTGGAAATCATACTCACGCCTGTATGCCTGGCTGTGTGATTCAATGTTCAAATGTTTACGTGGGTAAAGATGGGAAAGAAATCGCTTCACCCATTGAATATGAGACACTCGGTTTATTGGGAACCAACTGTGGTATCACCGATCCCGATGACCTGGCTGCACTCAATTATCTGGCAAACAACTTAGGGGTTGACACGATTGAAACAGGCGCCATGTTGGCCGTGGCAATGGAAGCAGGCCAAGCTGAATTTGGGGATGTTGAATTTATGACCCAAGCGATGGCTGAAATGATGGTTGGCTCTGAACTCGGGAAGCTTTACGCATCTGGTACCTATCGTGTGGGCAAACATTTTGGAGTGGAGCGGATTCCTGTGATCAAAAAGCAGGCGATTAGTGCATATGACCCACGGGTGATTGAAGTAACCGGCATCAGTATGCAAACAACGGCCCAAGGGGCTGACCACACGGCCGGGAACGTGGCTCGTTTTCAATCGCGTGACAAAGATGCCGCACTATTAATGGAAGTGAGTTTGGAATCGCAGAAGGTGATGGCGCAAACTGACTCGTTGGGGCTGTGCATTTTCGGCCGGTCTGTGACCCATCAAAACCTAGACTTTTTGAAAGATGCGTTACGTGATGCGACCGGGGCTGAATTGGATGATAAATTCTTTGACGATTTAGGCATCGAAGTGCTTAAAATGGAAAAAGAGTTTAACGACTTGGCTGGATTTGGGGCAGAGGATGATGATCTTCCTGAGTTTTTCTATAATGAAGCGTTGGCTCCAACTGACCAAAAGGCCCGTTTCCGTGGTGCGGAAATTCATGGAATTTACGACGCGATGTAGGTTGTAGGCTTCAATAAAAACAAAAAAAGGCTCTTTGGGCACCCCTTGTGGGTGCCCCTACAAGATTCCGCCAAAAAAATGCTCCTGTTTTGATCAAAACAAGAGCATTTTTTTTGTATGGCGGGTGGGGCTATCTTTTCAATAATTCTGGTAAAAACACCCTTCGACAAGCTCAGGGTACGCATCCTGAGACGTCGGCGTGAGCTCAGTCGAACGCTGTCGAAGGATACCTCCCTCCCTTTTTGAGAAGTTGCGTGCTTGCTATTATTTCCCGCTTAAACCTTCAACCGGCCAGGTGTTGTCTGTGATGGCGATACCGTTAAGCAGCTCGCGCATATCGGTGGCCAAACTTATCTGCTCTCCATTTTTTCGGCGCGGGCCAAACTCTTCACGCAAAGCGGTCATCAAGATCAGTGCAATTTGCTCTTTGATCGCTTGCGGCCGACCTTCGCGAATGACGGCCGTGATATTGACCATCTTATAATCAGGGTGCCCTTCAGCTAGATAATATTCGGTGAGTTTTGTCGCACGGCTTTTTAAGCCTTTATAGCGAATCGAATCAACTTCGGCCGCTAGCGTGTGATGCAGCTTCTCGAAAAAAGGGATGGGGTCAAACTCAAGATTGTCTGTGTATTCAAGGATTAGATTTGGCATTTTTTTATATGGTATTCGATTATAGGTGCAAGCTTTTGATCAAGATCTATATTCTAGCGTAATTATGCCCTCTGGTGAAAATCGACCTGCTGAACAATCAGATTAACCGCCTGTTTCACTTGTCGCACTTAGCGTAAAATGAGGGAATGACCCAAAAACGAACCCGTTCACGAGGCCGAAGAAGTACAACCGACAAGCCACAATGGCTACAAAAACCGTTTCAGCTCTTGCAAAACCCGATAGAGCCAACCGCTTGGTGTAATCCCGATCAGCTTGAAAAAATACATGATGCGTCGATGCGAATTCTCGAAAATATCGGCATCGACTTTATGGATGACGAAGCGCTAAGTGCTTGGGAAAAGGCAGGTGCAAAAGTAGACCATAAAAGCCAACATGTATGGATTGATCGTGGTTTGCTGCTTGAATTGGTTGAAAAAGCTCCGGCAAAGTTCACTTGGCACGCCCGTAATCGCGATTGTGATTTAACTGTCGGTGGCAACTTTATCAACTTTGCCCCTAACTCTGGTATGCCATACGTGAGTGATTTGGATGGCGGCCGACGGGTGTCAACACTACAAGATTTTGAAAACTTTATCAAAATGGCTCACGCTGTTCCTTATTTTCAGTTTACGGGTGGCCCGTTGTGCGAACCCCAAGATGTGCGTAACTCATTGCGCCACATGTACCGAGTGAGGGTGATGGCTCACAACACTGATCGGGCGGTGCGTGATACCGCCAGCGGCCGGATTATTGCCAAAGACACCGTGGACATGATGAAGATCATCTACGGGGGAGAATTACCGGGAGCCGTTGTGGGCGGGGTTGTTAATGTCAACAGCCCATTGCGGTACGATAACCGGATGTTGGGTGGCTTAATCACCTATGCCAAAGCGGGCCAGGTATCGATTATTACTCCGTTCATCATGGCTGGGGCGATGAGTCCGGTCACGATCGCATCGGCCTTGGCGCAACAAAATGCCGAAGCGTTGGCCGGTGTTGCCTTGGCACAACTGATCAAGCCGGGTGCTCCGGTGATTTATGGTGGGTTTACTCAAAATGTAGACATGCGCTCTGGCTCACCTGCGTTTGGTGGCCCTGAAGGCGCTTGGGCTTTAATTGTGGGGGCACAATTGGCCCGTCGCTATGGGTTACCTTATCGGGCCAGTGGTAGCTTGACTAATTCTAAAGTGCCGGATGCCCAGGCGGCTTATGAAACGATGTGGACGATGTGGCCGGCCGTGATGGCCCATACCAACATGATGCTCCATTCCGTAGGTTGGTTAGAAGGGGGACTAGTTGCCAGCTATGAAAAATTTGTGATTGATGCTGAAAACTTAGCGATGTTCACCCATTTTTTGAACGATTTTGAGATTAGCGAGGAGGCGTTTGCGCTCGATTCAATCCAAGAGGTGGGGTCGGGCGGGCATCATTTTGGAACTCAACATACCCAAGATCGATATGAAGCGGCGTTTTACGAACCGCTGGTGACTGATAGATTGGGATTTGACGCATGGACGGCGGCCGGAAGCGAAGACGCGCTGCAACGGGCCAATAAATTGTGGAAACAGATTTTGAAGTCACACGAAAAACCGCCTTTAGATCAAACCATCGCTGAAGAATTGGATGCATTTATTGTTAAGCGGGAAAAAGAATTAGAGGGAATTGATCTATTCAATTAGCTTTTTGTGTAACTATTCAGCAGGTGGGATTTTTCACTGTAGGGGGCGACGCCGTCGGAATGGACCTTGAGTTTTTCGAGCGAAATGACACACCGACGGCGTCGACCCCTACGAGGTGCTGAATAATTAGCTTTTTGTTAGGTTTTCTTTTGACTAGGCGATTTCCGAGAATAAAACATGCAATTGCATGTTTTATTCTCGGAAATCGCCTAAAGTCAGATATTTCTGAAGCGTAATAAAAGTTAACTCATTATTTGAGCCGGATTGTTGAAAGTCTCAACAATCCGGCTCTTTTGTTTTAGCCAGAGTAAGTTTCGATACAGGTGTCTACATCGTTTTCAAACCCTAGCAAAAACGCTTCATACCGCTGTTCGCCAGTGCCATGTGCATTTTCATGGAACCAGGGTGTGCGGGCTGAGTCTCCGATAGAAAACATCTGACGTAATCCTTCTTCTAAGTCCCCTTCTTCTAAATTGCCTCGATCTTGTAAATAGGTGGCATACGAACCGGCCAAACAATCAGCTTGTAGCTCTTGGTAGATCGAGAATTCTTCACGGATGCCTAGATTTGCCTGAACGAGATGGCCCCACTCATGTGCCATGATTGCTACGGGGGCAAAGTCGCCGTGCCGGTGCAGTGAGTTGCTCATGAGATCGATATCATAAGCGATATAGTGTCCGCCAGAGGTGTAAAAGGCGTTGTTGTTCAACGATGGGTTGCTATGGTTTTGGTAAGAGACGACTTTGGTTGGCGGATAATAGGTGAGGTTACTGTCATCAAATTGAGTTTGCCACCAGTCATTTAGGTCATCTTCGGCAAATTTAAGTAGATCGTCTATCGTGTCTGGGCAACCGTCGCTATCAAATACGCCGTTCATGGTTTCGGCTTCTGCTGGGCATCGGTCAGCCTCTCCAACAATGCGATCTCCATCTGTGTCAGCACCGTTTTTATCAACCGGCGCTGGCTCTACTTGTGCTGGGGCTTCAACTACAGGTACAGGGGCTTCAATCACGCGTATCGGCAATGATCCATAATAAGAGAAGCGACGTCGGCCGTTTAAGCGATACCAAGCTTGGCGATTTTGGTTGGTGGCAACTGTGTAACTGCCCCAGGTTCCAACTTGATAACGGCCGTTTACGGTGTCACCGTTTTTAATGATCGCGTCGGCACATTCTTCAAATGCTCCGTTGCCAACGGCCGTCATCGTGCCATCGATTCGGATATGGCATGCGGCTGATTCGGCCGCACTTGCTTGCTGGGCTGCGAAAAAGGCCATCCCACCAAAAAGAGCTAGAAAGATGATCGCCAAGATAGATCGACGATTGATATTGAATAAATTAAGTGATTGAATTTGGTTCATGATTTCCTCAATGAATAAAAAAAATGAATAAAAAATTGTTTGAATTGAAATGTTGAATTATTTTTAACCGGTTATTTGCTGTCTTAGCCTAAATTACGTGCAAATGAGTTAAGTGGATTCAAAACTCGTTTTTATGTTTTTGCTAAGACTTGAGCCGTAACTTAGATTCATCGTGGGCCATCAACTATGGATGGGTGTATAGTTGAAAAATTATGAGAACTCTTTTAGAAGCTATTATT
>JBLIMP010000270.1:0-6608 GCA_047638855.1 Cellvibrionaceae bacterium | reverse complement strand
CAGTATTTCATCTCAATACGTGGCAAAAGGCGAAAATATTGCTTGTAGGAGCTATCTTGGCACCTCGTATACGAACAGTCACGGCTGTGTTAAGAGTGATGGGGTTAAGCCAAGAAAAGCAGTTTAGGAATGAGGATTTTATTAAACCCAGAAGTTGCCCTGTTCAAGATGATCGTAGGGCGCACCCCTTGTGGGTGCCCTGGTTTCACACCTGCAACTTGGGCGGGCACAAGGCCCGCACCCTACGACAGTGTTAAATTCCCAAAGTTTCTGGTTTTATTTAGTTCTCATTCCTAAGCGAGTTAATCGCTCCATTTTTTCACAATTCTATTGATAGCTTCTCTTGAAATAATGAAGCTCAAGAAAATCAAAACGACACCAGGAATGCCAGACACAAACTCATAAAGGCTGTCAGGTCGTTGGTCTGTCAAAAAGACGATAACCCTATAAAGCATCCCCCATACCAAAAGAAGAATAGCCAAAACCAGCAGAGACGTTTTGGCTGAAATCAAAAATCTCTCCGATGTTGAGACATTTGCCTCTTCTAGTTTTGAATAAGTTAAGCTGACTAGGATCACAATGACCCCAATCAAAACAGATAAAGCTTCTAGTGTTAAAAAACTACTCATGAAATATTTTGTTTAAGATTGCACAATCCGCAGATTTCCAATCTCATCGACCATTACCGTTTGTCCCGGCCGGATCAAAATCGTACTCGTCCATTCTTCCACAACGGCCGGACCGTGGAAACTATTTCCGGCCGATAGCTTGCCCCTGATAGCGACAGTCAGCAAAGCGTTACGTAGTGCGTGGTGCATCATGCTCAGGTTCAGGCAGCTCATTCTCAAGTTTGGCGAATGCTTTCGCCAGTTGACTACCACTCATCCCGTTCATTGCAAAGACCATCGTTTGGTTCAAATCTTCACGGAAATCAGCATTGAGCAATCCCCACGCAGAAAAGATCGCTGGGTTCACTGGGATAATCGCCTGCTTCATTTCAAGCTCTTCGAGCAAGGCACTACCAAATAAGCCACCACCACCGCCGAAGCAAACAAAAGTGAAATCCCGTGGATCATGTCCCCGTTCAATTGTCATTTGGCGCATGGCCAAAGCCATATTCATATTGGTCAGATGGATAATGCCGTTGGCCGCTTCGATCAACGTTAGCCCCAACGGTTTGGCAATCTGTTCTTCAATCGCTTTGGCCGCCGCCGCCTTGTCAAGCTTCATCCGTTTACCCAGATAATATTCTGGGCCCAAGTACCCCAACACCACTTGGGCATCGGTCACAGTTGGATCAGTTCCGCCAAGGCCAAAACAAACCGGCCCAGGATCAGCCTGTGCACTATGCGGCCCAACGCGAATCCCCCCTTCTGTGTCGATCCAAGCGATAGAGCCGCCTCCGGCTCCAATCGAAACGATGTCAATAGACGGTTGCAAAATCGGCCGCCGGTTGATCAGCTCACTGCTCTTTTCAAGTGCCATCCCATCAACGATCAAAGCGACATCAAACGTGGTCCCCCCAACATCGGCCGAAACCAAGTTTTCGATCCCTAGTGTTTGCCCTAACCCCACAGTCCCAATCACACCCCCGGCCGGGCCCGACTGAATCATCCGTACGGGGGCCATTTTAGCCGCTCGGCCACTTCAAAACGCAGATAGCGGGGGACAAGCGGAGTCGGTTGCTTATAAAAAAGATTGTAAACTTCCGGCCGATTGCCTCGCCCTAGCTCTAACACATCCCGAAACCCTTCGGTTGTGATGAGGCCAACTTTCGCCCCCTTTTCCTGCACGATGGTGTTGATCACCAATGTAAAGCAATGCACAATCGTGCTGACTTCACGCAGATCAAGCCCCAAACGGCCAACACCCTCAACAAATTGCTCTTCTAACTTCCCAGAAGAGGGGACTTTCTCAATTGAAATTTCACCCGTCTGATCATCAAATCGGACAAAATCGACAACCGTTCCACCCACATCAACAGCTAATCTCATAGTTTTAAAAAGTGATAAGTGGGTAGTGGATAGTGGGTAGTGACTAGCAAGACAACTTACTAATCACTAGCGCAAAGCGCACTAGTCCCTAATCACTTATTGTTATTCTTCTTACTCCACGCAATCAACGACATCATTTCATAGATGAGGTTTGCCGCCAGCAAGCTGGTGGTAGCGGCCGGATCATACGCTGGCATCACTTCAACTAAGTCGTAAGCAACAATTCGGTGGCTTAGGCTGGTTAAGCCGCGCAAAAGTTGTTGACACTGCGCACTGTTAAATCCGCCCACTTCCGGGGTACCGGTGCCAGGCGCAAAGGTTGGGTCAACAAAATCAATGTCAAAGGTTAGATAAAGTGGCCCCTCGCCCGCTTTTTCAATGATCTGTTCAAGCGTCTTTGGAATCCCTTGCTCGTGCAATTGTGGCCCGTCGACCATCAACATCCCCTCTTCTTCGGTCATTTGATAGTCAGCTTTGTCGTATAAGGAGCCCCGCAGACCGATTTGGCACGAACGATGCGGATCGATCAATCCCTCTTCAACCGCACGCCGGAACGGGGTGCCGTGGGTGTCTTTGCCATCAAAATAGCTATGCCACAGGTCGCTGTGTGAGTCGAAATGAATTAAACCCACAGGGCCGTGCTTGGCATGGACGGCGCGTAGGACGGGCAATGAGATCGAATGATCGCCTCCTAGAAAGATCGGGGTGACGGCGTCGTTAGACAAAATTTCGGCCGTTCCGTCGGTGATCATTTTGTGAGATTCAGGCAGGTAGCCAGGAGCGGTTTGTAGGTCTCCGTAGTCAACACATGAGCAATGTTCAAATATCACTACGTCAAGGGCGGGATTGTACGGCCGTAAAAGCATCGACTGGTCCCGAATACCTCCTGGACCAAATCGGGCACCCACCCGATAAGTACCGCCGGTATCAAACGGCACGCCAACAATGGCGATATCGACATCTTTTGAAAGATCAGTAACGTGGGGCAACCGCATAAACGAGCGAATGCCAGAATAGCGGGGGAATTCCATTGCGGAAACGGGGTGATATTTTTTGTAAACGGGCATTGATCTTCTCCAAGTCTTGTTGAATCAGAAAAATTCTATAACAATTTTGCAGTATCCGCAATGAAAAGGTATTATTTTTGTCGTATAAGCAAAACGTGCGAAATTTCACTCTACCCATTTTTCAGTTTTTACTAGTGGCTATATTAAACTATGTCAAAAATTCAACTCGACAAAATTGATCTCGCACTTTTGGCGCAATTGTGCAATGACGGCCGTAAATCGTTTGCTGATATTGCGGCCGATTTGGGGGTGTCGGCCGGAACGATTCGCAATCGAATCAAACGGCTCGAAGACAATGGCGTTCTCAAATTTATCGGCCTCGTTAACCCTAACCACCTCAGCCTCAATTCATATGGAACCGTATATATTCGTGTAAACCCGCCTAGCCTAATCGAGCAAGTGATTAAAGAATTAACCGCTCTGCCTGAACTGAATTTTCTAGCAAGTGTTGCAGGGGAATATCATCTTCATGCTGATGTGATGTGTTTAGACAATGATCATTTTATGCGCTTTATGCGAGATAAGATTCATCAAATTGAGGGGATTGTTGATACAAAAACTGTTATGGTGTTGCAGGTTCATAAATACGGGATGTCTGATTTGGGAACGCTGATTGATTCGGCCTAGCCATTCAGAAAATCATACCGATAGATTCGATCAGGTGAGCAAAGGCGCAAAAGGGATCAAACATGGGGACTACAAACGATTAAAAGCTTTCAGACCCACAGCACCCGCCAGTTGAGAAACAAATCAGTTAGGAGCATCTCACCATTTTGTCGTCACCTAACAAAAGATACCCTCTAAAACCGTCATCGTTCGATAAAAACTGCCATTTTTTCTCACAAATCATTCAGACAATTATTTTTCAAAAATACTCGTCAATAAAACCCACAACATTTAGTGCTACCTCTGGGAATTAGCCGTTAATCTACATGAGTCTATGCCACAAAAGGGATAGCTATTAGACAGAATCATTAACAAGATGCAAGAAATAACGATCTAACAGGATGTTCACGTCTTGCCTAGAAGCTTCATATGTAACCAAAGTATGATTATCTACGTACTATGGACAAGCAGGTACTAAAAATGATATTTGTTGACATAGAGAAGATCAGCTCACGGGGTGATCTTCTATTGAGAATTAAAGTGAGAATTAAAGTAAGAATTAAAGGATTGAAAATCGATACCCACCGTGATATTTAGGTACGATGATTCATTCCTAAAGTGGCGTAAGGCTTAAAAACATGACAACGGTATATCATCGTTCTTAGCCCCCCACTCATACTTCGCGATCTAACAACGCAATGGCTAAAAAGCCACATGTCGTTGTCTAAAGACAGATAAGTAAGGATAAAATATTCATGGAAGATACCATCATACCAACCACTATTCCAGTCGTCCCCATTCGTGGTGGATCGGTTTTCCCTGGCGTAACAACCACAATATCCATCGGCCGTAGAAAATCTTTGGCCGCAGCTCAAGCAGCCGCAAGAGGAAATGGAAAGCTATTAATCACCGTTCAATACAACCCCGAAATTGAGGTGCCTGGCCAAAGTGATCTGGCTCCGATTGGCATTCTTGCCACCGTGCGCGATGTGTTACGTGCACCACAGGCAAGTGGGGTTCAAATGCTTGTTGAGCTTCACGAAAGAGTAAATTTTACAGGTATCACGCAGACAGATCCCTATTTAACCGGCAGCTATACTCCCATTGAAGTCGAAGCAGCTACCCTTGACAATGCAGGGATTCAGGCAATGGCTGACGCCATCGCTCATTTAGAAATTTATGCTGAGGCAATGGGCGAAATCAACCAACAGGTATTAACCGCCGCACGCAGTCGCGCGAATATAAACGACCTGTCGGACTATCTTGCTGGCTTGTTAAATCTGCCAGCAGCGCTTGAGATCGAGCTGCTTACCGAATTAGACGGGGCAGAACGGCTTGGCAAAATTAAAGTTTATCTTGAACAAGAACTACGCATTGCACAAATTCGCTCTGATTTAGAAGGTGAGGCTCGTGACGGTGCAAACAAGGCCCAACGTGAGTTTTTACTGCGTGAGCAAATGAAAGTAATTCGGAAAGAGCTAGGCGAAGAACCGGAATCGGCCGCTGATGAGCTACACGAAAAAGTTGAAGCGGCTAGCATGCCCGAAGAAGTCTATGCACGCGTCAAGAAAGAGCTTAAACGACTCAACGGGCAAAACCCACAGTCGGCCGAAGCTGGCGTCATTCGGACTTGGGTCGAGACTCTAGTCGAGCTACCTTGGAGCACGAGCACAGAGGACAACTTCGATCTAAAACATGTACGCGCCATTTTGGATGAAGATCATTATGGCCTAAATGAAGTCAAAGAACGTATCGTCGAATTTGTCGCGGTGCGAAAGCTAGCAGGCAACAACATGAAAGGGGCCATCATTAATTTAAATGGCCCTCCAGGTGTCGGAAAAACCTCTATCGCGCAATCAGTTGCACGAGCAATGGGACGCAAAATGATCCGCATTAGCCTGGGTGGGGTGCGTGATGAGGCGGAAATTCGCGGGCACAGACGGACGTATATTGGCGCATTACCCGGCCGTTTGATTCGGGCGTTACGCGATGTAAAAACAAACAATCCTGTCATTGTGCTTGATGAAATCGACAAAGTTGGCTCAGACTTTCGAGGTGATCCTAGTTCAGCATTACTCGAGGTTCTTGACCCCGAACAAAACAACAGTTTTCAAGACCATTACCTAGAGCTACCTTTCGACTTGAGCCAGGTTATTTTTATAACGACATCGAATGAAGCGGGGCGCATTGCGGCCCCACTTTTTGATCGTATGGAAACCATTGACATGGCCGGATATATCGAAGATGAAAAACTTGAAATTGCAAAGAACCATCTCATCCGCAAGCAGGTCACCGGTCATGGGGTTGAAGAAGATCAAATTATCATAGAAGACGAGGCGTTAAGGCTGGTCATTCGCTGTTACACACGTGAAGCGGGTGTCCGGCAGTTAGAAAGGCGAATTGGATCACTCGTTCGCAAGGTGGCTGTTAAAGTGGCCGCAAATGAAAAAGGGCCGTTTACATTAACGACCGATGATGTGCGCAAATATCTTGGGCCAGAAAAGTTCCATCATGGCAAAGCAGAAGAACAGGACGAAGTAGGTGTCGCTACCGGCTTAGCTGTGAGTTCTGTGGGTGGTGATGTGCTTCCGATTGAAGTGAGTCTTTCTGAAGGGTCCGGCCGGGTTCAGCTCACTGGCTCTTTAGGGGATGTGATGCGAGAATCGGCCCAAGCCGCCCTCACATACGCCCGTGCCAACGCCCGTAGCTTGGGCCTTGACCCCGCAGTATTTGACAAAGCCAATATCCATATTCATGTCCCTGATGGTGCAACGCCAAAAGACGGGCCAAGCGCAGGGATCGCCCTGTCTACAGCGATTATCTCCGCATTTACCAATCGGCCGATCCGGCGCGATGTGGCCATGACGGGTGAAGTCACCCTACGTGGCAAAGTGTTGGAGATTGGTGGGCTTAAAGGCAAAACAATTGCGGCTCACCGGGC
>JBLIMP010000269.1:0-6611 GCA_047638855.1 Cellvibrionaceae bacterium | reverse complement strand
ATACAAAAACAGCGATCCGCTTTATGAAACAGCATGCTGAAACCTATCATGTTGATTCTGAAAAAATCATTGTGTGGGGAACGTCATCTGGTGGCCACACGGCCGTAATGACCGGACTGACACTCGATAATCAAGCATTGGATGATGAATCACCAATCGATGACCCTATTTCTGTCAAAGCGGTTATCGATTTTTATGGGCCGACAGACATCAGCAAAATGAACGAAGAACCATCAATTATGGATCATATCGGCCCGGAGTCGCCCGAAGGGATGCTGATTGGTCGGTTGAATGTTTTAGAAAATAAAGACAAAGCGGCCGAAACCAATCCAATGAACTATATTTCGGCAGACAACCCGATTCCACCGATCCTGATCATTCATGGAAGCAAAGATCGCTTGGTCCCTTTTGGGCAGAGTGTGTTGCTGTTTGAGACGTTGAAAAATGCGAATAAAACGGTCGAATGTATCCAGCTCATAGGTGCTGATCACGGTGGTTCTCCATTTTGGACACAACCGGTTCTAGATGTGGTTGAAAATTTTGTCAGAAACTACCTATAGGCATAACTGAAATTATGAGCGAAGAACAACCTAAAAATCCACTACACGGTATTAAATTAGAGCAGATTGTGACAGGGCTAGTTGACCACTTTGGTTGGGAAGAGCTGGGGCGTCGCATCGAGATTCGCTGCTTTCAGTTTGATCCATCTGTTAAATCGAGTTTGAAATTTCTGCGCCGGACCCCGTGGGCCAGGGCTAAAGTTGAAAACCTTTATATTTCAGCCATTTCTAAATCTTCTAAATAAGGTGTTTACACTTTACTGCTCTTCCAAACCTTCATTTGTACCCTGTTCAACAACTGCGACCCAAGCGCTTAGTGCCAAAAAGATTGGGGCTAACAAAATGACTAAGATGGAACCCATCAGCACGGTTGCATTCATTGGCTGATTGGGATAACGGCCAGCGTTCAAGTCAAAACAATGTCCGCACAGGTCGGGGCTGCTTAGCATGTAGTGCTCAAGGTAGTCGAGGGGCTTTCTACAACTGAGCGGCTCTTTAGTCGTCGAAATGGTGCAGACCGCTTCTTGTCCAGATAATTAACTTGGATAGATAAACTTACTCGTTGAGCTTTTCTATTCAGCCAACTGTTTAACCAATCAACTCGCAAACAAAGACCCTTGTAACATGACTAATCTTAACTATTTATCAAACAATGACCTAACTCGATTTGATCTTTCTCCGGCCCAAGCTACCCAACCTACTATGAAAGCGGTCGTGACGACCGGCAATGGTGGGTATGACAAACTCGACTTTCGGGATGTCCCCATGCCAGAGATTGGTCCAGGGGAGGTCTTGCTCAAAGTCTTGGCAGCCGGTGTCAACAATACGGAAATTAATACGCGTTTGGGCTGGTACTCATCTTCGGTAACCAGCGGAACGGAGAAATTTTCCGATAGTGACCATGACAATGAGATCGTTGATGGGGGGTGGAATGAGAAAACGCCTTTTCCAATGATCCAAGGGACCGATTGCTGCGGGGAAGTGGTTGCAGTTTCCAATGAAGATAATGAAGATACGGTCGTTCAAGTGGGAGATCGGGTGCTGGTACGGTCTTGTATGCGCTTAAATGGTTTTGATTCGATTGAAAATATCTGGATGGCGTCTGATTTTGACGGGGCGTTTGCCCAGTACGTCAAAGTGCCTGCGAGTGAAGTGTTTGCAGTGAATTGTGCTTGGTCCGATGCAGAACTTGCTACGATTCCCTGTGCTTATGGCACGGCCGAAAATATGATTCACCGTGCCAAGGTGTCTGGGTCAGATCGGGTCTTGGTGATGGGGGCGTCAGGCGGGGTAGGGTCGGCCGTTGTTCAGCTGGCAAAACGCCGTGGTGCCCATGTTACGGCCGTGACGAGCCAGTCGAAAATCGAACAGGTCAAAAGCCTCGGCGTAGATCGCATCTTAAACCGGCAAGCTGATTTGGTGAGCGAGCTAGGCGAATCGAGCATTGATGTTGTGATCGACAATGTAGCAGGAGATGGTTTTACCAATCTGCTAAAAATTATGGCTAGAGGGGGCCGTTACGCCTCATCTGGCGCGATTTCCGGCCCCATTGTGAGCATGGATATGCGGGATTTTTATCTTAAAGATTTGAGTTTGATCGGGTGTACCGCGTGGGATGAACCTGTCTTCCGAAACTTGATTGGCTATATCGAACGGGGAGAAATCAAGCCCCTTGTCGACCAAGTGTTTGAGCTAAAAGAGATTGCCGAAGCCCAACAAGAGTTCATGAAGAAAGCCCACTTTGGTAACTTCGTTCTTATTCCACCTCAGATTTAATGGTCGTCGGCAACACCAGCTCAACGAAATAAATACATAACAGAGTGTTGCTGTCTGCTCAGAAACCGGTCAGGGGTTATGAGCTACTATCATCAAGAAGGCATCAGGAAGGTCAATATGACTTATGAAGAATTAAATGATTTTTGTCGCTTGCTTCCAGCTACCTCCTATGTTGTCCAATGGGGCGGCTCCCATGTATGGAAGGTGGGAGGAAAGGTGTTTGCAGTGGGTGGCTGGGGGGATTCAGATAAACCGGCATTCACATTTAAAACGTCAGAATCAAATTTTTATTCTTTAGACGGCCAACCTGGTTATCGGCCGGCCCCATATCTCGCTTCTCGCGGCATGATGTGGATACAACAATATGATAGTTCCGACGTGGAAGACGATGATCTTAAATATTACCTGAAAGAATCTCACCGGATTGTTTCCTTGGGATTAACCAAGAAGAAGCAAAAGGAGCTGGGGCTCAATCAAGACTAGCTCGTGTCACGCCCCAGATGAAAAGATGGTTATTTTTGCCCAAAGGGGGGTGAAAGATAGCGTTTCTTTGTATTTTTAAAACCATCGAATCAGCGTAGTCGAAACATTAAGGGCGAAAAACAAAGCGGATGGTTGATATCAGATATCTTGGATAGGGAATTAGAGAAATGAAACTTAATGGAAGCTGCCTTTGTGGCGAAATTAAATTTGAATTAAGGTTACCATTTACCGCCTTTGGTCACTGTTATTGTAGTCGTTGCCGTAAAGCGACTGGGGCAGGTAGAGCCTCTGTTTTTATTGCTAAACCAGAAAATTTACAATGGACAAAGGGGGAGGAAAAACTCAACCGTTGGGACCTTCCTTCAGCTTCAAGTTTTGCAACTTCATTTTGTTCACAATGCGGTAGCCATCTCCCAAGACTCACGAGAAGTGGCGAGTATGCGGTTATTCCGGCTGGGTCTATCGATGATGACTTACCCATTCAACCGGAATGCCATGAAAATTTTTCTTCCAAAGCAAACTGGGTTGATTTAGATGAAACCAATTTGCCCATTTACAATGGGGATCCCCTGTAATTTTACCTGATTTCGGCCGCATATCCGTAGATCGGCATGCCGGTTACTTCAGCTAGAACGGCCGACTTTTAGAAAGAGATCGTCGATGGCTAATCATTGATTGCGCATCCATTGGGGGATTGTATACTTGCTTTCGAGGGAAGGTATACAGATTTCAGTTAGTATTCAATAATCTACAACAATCTAAAGGCAGGGAAAGCATGATAGTCGAGACTATGAAAGAGACACATTATGATATTGTCATTGTTGGGGGGCGTCCCGCTGGTGCAAGTTTGGCGGCTCGTTTGGGGCAATTAGGGATTAAAACATTGATTGTGGAGCGTGCTACCTTCCCGAGTGGAGCCGCCGTATCAACCCCATTTGTTTTTGGTCACACAATGGCCTTGCTCGATGAGATTGGTGCGGATGAGGGTGAGTACGCAGCGAACACGCCTGAAATGCGCCGATTTGTTTTGGAGTTTAAGGACTACTTCCGCACCTTTTTTCCAGTTGCAACTGTCGGGAAACGGGATTATATGTATACGGTTAATCGGGTAAAGCTCGATACTTGCTTGTGGAATCAGTTAGAGCGTTTTGAGACAGTCACCGCTGTCGCCAACTTTGCGGTCACTGGTGTGGTTACAGATCATCAAGACCGTGTGACTGGGATTACCGGCCGACATCCGCAACAAAAAGAAATCACGATAACGGCCGATTGTGTCGTAGGAGCTGATGGCCGCTATAGCACCATCGCCAAAAAGGTGGGGGCTCAGATTACCGAACAGCGTACCGATGTTGACACCGATTTGTTTTACGCTTATTGGGAAGGGGTTGCTGATTACGATGAGCAAGGGGATGTAGTGCCCCATATCCACACGTCGATAGACGGGTTTAGCTATGTCTTTATGCCTTCGGCTGATGGGCAAATAAGCGTGATCGCCCAAGGACAGTCTGACTTGTACCAAGCTTTGGAGGGAAGCCCTCAAGAAGTTTATATTCAACTTTTACAAAAACAGCCCCATGTTTGGCGGCGCCTTAAAGGCGCAAAGCAAGTCACTAAGTTGAGCGGGATTCGCCGAATGGGGAATATGTTTCGCCAAGCAACTGGACCTGGTTGGGCTTTAACCGGCGATGCTTATCATCAAAAAGATTCCATCGATGCTCAAGGGATATATGACGCTTTATTGATGTCTAAACTTTTAGCCGAAGAATTGGGCGCTTGGAAGAAAGGTGATAAGGACTGGAAGACAGCTATGGCTGACTATGAGTCACGAAGCTATGCTGATTTGAAGCCGACATTTGATGGCACAACGGGCCGTGTTCAACGGGAGATCTATGATATTCCACCGGAATTTGTAGCCAAAAATATATTACGCTGGATTTTGACCAGTAAACAGTATCAACATGGGTTCAGCCAAATGTTGATTCGCCAATATGATCCAGCCGGTCTAAGCTCCCCACCTGCTATGCTCAAAATGTTGGGTGCGGGTATTGGAACTGATATTAAGCGACTGTTTTCATCTGATGAAAATGTGAATGTGATGCCACCGGCTGAGTCGATGCCTCAGTAATGGGTGCAGACTTATTTCCTTTTAATTTGAACTCTCTCTAGTATCATCTCAAAAAGGGAGGGTGGTGTCCTTCGACAGCGTTCGACTGAGCTCACGCCGAAGTCTCAGGATGCGTACCCTGAGCTTGTCGAAGGGTATTTTTCCTTGGGTTCTTGAAAAGATACTCTCTCTAACTAAAAGAACCTGAGTTTTGCTTAAGGAAACTGGCTGACAATCCCCGTTATCGGCCGAATTAGCTTACTGAATTCAGTAGTTACAGGCCGTCGGGGTCCTTCGCAGTTTGACATGATGTGGGTTGAATGAAATTTAATCGGTTAGCGACTCGATAATAAACGGCTCAATTAGATCGGTCTGACCATATCGGGCTGGAGAAAAGTTTGAGGTAATGACAACAACCAGATCATATTCTGGAATGATCGTGATATATTGCCCACCATAGCCAACCGCATTAACCCGTCTTTGCTTACTTTCTTCATCGATCCAGAATAGATACCCATAGGCTTCATCGTGTATGTCTGCAACCTGGTTTTGAGTCGCGATGTTGAGGTATTCGGCCGAAACAAGCTGCTTACCTTCCCAAACCCCTTTATCTAAAACCAGTTGTCCAATTCTAGCCATATCACGCGGACGTATGGCTAACCCTTTACCGCCAAATGGGACACCGTTTGAATCAAGTTGCCATGGGGGTGGCTCGATGCCCAATGGGACAAACAGCTTTTCGGCCGCATATTCGTTAATCGGCATGCCGGTTACCTCGGCTAGAACGGCCGATAGTAGATGGGAGGCCCCGGTATCATACAAAAATTTTTCACCCGTCTCGTAGTTCAACTTTTTGTTGAGCATAGTAGGGACCGACTCGTCATGACAACGGTCGCCGGGGCAGGCGACACCAGAGGTCATGGTGAGCAAATCGTGGATCGTAATATCTGCTAGATCAGGATCGCTTTCAGTCAGTTGGTCGGCCGGAAGCAATTCGCCTAAGGACTGATCTGTATCTAACAGACCCTCATCGGCCGCAATGCCAATCAAGAGTGATGTGATGCTTTTGGTGACTGACCAGACGAAATCGGCCGAATATTTTGACCGCCCCTCTTTATAATACTCATAGACCAAAACCCCGTTACGCAAAACAACAAAGCTGTGAATGTGCCCATATTGCTCTTCAATGTGTGGAGCCAATTTTGCGAGTTGAGCGCTGTCCAACCCTTGATCTTCAGGATCACTTTGCAGCCAATCATTGAAGTCGATTTGCGCATCTACAGCAACCGTTCCGAATTTGAAGTAAGCAAAGTCCCTGGCAAGTTGATCAACAATCGGTTCTGGTTCCGAATCGATTTCTGATTCGCTTTCGTGCTGATCATCAGCTTCGACTTGGGTTGCCGGTTCGGCCGATTTCGTTGGTTCATTTTCTATGTCATGAATGGCAACTTTGGTCGGGGGGCTACATGCCACCATAAGCCCGATCAGCATAAAAGATAATATGGTAAATTGGTTTCGCATAAACTATTCGCCTTAGTAGTTTTCAGGTATCTCTGACAATAACCTAAGATATAGTGTTTAATCAAACAGATATGTTCAGTGTTAAGGTGGCCTAAAAGAAGTTTGGCGAGCACTGGCATCTGAATGTGTTTGAAAAGCCTAACTCTACCATAGCTAAGACCTGTCTC
>JBLIMP010000268.1:0-6661 GCA_047638855.1 Cellvibrionaceae bacterium | reverse complement strand
ACCGGAAAATGTGTCTACCCACTGCATCGGCTCGACCGGCCGACTTCAGGCATTCTACTACTCGCCTTTGACGAAGCTTCAAATCGAAGCCTGACAGAAGATTTTACTGAGCACCGGATAAAAAAGAACTACCACGCGTTGGTACGCGGTTGGCTGGTTGGCTGGTTGGCTGGTTGGCTGGTTGAAGAGTCTACGTTGAACCACCCGATTAAAAAGCTGACATTTGACCGGCAAAAACGAAGAAAGAAACGACAAGAGACCAAGGTGGTTGATGAAGAGGTTCAAGATGCGATTACTCATATTCGGCCGTTGGCAGCCAGTGAGCTTTTGATTCCTGTCAGTCGTTACGCGACAGCTCGTTATTCACTGGTTCATCTATCTACCACAAACCGGCCGAACCCATCAACTGCGCTGTCATATGGGCCACTTGCATCACCCTATTATTGGGGACCGCCGCTATGGCGACGGGAAACACAACCGCTTTTTTGCTGACCCCTTTGCTAGCAACCGGCTTTTTTAAACCGCTTTAACGCTGCAACTCACACATCCTGTCACAAAAGAGCCAATCAAAATTGAAACCGCGATAGACTTTGAAATTGAACAAGTTTTGCAGCAGCTTGATCTCAAATCGATTAAAATCTGAAATAATCGCCTTACAAACCGGCCGATCTGAATTTGAAGTTTCACCCTATATGAAAAAAACTAAAAACGGCCGGTATAATCGGGACTAAACTTTATCAACGGGGTTCTAACTCTTAGGCCATCTCAACAAAATAGTTGCCTCGTGTAACGGCTCACGAGATGGTTGTGTCAATCAAGTTGGTGCTGTGAGCAAGTCTAAAAGATTTCTTTGGATAATTTATTCTTTTAGATCGTCTTAGACACAAATCGCCAGCGCACGTTCAAACCAATCTTTCCGGAGGCAGTATGTCTGATCAACCGATTAATCAAAACGAGAATGAGAACCGATATGGCCATATCGAAATCTCACCGACCGCCATCGCATCAATTGTCAACAATTCTGTTAATCAATGCTATGGTGTTGTCGGCATGGCAAGCCGTGGAATGGTCAATGGCATCGCGCAATTGCTATCGCGTGATCCTCATAAGGGGATTGAGGTGCGATTGACTGACGATGGATGCGAGATCGATATCTATGTGATTGTCGAGTCCGGCATTCGCATTCGGGCGGTAGCAGAGTCCGTTCAAAATACGGTAAAGTTCAACGTTGAAAAAGCGATGAATCGGCCGGTTGATGCCGTCAACGTTTTTGTTCAAGGACTGGGTCACGTTCCGCAAAAAAGCGACCAATAACCGGTATTCAGTTGGTTAATCGTTAACCCCAGTATCAGTCACTTCTAAAAATTTAACGTCAGGGAAATAATAATCATGCAGACCACAGCAAACCTGTTTCCAGCCGCAGATGAAAAAATGACAATATGCGACGGGCAACAATTTAAGGCAATGGTAAACGCCGGGTTTTACAACTTAGAAAAGAACCAAAAAATTGTTAATGAGCTTAACGTGTTTCCAGTTCCCGATGGAGACACGGGGACCAACATGCTACTGACCATGCGCTCAGCATGGAAGGCGATCCAAGCAAGCGATGAAACGAACATTGGTGAAATAACGAAAAAGTTTGCTAAAGGGGCTTTGATGGGTGCGCGAGGTAACTCGGGTGTGATCCTCAGCCAGATTTGGCGTGGCATTGCCGCAGGGCTAGTGAGCAAAGAGACGATGTCGGCCGCTGATCTGGCTCACTCGCTTCATCTGGCTCAAGAAACCGCTTATGGCGGCGTTATGAAACCGGTCGAAGGGACAATTTTAACCGTTGTCCGTGAAGGGGCAGAAGAAGCGGTGGACGCGGCCGAAAAAAGTGATGACGTTCGCTTTATTCTACGCCGCACGTTAACCCGCTGTCGGCAAGCCTTAGAGCGTACACCGGATCAACTGCCTATCTTAAAACAGGCGGGGGTTGTCGACTCTGGCGGCAAAGGGCTGGTTTATATATTAGAAGGGATGTATGAGTTTGCGTTAGGTGAGTTCAATATGGATGAGCCTGCCAGCAATGGCGACGATAATTTTGAAGATGCTATCGCAGCCCTAACCTTTCAAGAGATGGCGATTCCCGATGGTGGCATACTCGAGAACCATTATGACGTTCAGTTCATTTTGCTAGGTAAAAATCTAAATGTACTAGAAATCCGCAACACCATTGATGCCATGGGTGATTCGACCGTTGTTGTGGGTGACGATACGACGGTTAAAGTCCATATCCATGTAGACGACCCTGGCGAGCCATTGACCTATGGGATTAGTTTAGGCGAGGTCACTGATGTTGTGGTTGAAAACATGCAAATGCAAATGGATGACATCATCGCTTCAGGGCAAGTGCATGAAAATGCAGAAGGGGTCAAGATTGGCGTGGCGGCGATGGCAAAAGCGGTCGAAATACACGAGATCGCTGTTCGTTCTGGTCAAATTGGGGTTGTGACTGTTGCCTCTGGAAGTGGACTGGTCGACATTATGCGGGGCATGGGGGCTGCCATTGTGGTTGAAGGGGGGCAGACAAATAACCCATCAACTGAAGAGCTTTTTGCTGCAATGGAGCAGGTGCCAACAAACAAAATTATTTTGATGCCGAATAACAAAAATATTATTTTGGCGGCCGAGCAAGCGCGTGATCTTAGTGAAAAAGAAGTGGTTGTGATTCCGACTCGTACAGTGCCGCAGGGGATTGGGGCGATGTTGGCGTTGAATCCAGACGGGGATTTAAAAGCGATTTCGAGTGAGATGTTGGCACGATCGGCCGAAGTTGTGACCGCCCAGATTACAATTGGTACCCGCACGGTTGAAATTAATGATGTATCGGTCAATGAAGGGGACTTTATCGGCCTGGTCGACGGGGAACTATGTGCTTCGGCCACAGATATCAATGTCGTGCTGCGTAACGTGTTGTTGCAGGTTGACGAGATGGATGAAAAAGAGATTGTGACGCTCTTTTATGGCAGCGATGTTACTGGTGACGATGCGGCTGAAATTGCTGAGAAAATCGAAGCGATGTACCCTGACATTGAGGTCGAAATTCAGTCGGGTGGGCAGGCGCACTATCACTATATTTTGGGCATCGAATAAGATTTAGGCGATCTAAGCAAACAAATTATCTGTTTTGAACGCTTGGATCGCCTTAGATTCGTTACCAGCGATTATATCGGCCACGTCACCACAACGGCCGTGCCTTTGCCGATACCTTCGCTGTGAATATTTAAACTGCCATTGTAGAGTTCTAAAATAGAACTGATTAAAGCCAAACCCAATCCGGTTCCTTGAATATTGCGGGAGCGTGCTCTATCGACTCGGAAGAATCGCTTGCCGATCTTTGGCAAGTCTTCGGCCGGAATGCCTTCACCATTGTCTTCGACCATTAGCAGCATAACATCTTCTTTTAAAGACAGATTAACTTTGACAAGGCCGTTTTCTGGTGTGTATTTCAACCCATTATCAATTAAGTTGCGGAATATCGTTTCAAGATGGTTGATATTAGCGGTAATTGGAATCGAATGGGTCGGTAAATCGCTATCGAGCCTGATCTGTTTTTCGGCCGCTTTTGCTTGAAAATCGGCAATTACCTTTTTCATTAAACGCACCGCATCGATCTGCTCTTCTCCGGCCGAAAGCCTTTTGGCATCAAACCTCGAAAGTAACAGAAGGTCACTCACCAAGCCTGACATACGCATGACTTCGCCGTCGATCTCTGCAATAAATAGCTTTTTGGTCTCTTCATCCAGATCATCGTTCACCATCATTTCAGTACGTAAGCGAATGGTTGTCAGTGGTGTGCGCAATTCGTGAGAAGCATTGCTAGCGAATGCCCGCTGCTCTGCCACAATCGATTCAACTTGCTCAGCCATCGTATTAAACGCTCGGCCGACCGCCCCTATTTCATCGCGGCTTGGGTTTTCGACCCGCTGCGTCAAATCCCCGTCCGCCATATTGAGTGCGGTCCGCTGCAAGTCATCAAGCGGCTTAGTAAGCGAAGTCACTAACCACAGGCTAACGCTAATCCCTAGCAATGTAAATGCAGCAAAAACACCCCACAAAGTGGCCTGACGCTGACGAACGGTTTCCAAAGGAACAGACTGGGGCACATTGATTTGGATATAACCCTCTATGCGGCTGTCGTGCAAAATAGGCGCTGAAGTCACAATCTGTAAAACACCTAATTGATCTGGCTCGATTATATAGGTTTTAGTTTCGATCAGTTGCGAAGGTATTTTCGCAGTAGCATGTGAAATGTTTTTTGATCTCGCATAAAGAGTAATGTCTGCGTTGAGCTCTTTTGCGCTCTCATTTAGGGTGGTGGGGGCACTTTGAGGGTTGTATTCTAGCGTTTCAGATAGGCGGCTCGCGAGAAAGACCGCTTGAGTATGCAGCGTGTTGCCATAATCAGACAAAGTTGTATTCGTGATTTGAAGAGAAGACCAAGCGGTAAGGCCGCCAAATCCTAGTACGATAAGGCCTACATAAACGGCAATAAGTCGGGTGCGTAATGAGAGCATTGTTTGAGTTTTAACCTGTGATAAACCTATATCCAACCCCACGTACGGTCTGGATCATTTTGGGGTTACTGGGATCATCTTCAATTTTTTCGCGCAACCAGCGTATATGTACATCAAGCGTTCGGGTGTCGCCAAGCCAATCTGTACCCCATACTAGATCGAAGATTTCGGCCCGATCAACAACTTGCCCTTTTTTGGTCATGAGCAATGTGAGTAGTTCAAATTCTTTGTATCGCAAATTATAAAAAGTATCACCCCGATGAACTTCGCGGCGATCAAAGTTAATGGTTAGATCGCCGATTGTGATCTTTTGCTCTGGGACAGGAGTCTGGTCAATGGCGACTCGACGCAACATCGCTTTAATTCGGGCCGCAAGCTCGCGTGAACTGAATGGCTTGGTTAGGTAATCATCTGCCCCTAATTCTAACCCCAAGACGCGATCAATTTCTTCACTCATGGCGGTAAGCATCAGGATGGGAACCCCGCTTTTGCTACGTAGTTCTTTACAGACGTCCCAGCCATTCATTTCGGGCATCATAACATCAAGTACAACGATATCTGGTTTCGTTTCGAGTGCTTGTTTAAGCCCCTCTTTGCCGTTTTCAGCGATACTAACCTCGTATCCATGGTTCTCGAGCGAGCGAGCGAGCGGCCGGGTAATGAGTGGGTCATCGTCGATGAGAAGAATTTTGATCATTTGGGGTTCCTTTGACAGCGGTTTTTGGTGATCAGTGAAGCAAATTACTTACTGATCACCGCTGACTGCTAATGGAGTTTAAGCCGCTTTCACACGTTTTTTACTAGGGTTTGCGATAGCGGAGATAATGCGATAAATGGTGAGAAAGATAACGCTAGAGCCACTAAGGCCATACATCATCGCTAACTGTGTCGAATCGGTACCAGCCATCCAACCATGAGCTGTTGCAAAAATAAAGGCAACAAAGGTGAGATAGTGGATTTTGCGCCAGTTCTTTTGGCCGATCATACCGCGCATATAAAAGGTAACGGTTGTGATCAGCATTAAATAAAGGGCGATAATGCCGACTCCAACCCACATCGGGTTATATGGGCCGATAAATGGAATCAAAAGATGGGCAATGCTGTAAGTATAGTAACTATCGTAGAGCAAAACGAAAGCATGAAAAATCGATAGTCCTATGCCTGTCCATGAAAGCCATTCGTGAAGTGCAAGAGAAACGGCTGGTGGAACCCAATCTTTGATCAGCTTAGTGCTCAGTAGAAGCCCCCAAAGCGTTGATGCGGTAATGGTTAAATAACCAACTGTGCCGCTTGATCTACTGAGAAACCACGCAGCTTTTTCTCCAACAAGCCAAATGGGCAATTGAGGAATAATCCAGGGAATGCCCCACCAGATTAGTGCAAAGATGATGAGTGGAATCCACCATGAAAAGCGTGCGCTTGTATCTAGTTCAATGGGTTCTGTCGTGCTTGAATCGTTCATGAGGTTAAAAGGATCAGAAGTCAGATAGTTGTCGGTAAACTGGTATCTGACTTCTGATTATCTAATATCTGCTTTTCGCTTATTGAGAAGATCGACTTTTTGTGACGGCCTTTGGAATTTGATCGGCCGATACAACATCGATAATCGGATCAAGTTGAAGAGTAAACCCTTCGGCTGCGGTTGATCCTGGAATTTCGATAATCTGAGCCACTTGTTGTGGCTCAGAGTTATCGGCTACTGTTATGTTACTCGATGCAAGTAAATCTGCACCGAGATAAGTTGCGAGTAAACCGCCAACGACTAAGGTCGTTTTGAGTCGGTTGGTATTAATGGCCGAAGGTCTACGTTTGCCAGAGGTTTTTCTAGCCGAAGGGCGCTTAGCTTCATCTGTTTTCGGTTTAATTTGCTGGTTAGTCATCGTCTTCGTCCTCCTCATATTCGCCGTGCTCTTCTTCTTCATGCTCTTCTTCCTCGTGCTCTTCTTCCTCGTATTCTTCTCCTTCCTCGTACTCTTCGTACTCTTCGTATTCTTCGCCATAGGAAGCTGCTGGTTCAGGAGCAAGCAACAAGTTGTTTGCTTCTTCGAGTTTGGTTTGATATTCAGCCTCTCGTTGTTGCATGATCACAAGTGCTTCTTGCA
>JBLIMP010000267.1:0-6710 GCA_047638855.1 Cellvibrionaceae bacterium | reverse complement strand
ATTGCCCAAAATACGAGCAATTGAACCGGTTTCTTCGTAAGTTAGCCCTTCAAAACCGTAGAAAGCCACAACATTCGTAGCTTCAGAGATCGCTTTAGCCACGGCCGCAACCCCGCCCTCACCCGCTGAGTCGGCCATCTTAACCCCGTTGAGCAATGCTCGTGCAGTGTTAATGGCGTCACCCGGTTTGTACATGATCGATTCGGTTGAAACTTGATCTAGGCGGGTTTGGCGTACATTGAAGGTGTAGACTTTTGCACCGCGTTGAGCCGCTTGCTTAACACGTAGCCACCAAATTGGTGCTTCTTCGTGCAAATCACTGGCGAAAACGATAATCGCATCGCCATTCCCCATCTCACCCAGATTGGTTCCGGTACCGACACCTACTTGAGCGGTAATCTCACCGCCAGCCAAACGACCGTTTGCAAGATCAACGTTGGCGCTTCCAACGGTATTGCGCATCAGGTCTTGGAAAGCAAACAAATCTTCATTGCTCATCCGGTCACCGGTTAAACCGGCCGCATTTGCGCCCGCCTCTTTTAACTTTTTGGCAACCAGATCAAGTGCTTCGTCCCATGAAGCTGGAACAAGTGCATCGTTTTTGCGTACCAGTGGGGTAGTTAAGCGGCTATTTGCATCTGCAAAGTGATGACCAAAGCGAGTCCGGTCAGAAATCCAAATTTCGTTTACCTGCTCGTTTTGACGTGGCATGATTCGTTTGATCACAACCCGGCCGCCCGATTTTGCCTCTTGACGGGTAGACATGGTGATGTTTTCACCTTCTGGCCCATATGGAGAAATCGATGCAACCGGTTTTAATTCCCAAGGACGGGCACCAAAACGAAAGTCATTTGTTGTCAAAGCACCAACTGGACAGATGTCGGTTGTATTCCCAGACCAGTAGCTGTCAAAGCCAGGGTCAGAATAGGTGATAATTTCAAGTTTACGGCCGCGATTGTGAAAGCCCAGAACCGGGTCATCAACCACTTCGTCTTGAAAACGGATGCAACGAGCACATTGAATGCATCGTTCACGATCAAGCGAGATCAAGTCACCCAAAGGCACATGCTTATCGTTGTGCATTTTGTCTTCAAAAGGAAACGCCGTGTCTCCCATGCCATGAGCCATGGTCAGATTTTGTAGCGGACATTCGCCCCCTTTATCACAAATCGGACAGTCAAGCGGATGACTAGTTAGCAAAAACTCAATCACCGATTCACGGGCATCGATAACCACTGGCGTATTCGTGCGGATATTCATCCCGTCAGCAACCCGAACGGTACAGCCGGTCTGCATACCACGTCCCCAGTTGATTTGCTGTACGCCATCGTCACCCATGACTGGCTCGCGCGTTGCCCGGTCAAAAACCGGCATACCGATTTCAACCAGACACATGCGGCACATGCCGACAGGTTCTAATTTAGGATGATGGCAAAAAACCGGAATATCGACGTTGACCATTTTGGCCGCATCGACAACGGTCATGCCTTTTGGGACTTCGGCTTCTGTGCCGTCTACAATAATTTTTACAGTTTCAGACATAGTCTTTTTTTAGTCGGCAGGGACTGCCACAGGTTGTTTGATTTTTGCCACATATTCATTGCGGAAATGTTTGAGTGTGCCGATAACCGGGCTAACGGCAAACTCACCTAAAGCGCACAGACATTTACCTTGCATTGAATGAGCCACACGATCGAGCGTTTTAAGATCTTCTTCAGTTCCATGTCCTTCATAAACACGGTGAAGCGTTTTCTCTAACCAGAAGGTTCCTTCACGACAAGGGGTACATTTCCCACACGATTCATGTTTGAAGAAATGGGTCATCTTTAAGGCGGCCCATACCATATCGGTGTCTTCATTCATCACAATGACCGATGCAGAACCCATCATGGAGCCATAGTCGTTTAGCCCTTCAAATGAGACGTTACCGTCTAAAGCATCTGGCAGTACAACCGGGCCAGACCCACCAGAGGGCAGCAAGGCTTTAAATTCTTTGCCATCTTGCATCCCTTGGCAGTAATCATCTCCATAGATGAGTTCGCGATAGGTGACTTTGCCCATTTCAACTTCATAGTTTCCAGGGCGAGCCACATGGCCGCTCATGCACACAATTTTGACACCATTGCTCTGATCAGTTCCCAGATTGGTATACCAATCTGCGCCATTCACCATCACAGGTGGAACGTTAGCAAGGGTCTCTACATTATTAACTACGGTTGGTTTGTTGTAAGCACCAGATTGGGCTGGGAACGGCGGTTTTGACCACGGCTGGCCTAAATCACCCATTAAGGAGTTAAGCAAAGCTGTCTCTTCACCACAGATGTAAGCACCTGCACCAAAGTGGTTATGATATTCACAATCGAAGCCTTTGCCTAAAATATCTTTGCCCAAATAGCCAGCAGTGCGGGCATCTTTGATCGCTTTTTCGGCCGCATATGCTGCGTCCATATACTCACCGCGCCAATAACAATAAATCATGTCGGCACCAACGGCATAAGCAGCGATTAAGGCCCCTTCAATAACTTGGTGTGGGTTCTGCTCAAGAATTTCGCGGTCTTTAAAGGTGCCAGTTTCCGATTCGTCATTATTAATAACGATGTATTTTTGGCCGTCACCTTTGGGCATGAAGCTCCATTTGATACCGGCCGGAAACCCCGCACCACCACGGCCGCGAATTCCGGCCGCTTTGATTTGATTTACGACTTCTTCGGGGGTCATGCTCAGTGCTTTTTTCAGCCCGTCATAGCCACCGTTTTTGACATAAACATCAAAATCTTTAATATTTTCTACATCTTTATGCCGTAAAATTACATGCGTCATATTTTTGTCTCTGTTTTACTCAAAACCGATCTACTGGATACCGAGATTAATGGTGCGTGTCAATCAGAATTTGATCAACCACAGTTGGTTCTTGCTTTCCACTTGCCGCTTTGGCACGGTAATCAGTCAGTAGTTGATCAAACTTTGCTTCATCAAGATTTTCGTGGAATTTGAGGTTGCATTGAAGCATTGGGGCACGATCACAAGCTCCTAAGCACATTACGTTCTTTAGAGTGAACATTCCGTCTTCGGTTGTCCCTTCTAAATCAATCCCTAATTTCCCTTCGGCCATTTTAATAAACTCATCCGCACCACGAAGGGCGCATGCGAGGTCATTACAGACTTCAAGTACGAACTTGCCTACTTTTTCTTCATAATAAAGAGAATAAAAGCCAGCAATACCTCGTACATGTGTTGGATCACAACCGATAATTTCAGCGACTTCTTTAATCGCTTCTGGACTGGCGTAACCGTATTCTTGCTGTGCAATGTGCAACAAGGGCAACACGGCCGATTTGCGATAATCGGCCGGATACCGGCTAAAAAGGGATTCAATTTCTTTTGCGTATTTTTCTGCAATCATAATTTTTAGACTTTCCGACAGACTTATCAGAATTTACAAGATGCTATTCATCTTGTTTATCTTGTCAAAATTAGCGGTCAATTTCCCCCAAAACAATATCCGTTGATCCGATAATGGCGACAAGGTCAGCCACATATAAATTTTTTGAGAGGACTGGAATAGCGGCCAAGTTTACGTAACTTGGAGTACGGAAATGCACACGGGCCGGTTTGGGTGAACCGTCTCCACGGATGTAGCACATAAATTCACCGCGAGGCGATTCAATGCTCACTTTGGCATATCCTTCAGGGGCTTTAAACCCTTCGGTCCATAATTTGAAGTGATGAATAACCGCTTCCATACTTTGCCCTAAAGCTGAACGAGGTGGTGGAACAATTTTCCAGTCATCTAAGTTGAACTCTTTGCCTGCCTTCGGCAGCATGTCCATACATTGTTCGATAATGCGCAAACTTTGACGCATTTCACGCATCCGGCAAGAATAACGAGCGTAAACATCGCCTTCTTGTTCAACTGGTACTTCAAAGTCCACTTGGTCATACATCAGGTATGGGAATTTTTTGCGAATGTCCCAATCAACCCCTGACCCACGCAAACAAGCCCCGGTCATGCCCCACTGAATCGCATCTTCACCAGAAATAACGCCTACATCTTTGGTTCTTTTTAGAAAGATAGGGTTTCTTGTGAGTAGACCTTCGTAATCATCGATGCGAGCAGGCATGAATTTTAGGAATTCGCGAATCGCATCTTCAAATTCATCAGGAACGTCACGCCACAGGCCACCCGGCCGGAAATAACTTCCCATCATGCGTTGACCCGCAACCATTTCGAATACATCTAAGATGTACTCACGCTCGCGGAACGCATACAAGAAGACAGTCATAGCCGCTAAGTCGAGGGCTGAAGTTCCCAACCAAACCAGATGGCTAGAAACCCGTTGTAACTCAGTCATAATCATACGGATCAACTGAGCACGAGGCGGTGATTCAACCCCAAGCAGTTTTTCAACCGCCAAAATATACCCAAGATTATTTGACATAGGTGCCAAATAATCCATCCGGTCGGTCATAACCAACCCTTTGGTATAAGTCTTCGATTCCATCGATTTTTCTATACCTGTGTGCAAAAAGCCGATATCAGGAGCAAGATTGACAATCTTTTCCCCGTCAAGTTCTAGCAAAAGCCGGAGAACCCCATGCGTTGAAGGGTGCTGTGGCCCCATGCTAAGCAGCATGTGATCTTCGCTTTCAACCTGCATGAGCGTCCCCATTTTGGCACGCAGCTCTTCGACTGTGATTTCTGAAACGGTATCGCCTGTTGGAACTAACATAGTTTCTTTGACAAGATTAACAAGATTCTTAGGATAATTTTCAATCTTGTTAATCCCGTTTATCTTGTCCGAAAATTAATTTTCATCGCCGAGCTTTTTTTTGCCAGCGTATGGTTTTTTGTTTTGGATTGCGTCGTAGTTAAAAGAAAATTGAACTTCTTCATACCCTAGTGGATAATCTTTGCGCAGTGGATGCCCGACCCAATCTTCTGGTAAGAAGAGGCGGCGTAGAGTGGGATGACCCGCAAAACGGATCCCCATTAGGTCATACACTTCCATTTCAAGCCATGATGCGATCTTCCAAATGTCACCAACTGTTTGCGGCCCTTCGTCAGGATCTTCGACCGTAGTGCGCAAGCGGAAATCATGAATGTTGCTCATTGAACGTAAATGATAGCTGACAGCAAAACGGGGATATTCAGGCAACATATCATCAGCAACTACATCAATAATAAAGTTGTATTGCAAATCTTCATCATCGCGCAGAAACTGACATATTTTATGGATATATTCCTGGCCGACGATCACGGTTAATTCATCGCGGAAGTTACCGGTTTCTTCAATGGCATCAGGAAATGCCCCTTTAATTTTGGTTACTACTAATTCGTCTTGGCTCATAGCTTTTTATCAGTCCGGTCCATACCCCAATCAGCGAAGCTTTCTTGGCGAATCGACTCGTGCAAGGTCATGATGCCGTCGATCAAAGCTTCCGGCCGTGGTGGACACCCAGCTATATAAACATCAACAGGGATAATTTCGTCTACACCCTGAACAATCGCGTAGTTGTTAAAGATGCCGCCACAACTTGCACAGTCGCCCATTGCAATAACCCATTTGGGTTCAGGCATTTGGTCGTAAAGACGGCGCACAACAGGGGCCATTTTTCGACTGACCCGGCCAGCTACAATCATCAAGTCTGATTGACGCGGTGACGGCCGGTTCAGCTCCATCCCAAAACGAGACGCATCATAATGTGATGATTGAGACGCCATCATTTCAATGGCACAACATGCGAGACCAAAAAGCATCGGCCACATCGCATTGGTTCGTCCCCAATTAACAAGGTCTTCAAGGCGATGAGTGACGATACCAGCCACTCCGCTTTTTTCGTTCTGTGGTGTGATTAATCCCATTCGAGCAACCCCTTGTTCCAAGCCCATAAGTCACCGATGATAAACACAGCGATGAAAATGAGCACAGCATATAAGCCAAATAAACCTAAGTCACGTAAGGCAACCGCCCAAGGCATGATTAGGATAATGTCAATGTCAAAAAGAATAAATAGAACCGCAATCCGGTAAAATTTGATCGGATAACGTTTCTTGGCTGAGCCAACCGGAATCATCCCAGATTCGTAAGGTTGATCCTTGCGGAAGTGACGCCTTTTCGGTGGGCCAAGTGTCACGGACAGCGTCGGTAAAAGAATCGCAAGGAAAATAGAGATTCCGAGCAAAACAGCGACAGGTACGTATGGAAGTAAATATTCAGGCATTGGTTCAATTGTCGATTTTCAGTTTAAACCTTTGAAAGCAAATGTGAACAAAGCTACGGTTTGTACCTAAAAATCTGTATTTTCCAGAGGAAATCATGCTTCAGGTAAGCCGATTGCGGATAATTCTGGATATAGAAAATTTTATTATTAAATAGTGAATGAACGAACCGTGAGGATTTTGTTCATTTTATCACAATCGGTCGAATTTTATCAAAAGTCTGCGCGGGTGGGTAGGGAAATATCGTCTGATTGTGAAATTTATAACAAAGATGTCTGATTTAATGTCCTGATTTACTCGTGGCCGAATTTGTAAGGAAGAATGAGTAACGATTAATCAGGCTGTTTTTTTACGAGTTTCTTCAATTCTTTAGTTTTCCCTAAGTGGGGTCAAATTAAGGCTTAAAATCGGCAGCTCAGGCTCTCGAAAGCCTGACTGCCTCGTATCCGACAGGCAAATGGCCGGTTACCGAAGCCTTTTTAGAAAGTTG
>JBLIMP010000266.1:0-6732 GCA_047638855.1 Cellvibrionaceae bacterium | reverse complement strand
TTCTGCTTGCTGATCCGGTTTTGGGCGAAGTCCGTACAACGGTGATTGAAGAAGATTTAGCAGATGTCCAAATCGGACAACCGGCCGAGCTTTTCTTTGATGCTCGGCCTGATATCGCTGTACAAGGGGTGGTTGATCGCCGATTGCCAGCAGGTGTCTTTCCCGGCATGACAGTCGATGACGTTAGAGGCGTTTTTAGCCAACGGCCGATTTTTCACCCCATCTGAAGTACTCGCCCCCGCTGATGTATGTGTGTTGAGGCATAAAACGGCTGAAGATCTGTTTGAAGGGGACGAACCACTCGATGAACTGATTTGGGTGAATCGGCGGAAATGTTTGGTCATTGGGGTGCTGACTGAACTGGAGACGATAAACCCGGCCCAGCGCAATCAACTACGGCCGAACGAAGCCCTTTATCTACCGATCAGTACCGCTATTCAAAACCTGTTCGATGAAGAACCATCGGTTCAAATCATCGCACGAGTCAGTGATGAAGCACAGATGGGTTTGGCACGTCAGCACGTCAGCAAGTCATCGGCTATTTGCGTTTGCGACATGAAGTGCAACAGGATGAGTTGGGCGACTTCGAAGATGATTTTGACCTCACAACTCGCCAAGAAATTTTAGGCGCACAGCAGGCGGCGGCACGAACCTTTTCCTTCAGTCGGCCGAAGACATTTCGGGCAATTTAGAAATAGAGATTTGGGGCGAGCGGCGCGGCGACCGTATTATCGCAACATTGTTGGTATATGGTTCACTAGGAGGTGACGCGTTTGATTAAATTGATTGAGCAACTTTTAAAAATACGCTTAGCTGAGGATAAGAAAAAAATTGTCTACATGTGAGTGCGAATCGGGTCAAAAGGGAGGTTTTAAACCTCTCTTTTAGCTTGTCTATCAAAAAATAAATGCCCTAGGGTTTTAGCAAATTTGGCAAAAGAAATACCAACAGAGTCTTTTCATTTAACAGCCTAATCAAGGGTTCTCGTCCTCTTAATTAGGCTGTTTAATCATACAAACTACATTTAAAAGGACTCTGAAAATACGGTAAGTTTTCGTTGCTATGCAGTTTGCAATGTAATATACTTCACATTCGCATATGGGCAGATTTATGTCCATTTTTAAATAGAGATACTTTGAAAAGAGCATAGTGCTCTTTTTTTTTGGAGATTTGAATCATGACCAAAAGGACTTATCAACCGAAAATTCGCAGACGTTTACGAGTTCACGGATTTCGCAAACGGATGGCAACCAGTACCGGACGTTCGGTTATCAAAAATCGTCGTAAAAAAGGGCGTACATCATTGTCGGTTTCAATGAACAATCACGTCAAAAAAATAAATTGGAATGGCTCACGTGCAGTTAGTTATCGCGGTGTTCGCGACTCTCAAGGCATAAGCAGAACCAAAGATATGCGGAAAGTTTAATTTCTGCATATCTTGCTCGCCTACCCTCTATGACACAAGTATTGCGGGTGGAATTAGGAAGCAATTGCTTCAAACGCATTAATGCTTCCCGATAAGAATCGACTAAGACTTGCAACGGATTTTGTTCAGTTGCGTAAAAATGGTCATAAGTTTGTTCATCCACTCGCGGTTTTAGTTTGTGGTGCAAATCATAAAGATGTCATACGTTTTGCGTTTCCTGCTTCAAAAAAAACAGGAAACGCGGTTCAGCGAAATCGAGCTAGGCGGCTTTTACGCGAAGCTGTTCGGCTTCACTTAACTTCTTTAGAGCCAGGCCGGGATTGTCTTTTAATAGTTAGAGGCAAAACGTCTAAAGCATCTTTTGCAGAGGTCGCAGCGGCGGTTAACATTCTTTTTGATCGTGCTGGCCTCAAAAAGTAATTTTTTGATTTTGCCTTTACTCGACATTCCTAAATTAACGTAATGAAATATATCGCTTTGACAATTATTCAAGGATATCGGCGTTTTATATCGCCGCTATTCCCTCCTAGTTGTCGGTTTTATCCCACTTGTTCGGCCTATGGATATGAAGCGATAGAAACACACGGTTTGCTCAAAGGGGGGTGGCTGACTATACGACGTGTAGGCCGCTGCCATCCTTTTACAGAAGGCGGTTATGACCCAGTCCCACCGCATCCTCACGACCATTCCTAAACAGCTCTAAGCCCTTTGCGGGCGGTGCTCTGCAAATGAATATTGAGCATATTTGGAGATTCTAGATTTTGAACATCAATTCTTTCCGAAATCAAATTAGATCAGGAAAGCCCCACCTCATCATTATTGTGCTGGCGGCGATTTTTTTACTGCCAGCATGTGCCGTGCGGCAGACAGGCAATTGGCCAACCGTTTCAGCAAAAGATTCTAAGCTTTATGTCGCATATCAGCAGGATGTTATATCTCTGGATGTTGCAGAAAAAGTGGAATCTTGGCGTTTTCAAGGCGAAGGAAGTGTTGAGTTTTATGCTCCTCCAGCCCCTATCGCAGATGAAGACACGATCTATTTAGCCGATTTCGGCCGTTCAGGCGGTATCTTTGCTGGTGGAGGGCTTATTGTAAGCATGTACGCTATACAAGATGACCCCGCTGGAAACCCGCCTGTACCGCGAGTATTGTGGGTGCGTGAAGATCAGATCACCGGCCGGATTGTGTCTGGCCTCTTGATTGAAGGGGACACAATCTACACCGGTACAAGCAATAATCAAATTATCGCCGTTGATCGTAATAACGGGGATTTATTGTGGGAAACTCCCACAGAAAATGCGGTCTGGTCCCCCCCTGCACTCATAGACGAGACGATCTTTGTCTCATCTATTGACCGTAATATTTACGCTGTAAACAAATCGGATGGGTCTATTAAATGGACACATACTCTAAACGGTGCGGGCGCGGGCTCCCCCGTCATTAGTGCCGATAAACAACGAGTGTACGCAGGCAGCTTCGGTGGTGAAGTTATCGCATTAGATATTGAAGACGGTTCTGATATTTGGAAAACCCAAGCTACTAATGCTGACTGGGTTTGGGGTGCACCTGTTGAAGTTAACGGCGACCTGATTTACGGAGATGTTGCAGGCAATGTCTATGCTATTGATGCATTAACAGGCGATGCAAAATGGGAAGCTTCAGTAGCAGGTGCGATTGTTGGCGATATCCTTGTCTCTGGTGAAACAATTCTAGTGGGCTCTGGTAACGAAGAAACCTTAAAAGGGTTTGTTACAGCTTTTTCTCTTTCAGGAGAGCAGCTCTGGAGCACAGAAACAGGTGCAAATCTTCAATCAAGTCCCGTGCTATTAAATAATGATAGTCAATTGGCCGCCGTTTACGGTAATGCGGAAAACGAAATCCCATTAAGTGTCGATGTCATTGATTTGGCAGATGGATCAGTTTATTGGACATGGACTCTGACTGATCTTACTGAGGAAGAGTAACCTTCCGGGTAAAACAAAATTATGTGGCAGACCTTTCTCAATTTTATGCTCAACATTATGGTGGGGCTTTATCAAGTACTAGATGGTAACTTTATCCTAGCCTTGGTGTCCTTTACTGTAATTACCCGTGTTTTGATGTTGCCTGTTAATTTAAAACAGCAGCGTTCTAGCATCAAGATGCAGCAGATTCAACCGCAAGTTCAGGCTATCCAAAAAAAATACAAGAGTGATCAGCCTAAGATGATGGAGGAGTTTAATAAGATCGGTTACAACCCAACTGATTCATTATTAGGCTGTTTACCTCTTGTAGTCCAAATGCCGATCTTCTTCGCTTTATATCGGGTCATTAATATTATGCTACAAGGAACTCCTTTAGCACTTTTGGAGATGAGGTTTCGATTATGGGAAACTTTTGACCTAGCCAGTTTACTCCCTATAGATAATACGTTTCTATGGGTAAACTTGGCTCAACCTGACCCCCTTTTCATTTTACCGGTACTCGTTGCAGGAACAATGTTTCTACAGCAAAAGTTAATGGCGCCTCCTGCTGAGGCCGCCAGTAAAGACCCGAAGAAAAAAAGCGCTGCAGATGACAATCCAGCCGCTCAAATGCAACAGTCGATGCTATACACCATGCCCTTAATGTTTGGCTTTTTTGCCATGAGCTTTGGGAGTGGTTTAGCGATTTATTTTGTTATTTCTAATCTTATCGGCATAGGTCAAGGCTTTATCGTACGCCGAAACTTGGCGGGTGAAAGAGCTGTAGCAGATGTAAAGCGAGAAGAAAGCAAGCGGCTTGCATCAAAATATGATGCTGCGGATGAATCAAAGAAGAAAGACGAACAGAGTGAGACTAAAGTATCTGCTAATGGCGTAAATTCAACTGACAGCCAGAATCAATCAAAAAAGAAAAAGAAGAAAAAAGGCAAAAAATAAGCGAGGGCCTTTTAAAAAAATTTATGAGTACAAATAATAGATCTTACGAGTTTACGGGGGAAAGTGCAGACACGGCGATTCAAAAAGGGCTTGATGAGCTTGGATTGTCACGCACAGGGGTCAGTGTTGAGGTTCTAGAAGAAGCTCAAAATGCGTTTTTGGGGATGGGCGGCCGGGAAGCACGAGTCCGGTTAACTATTCAAGCTTCTGAACCTGTTAGTCTTGAAGCTGATGAGGCTGAAGAAGAAACAGCAACACACATCGAAGAAGATCAAGCTGAATTTGATGAATTCGATGATCTAGATGACCTGCCTGATCCCGAGTTAATGGATGAGATGGACATGGCAACTGAGATATTGCAGACCTTTGTTGAAGGCCTGGATCTTAATATTCAGGTTGAGTCTCGTTTTTCAGAAAAAGATGATTTAGGAAAAAGCGTTATTGAGTTAAACCTCGTGGGCGAAGATGCATCACGCATGGTCGGCCCTAGAGGCGAAACAATGGCGAGTTTCCAGTATATTGTCCGCCTGATGATCAGTCAGAAAATACACCGCCGTGCGAATGTAACTATCGATATAGATGGATACCGTAGCTCAAAGCGTGAAGGGCTGACAAGTTTGGCGGAACGCATGGCGAAAAAGGTGGTTGATCGTGACCGGGCTGTTACGCTTGAGCCAATGAATCCTTACGAACGACGTTTAGTTCATATCGCCTTGCGGGATGATAAAACAGTAACAACTCAATCTGTTGGAGAAGGAACACAGCGGCGAGTGAGAATTCTTCCGGCCAAATAAAAGAAGAAAATTTGTAATTATTCAGCAGATGGGGTTTTTCACGGTAGGCCAAGGCATTTCCTTCGGTCGGTTCGACGCCTACAAGGCGCTGAAAAGATACGAAATTTTGATCTAAGTTACAAAAAAGACCAGCAATCCAAAAAATGGACTGCTGGTCTTTTTTGTTCTAACGACTCAAGCTTAGGGGACTGAATACTCGACAACTAAGTTTGACATATACGACTCCTACTCCAGGTTTTTGACACAGCGTCCCTTTCTGTGTTTGGTTGGGCATCGTTACTTAGAAAGTGGGTAAATGACCTCGAATTGCTCGCAAATAACCGGCATCTCTAAACTTGGCTCCCGGCCGATACGCTGACACGCTCTGCCAAAATAATCCCAGTGTACTTCTAGCCAATATCGTAAAGACTCATCCCCTTCACCTTCAGTTGCTGCAAATTTTTCAGTCACCTTGTTGTAAGGCACAATATCAATGACGGTCGATTCGATAATGCAAAGTGGCTCAGACGCCCAGTTTGTTACAACACTGAGGTCCCCTGGTTTAGGAACCAGCTTATTCTCTGCCTCAAAAACCCACAATAGACTTGCAGTTGCACGTTTTGTCCCTTTAAGTACAAGTTCAGCGAGGAAGTCGGCCGTAGCTTCATTATCATCAAAATGAAATACTTCATAAAATCGTGATGAAGCATCAAAGTCTATAGAAGTTAGGAATTCGTCCCAGAAAGGGCGGATATTAGAAGGAATAATCATAAAATCTCCTGATGTTTAACACTTGCTTCAGCCGTGCTTTGCGTCGGCTGAAAGATTAGTCAAAGTTGACTGCAAATAAACGACAATTCAAAAAGAATAGTGGGCATAGCCTTCTCAAATCAGCTGAATTTCCTTTGCTAGGGTCAATATTTCTGCAGCGTATTCGCGGACAGTCGCATCTTCAATACCCTCACCATCAGCTAACGCATCCGTGGATATCTGCCAGAAACGGCCACCATTGAAAAATCGGTTCGCTTTTTCTTGGGATATCTTAAGTGGCAGATATTCAACGCTAGGGTTTCGGCGAAAAATCCAAAGATCAAAATTGTTAGCCGTCAGTTGCATATCGGTGACCCAGCCGTGGGTCCTGATATTTAACCTGTACACATTTTTGTCTTTAAGGCGATTTCCGAGAATAAAACATGCAATTGCATCAACAAAACCGCCTCACAGCCAACCCCTGAACTAGTTTGCTAGATAATTATTTTTCGGGGTTGGCCTAACGCGTCAGCTTCAACCTGGACCAGAACGGCTTAAATTTATCAAAAAAAGCTTTATTGATGTTCCAACAAATCTAACTCCACGCTATTTTTACAGATTATTAGTATCTTCTCAATAATCTGGGGAACAACACCCTTCGACAAGCTCAGGGTGCGTATCCTGAGCTTGTCAAAGGATACCGCCCTCCCTTTTTGAGAAGTTACGATTATTAGTCTTAAAGGCTCCCGAAAAGTGATGCAAACAAGACAAAGCCACCAAATATAAGCCAGCCTGCAAGAGCCATGATGCTACGCCCTAAAATAGCCGCGATGAGAACTTGTTTTCGATTGACCATATCGGGAAAGATACGGGGCAATACATA
>JBLIMP010000265.1:0-6757 GCA_047638855.1 Cellvibrionaceae bacterium | reverse complement strand
TGCCGGTTGTTTTTATCGGCCTGCTATTTACCTGGAAGCGGTCCAAAACGATTCAAATCTTCGCATGCTGGGCATTGCTATACACACTTGCCTATGCCGTTTCCGGCCCCCTCATCTTTCCGTGGTACAGCATGCCGATCTATTTTAGCGTCATCTTTATCGCCGCTTATGTTTTGAGCAATTTGGCTGTTTACTTAAGGCAAAAATCGAAAGAGTCCCCTCTTATCTATCCGTACAATGGTTTAATTGTTTTGCCCGTTTTGTCATGGATCGCCTTTTATTTTATTTTTGGTGTATCACCTGTCATTCATCATGTTTATGCTCCTTTAAAGAGCTGGTGTAGCGAAGAACAAAATCACGGCCGTGAGTATTTAGCCTGGGATATCGGGGCTTTAGGTTATTATTGTGAGGGATATATCCACGATATGGCAGGGCTAATTTCACCCCAATACACACCGTATAAAGATTTCGACAAGGTGCTTGAGAACTCTGCCCCTCAATTTATTTTTTCAAATACAACTGTGGGACAAGCCAGACAAATGGAATCGATCGGTGAGCTTTATAACTACCAACCCATCAAATTTTTTGCAAAAGAAGGAGTCTCTCAGCTAGGTGAAATACGTTATGTTGGTGGGGCTTGGGTTCAAAGCTATGTTATGTATGAATTGCAGGAAAAAAACAAACCGTAACCCTCAAGACAACTCTATTCACTTAAAACCTGAGAGATTAAAAACTTCGGCCCTTCAATAACCAATTCTTCCCCGGTGTCGGCCGAATTCATCAAAATCACAAAGCCTAGGTCTAACTCCGGAACAAAGCCGATTACGCTTAAATAATTATCAAAAGAGCCTTCATGCGAGATCACTTTCGCCCCTTGCACCGTGCTGACTTCCCATCCCATCGCATAGTTTTCCAAATAAGGTTGCCACATCTCCGCCATATTCTTTTCTGAAACAACCTGTGTCCCATTAGGGGCGGCACCCCGATTTAGTTGGGTGCTGATATACAGGGCCATCTCTGTGACATCCGCTTTGAGCGTTCCCGATGGTGCAAACGGGTCACCGTCAAAATCTTCCGGCTCCGCTTCGACGATTTCACCCCGATCTAAAAGATACGATTTGCCGTAGTTGGGGTTTTGTTGCGCTTCAGAGTAGCGCACAACCGCATTTTTCATCCCAATAGGATCAAGCACCCGCTCTTGGAGAAGGGTGATATAGCTGTCATAAAGTGACTCTGCTTGCTCATCGTATACGTTGCCCCCTACAAAGCCGCTCAACGATGCTGAAATGTTGCTGTAGCTAAATTCTTCGCCTGGCGCATCAAGTAGTTCAATATTGGCTACGTAGGTAAACAGATCTTCGGCCGTGCCATTGTCAACATCAAAATCGTCTTCGGCCGAATCGGGAATGCCACCGCGCATGCTAAGTAAGTGGCGCAAAGTGACGGTATCTGTGGCTTCCGCCAGCTTAAAACCCGGATAAATGTCTGCAACTGGCGTATCCCAATCAAAAACCCCTTCATCGACCAGAGATGCAATCGCCATCGCTGTCATCGACTTGTTGGTCGAGCCGATGTGGAACAACGTTTCGGCCGTGACCGGCAATTGCTCATCGACGTTACGCCAGCCAAACCCACGAGCCATGATCACATCATTTCCGTGAATCACAGCAACCGCCACCCCTGGAATCTTTTTAGCCTGCATCGCATCTTCGATAAAAACCGTATATGCCTCAACCAATCGATCCGATGAGGTTGTGTTTGGACTTGAGCTCAGATCAGAAGCTGGTGCAATGAGAACGGCCAATTCTTCCTCGTCTTCAACAGGTCTTGGCTCTTCATCTGAAAGATCATTCTCGTTTGGCTCCCCCACATCCTCAAAATATCCTCCATCTCCCTCTTCATCATCAGGATAAAACTCATCATTTGCACAGGCAAATAAACCTGCACACAAACCAAATGCTAAAACGATCAAAAAAGATTTACTCATAGATTTCCTTATAAATTCTGGAACATTTACGATTCGCTAACCAAAGATACTTTTGCCTATTACTTGAACGGCCTTCAAGTATGGGGATCAATTTTTTTCAGGAACTAGCTTAAAAGACGTTCAGAAACCTTAAAGAAAAGAAGGCTTCTTTAAGAAATAAGATGATTATCCAACAGCTAGACGAACGAGCAACATGCTGGATTGGCATAGGGAGCCAATAGACCACATGCTAATACAAAGACGCTGTTTTCCAAGTCATTTTAGCATGGCTGAAAGAGCGATTCGTGCTTGGACCTTATCATAAATTTCTGCTTTATGTAAAAAGGGTCGTAACTATTCAGGCATATCATGTATGGTCCATTGTAGAGGCTATGTCACCCCTGAAGGGGTGGCTCGCCTCATAAATAAATGGTGTTATTTACGGGGCGAGCCATTTTTGCTGTAAGCGTAGCGACAATGACATAGCCCGACCGAAGGGAATGTCCACGGCTTACATTTTGATATCGCACCTGAATAGTTACAAAGGGTCAAGATACACCGTCAATGGACATCGCCAGCTCATTAGCTTAATGAGAAGGTCTATCATGAGAATTGGCTACATAATTTGTTCGTATCAACATCTAATTCCCCCGTGATCATTACTTCCCATCAAATCTGACAATAATAGAAAATGCCCGTTTCGGTGTTAAACAAGCAACATTGGCCAAGGACTTTTTGCATACCTTTTTGCTAGTGCGTACAAAATCGATGAAATATATAATACTAATAATGACAACCCAAAAGACAAATACCAATCAGTCGATCAGCCAAGCACTTTCAAATGCCTTAATGCAAGCCGCTTTTACAGCCGTTGGAGAAGCGATAATTACGATTAACAGTGAGAGCATCATCGTTATGGTCAACCCTGAAATCGAGAATGTCTTTGGTTACGAAGTTGATGAGTTGCTTGGGCAACCACTAGAGATCATTATTCCCGAAAAATATAGAGCTAGACACATAGCCGGAATGCAAAACTACTTAAGCTCAGGCGTATCTTCAGTGTTTGGCGAGCGTTTGGAGCTGGAAGGGTTAAGAAAGAGCGGAGACATTTTCCCTTTAGAATTACGTATTGTCCCTATTTGGGTCGAGAACCAGCGATTTTTTACCGCAACAACTCGTGATATTAGCAGAAGAAAAAAGCAAGAGGCTATAGTACAAAAACAAGGCTTGCAGTTAGAAGACAAAAACCATCAACTGACCCGTGCCCACCACTTTTTTATGTTTACCCTAGAAAGCATGGAATTGACACTCAATCGTGGTGGTAACAATGCAGAGCTACTCGATTACATTGCACAGGTTAAGGCTGAATTCAGCGTATTAAATAAGAAAAAACCGAAAACGCATTAGGACTGCCATTGCAGATTGCAGCGTTTCGATTGATATTTACTGCCACTCACACAACCCTTCCAAAAACGCGGCTGAGCCATCTCTCAGCCAACCGTCCAGCTGATGCACCTCTTTAATCTGTTGTCCCCTTTCCCGGGGAACCACCAAAAATCGGCCGTTTACATTTGGCAGAGCCGTCATGTCACCCCATAATTTTTCCCACTGTGTCACCGGGAAAATATCCTCTTGCCCCTTCCCCCACCGTTTTTTTACATCTTTCAACGTAATGTACGTTGGCATACGGGATGCCATCTGACGCACCGCCCTAGCAACCCCTTCAACGTCTTGTAATTGACCTCGAGATAAGCCAAATAATGCCAGAAGCTTATCGATATCGACCCAAGTTGTGCTCGAATTATAGTAAGTCAGTTCAAACTCAACCTCTTCGCGAGGCAGAGCTAACCCTTCAATTAAGCGTAATTGTCCGTCGATACGGGCCAAACCACCGCCGGTGTCCTCAATTCGTCGATTGATCACTTCTGTCGTTAAGGTTGCGCCTTCATGCAAATGGTAACCCAAGGCCAGCGGGTCAAGATTCGCCCCAACCGTGTCAATGTTATGGATCATTAGTGTGGTCAGATTCGGCCGTTCAGCCAACAAAGCGGCTAGCGTTCCGTTCAACAACAAATTCGGCACCTCGTACCAGTGGCCCACCGGATGCAAACATTGCAGGGGTAAATTGTCGGTGTAATCGCTGCCTTCACCCATTTCGTTGGCCCATCCAATCAGAGCCGCGTGCCCATTGTCCTGCATTTTTTGCGCTTGCTCGTCTAAAAGCTGTTGCGGCATCTCTTCCCACGCATAGCGTAAATCACGGGCCGTTGGTACCAGGCGTAGCCCTACGCTTCGGCCGGGCGAGAGATTCAATCTGACCCAATCATCTGCTTTCGGTTGACGGTCGAAAAAGCGTGAGATTGGCCCGTGGGTTAAATAGCTCGTCGTAATTATATGCGGAATTTGCACCCCAAATTCTTTGGCCGTTTTACGGCTTTTCGCCAAATGGATTTCGATAAAATTGCGGTGTTTCCCTGCCAGCTTCACAAACGGATTGAGCGACTTCACAACACCCGCCCCTTTGGTCCAGCGACTTCCCGCCCCCCCGGCTAGCGAAACAACCGCCACACGCCCATCTTTTAAGGCCTGGGCACCGATTTTTGTAAGATGGGTTGTATCAACTCCGTTCGGATTAAAAACATCCCCCGGCCTTACATCCTCGATCTGACTGTTTACTGGTAGTCGGTTTTGCGCAATCCCGATTCGGCCGCTGACCAAATCGGACCGAATTTGCTCATGCTGCACCGGGTCAAATCCATTGTTTGCGAGCAGCTGGATCAGCGTGTCCGTCGCCTCGCTGTGATTGCTAGCCTTTGGCAAAAGCTGGTCAAACACCTTCTGCATAGTGCCGCTCAACTCCGGCCGAATGCGACTCGCTGCGGCAAACGCATCGAGCTCCGCTCGCTGTGCATGGCTTAAAATGCGGCTATCCTGTCGAATGAGGCTCGGCAGGGTAAGGGTGTAGTAATCGGCCGTAAGAAGGGCATCAGTGCCTGTTTTTAGCCGTCCGACCGTTCCATCTTCATTGATCGTAAAATCATAAACGACCGGGTCCATTGCAAACGGAGTGCCTTCTTCCAGCTCATGCTTTGCGTCGAGCATTATCGTTTGCAAGGCAAGCGTAGCTTGCCCCTTCACGGCCGGATCAAACAAGAAACCCATGCCACCACCGGCCATACCGCCCAGCATCCAGAAGCCCCAGAACTGCTCGCCAAACTTTGCTCGGGCTTTTTCGATAATTTTTTCAGTAAACAGATTGGTTGCCCACGGGATTATCGTCGTAATCGGCCGGAAAAAATTGCGTGTCGTGGCTTCCCCAATCGCCCGAATGTCCCCAATTGCCAAAAGCCCGATCATTTCGTCGAGCAAAGCGATGGCTTCTTGGCGTGCGCTCCATTCTTTCTCAGACCGCAACAGATATTTTTCGGTGACCATTTCGAGCACCGGCCCGACATCTTGGGCCATACCGCCGTGCACCAAGACGAGGCTGTCGGTCAGTTTTTGACGAGTTTCGGCCGAAACCTCCTCGTGGGTAAAAATGTGATGTTTCGGAAGCAATCGCCCCCGACTCACCCCATATTCCGGATCATTTTCAGTCGGCTGAGTCGCTTGGATCAGTTTGAGCCCCGGCCACACGCCGCCAGAATCCTGCCATCCGCCCCCAGAACCTGCCAACCATTCCCCCAGAATCGCCCGCGAAGCGACAATCCGTCGCTCGTCTTCTAGCAGTGGACCTGTTAATGACTCCGTTTGGCCAGTGGCTCGCATACAGGCTGATATTAATCCCGCTAGCAGGTTGGTTGAAACGGCCAGTCGTGACCCTTTGGGGATACCGTTTACTTGGCTCACAACTTCAAAGCCATAGCCAGGGGCAATCAGCTTGGCAAGTAGATCGCTCAGTGGCTGATGCGCCCCTTCGATTCCGGCCGGAATAATGCCACTGGCGATAACGGCCCCTTTGAGTAAACCGAGATAATCTCTCGCATAGTCAAACAGCTCTGCCAATGAAGTGATCGTGGCGGTTGCATTTAGATCAACGCTCGTCAGCCGAATCACCGGCTCGTCGATCACTCGGAAAAATGCCTCAATTGGCGGTTTGGGCGGATGTGTTGAATCACCCCCGTCAGCGCCACGCACGGCCAAATTGACTGATGTGTTAATCACACGCGCCCCTTCGGGAAAGTCCATGCCCAGAAAGAAGATGTCTGACCAGCCGGAGTGGGTTAAGTCCATACGCACTGGAGTTTGCTCATGCACAATCGGATACAGGCTGTCAATCAGGTTTTTGTAAAGCTCCGGCCGTACTCGAAGCGGGTGATCGGCCGGGTGACCGATGCGGAACATCCACTGATTACCACGCGCGCTACGCACGCTGCGCCGCACTTGATCGGCCAACGTCTGGAATCCCAGATTGTGATAGCTTTCTGCTAACGCACTTGAGATCGCATCGCTGGGCCCATTGGCGGTTTGGACGTGCAAAAAGGTATCAATCGCCTCTTCAAAACGGCGTTTGCGTAAATGGGTGACCCCATCGAATGGGATTTTGCCGTTGCGATCTTGCCTTTCTCCTTTTTCTCCTTTTGTGAGATGTAGAGGCAAGGTGATCGGGGTAGCTTTGAGTTTTGCAGGTAAATGGAATCGGTGGATTGCATATAAGAAGAAGAGCGCCCGAACCCGTTCGTAGAGGTTGTCGCTGTGACGCCGGAAATCGTCAAGGGCGGTCGCCTCGGTTAGAAGCGTGTCTAGATCGGCGGTGCGGCAAAAAGCGTCGAGCGATTGGTTGCGCACGGC
>JBLIMP010000264.1:0-6783 GCA_047638855.1 Cellvibrionaceae bacterium | reverse complement strand
GCCCCACAAGCAAACGAGTGGCTTGAAGAAGCCATAACAAACCGTAGGCCTCCAAATGTCATTGTAAATCTTGAAAACGTTGTTTTTGTGGATTCAACAGCTTTGGCAACCTTGGTGCAGGCAATGAAACGTTGTCGCCAATTGGACGGTGATTTGCGTTTGTCAAATTTAAAACAACCTGTACGCATGATTTTTGAATTAACCCGGTTGGATCGTGCTTTTGAAATCTTTAATCTTGAAGAAGAAGCTGCCGGGGCTTTTAACCCATAATCTGTCAAACAAGCATTTAAATGACAATAGCAAAACTTTCTCAAGATGCCCGTATGCTTTCTACGGTTATAACTGGCCAGAGAAACCAGTTTCAAACTCTAGCAGAGGCTTGGATGATGGCTGGTGCAACTACATTTTCCGTTTGGGCAGAAGGATCACAATTAGCAGTGTGGCCAAAGGGGGCTGAAGGTATTAAGCCTTCGATGAAAGCGCCGATTCGCTTAAATGGTGGCAACATTGGAGAGCTGAGGGTTGAGGGGACGGGAAACCCTGCGGCCGAAAAGGCTCTGATTGCTGAGGCTGGCTTTGTATCTAGGCTAGTCAAAATGGAAAAGGAGTTGAAGGGGATGACAGAGCGGCTGATTGATACTCAAGATCAGCTGCTTGCCGTTTATGGTCTTACAGAAGCGACTCGTAATAATCTTGATATGGATGAGTTGTTGAAACAGCTCGCACAGAAATCGACACAGCTAGAATCTTGCGAAGGGGCCTTTCTATTATTGAAGGTGTCTGACAAATCATTCAAGATTGAACATTACCCGCAGATTATGCTTGATGATGAACTTATTCAATCATGCCTTGAAAAGGTAACTGCGACAAAATCAGAATTCCTTTTAAATCTTAGTGAAACGGAATACGGTCGAGCAGGCTTAAGAAACCTGCTGTTTGTACCTATCGTTATTCGAGATCAAGTATCTGCCGCCATAGGATTGCTCAACAAAAAGGATGGGGATTTCTTATCTCCTGATATTAAACTGGCTCGTGTCATTGCTGAACATGCTGGTAGCCGTATGGAGCATTTAATTCTATTTCAGGAAAGCATTGAACAGTCTAAACTTCAAATTGAGGCAGAGCTTGCAAAAAAAGTTCAGCTCCGACTATTACCCAAGACTTTTCCTGATGTGCCCGGAATTGATTTGTGGGCTGGTTCTAAACCTGCCTCGCAAGTGGGCGGTGATTTCTATGCATTTGTTTCAAACCCCAACCGGCCGTTTACATTTTGTGTTGGAGATGTGTCTGGCAAAGGTATGCCGGCCGCATTATTAATGGCGATGAGTCGTACAGTGATGCGTACTAAAACTAACGTCACACCAACTCCGACTCCAGAAGTTATCTTGGATGAATGTAATACAGAGCTTTATGATGACTTTACTGAAGTTAGCATGTTTGCAACCGCTTTTGTGGGGCAATTTCATAACAATAACCAGTTTTTAAAGTATGCGAATGCTGGTCATTCACCTGTTGTTTTTTGTCCATTTGATGGCCCCCCAGTTCTGCTCGAAGCAGACGGGACTGCATTAGGCGTATTGCCAACGAGTTTGGCTGAAGATCAGTCCTTAGAGTTTCGTAAAGGGGATGTGCTCGTTGTTGCAACAGATGGCTTTAGTGAAGCTAGTAATCATGATGATGAGCTATTTGGTTATGATCGCTTTTTAAAAGTTATAAAAATGTTGTCGAAAAAATCGGCTAAAGGTATCTTTGATGGTCTTTTTGAGACGATCAACAACTTTAGCGCAGGACGCCCTCAAGATGACGATCAGACAATGCTTGTCCTGAAAGCGGTTTAGTGATGACCCTCGATAGTAATCGATATTAAAGTAAGTAAGTTTTCTTTTTGTAACTATACAGGTGCCCGAAAGCAGCATATACAGGTCTTGAAATGGTTAACAGTGTATATGTGGCGGTCCTGTTCGAGCAAAATTTACTAATTTTTGGCGAGCTGCCAAAATTACCAAAAACAGTACCGTCATATCTGGGGAAAAATAGATTTTTTGCAGATTTTCACCAGATAGACACCTGTATAGTTACTTCTTTTTTATATTAAAACCTCAAATTGTTCGGTAACATAATGTTATTGGATAATTTTCTACCCCAAAAAGAGGGTTTCATGGAAACCACTGTTATTCGACTAGATCTACCAGCTGAACATAAGCACTTAAATGTTATTGGTGCCTGCCTAAACGCATTACTCGAACGAATTGACCGAATAAGCGACAAGGAAATGCTTGCTTATAACCTTGAGCTAGCTTTGCATGAAACTTGTACAAATATTGTGGAGCATGCTTACTTTGAGCGAGAAGGTCGCATTCAAGTTGCAATGTCAGTAATAGATTTTCCTCAACGTCAGTTTGTTATCGATGTGCATGATACAGGAGCTGCTTTTGATCTAACGAAGGCAGAAGAGCCGGACTTAGAAGGTGCACAAGTTCACGGTTATGGACTGTTTCTGATGCGGCAGTTATTAGATGAGGTTGTTTACCAATCGGGCGAAGTCAGTAACCATTGGCATTTGGTAAAAAATATCTAATCGGCCGTTGGTTTACCTAAAATAGTTGCCGAGTAGAATTTAATTCTGTATTACGATAAGTTGAATCAATTCGGGCTCAAGAGTTATATGCAGGGAGTTGCTTTCAAGAGTCAAGTTTTGCAGCTTTTCAATTTCGTTAGGGTGTGCGGCTGAGTATTGGTATAGCTCATAATTTTTCCCTATTAGTGTATCTCCAGTAAGATCAAGAATAATGGATTCAACAACTTTACTTTTGTTGATCAACATAATTGTGATGGCATTATCTGATTGCCGATGGGAGGCATAGATAGATACACGGTTCTGATCAAAAGAAGCCGCTGGTAACGATAAATCTCCAAATGTACCATCTTCCCCATCGTAGTTTCGATACATTCTGAATGCGAAAGCTCCTGGTTGATCAATAGTGGGTGGGTCCCATAAGCTAGCAATATCAAGTCGTTCGCGGCCGAAAATGCCTAATGCATCAGCTTGTGTAAGAGCCCCTGTAATATGATTCAGTGCCCCGAAATTGTATTCAGTCAATGCGGTGCCTGTGCCAGGATACGACTCATCAATCCATTTATGCATTAAAGGAATCAATGCGATTGGTTTGTTGATCCAGCTTTCATCTCGATAAGTAGGGTCCCAAAGTGATCGGGTCGCATTCAACCGCAATGCTTGAGTTTTAGGGTCAATTTCTTCAGAAAGAGAAACGGTTGAAATTTGAGAATAGTAATGTAAGTCTAAATAATCTAGCAAACGCACACCTGATTCTTCCTCGTGAAGCCTCATCTGCTCAAGATACCATTGTGCAAAAGGTTGATTTCCAAATTCATCCTGATCTGGATTGTTAAAAAAAGCACTTCCATCTTGAATATCACGAGCTGAGTTGAAATAGGCGGTCCATCCCCATAAAACCGGACCAAGCGTTTTCGCATTTGGATCTGCTTCTTTGATTGCTTGAGCATATTCAACTGAACGATCACGAATTTCAGCATAGCCAACATATTCTGGATGAACATCACGATGAGTTTGGTGCCAAATCATCGGTTCATTATCTAAGCTATAAAACTGTATGCCACCGTCTGCGGCCGAGCCAAATTCTTGATGTAAATCATTGATCCACTGACTAACATCTGTACTATCAATCGGATCGCTGGTTAGATTAGGATCATTCCCAACTACAAATTGTCCATTTTGAGAAATTCCATTTCCGCAATCATTTCGATAAGGATCAACATTCTGCTGCTCTCCATAAATTGAAACAGGAAAACCGCACAGATATTCTCGGCCGCGTGGAGTCCAGCCCATCATTGGAATTGTGAGAATAGGTTGGGTATCAAGTTTTAGGGTTTCATCTATAAAGAGATTTGCCGATGAATTCTTTGGCAACTTAACAAGATCATCAACTTCATTTGGGACATTTAGGAAAAACCAATCACTGGCCCGATTAGAAACATCATTGTTCCAATTATAACGAGTCGTGGCATTCCCTCCCCAGCGCCGAAGAGGGATATTCAATTCATCAATCAATTCGACATCTGAGAAGTTTATTCCATAAATATATGGGCTAATTTCATGTGTGTAGCGCGAAATTTCAACCACCAATCCCAATTCATCTTGATTGGCCCGTTGCTGGATTAAAGCTTCGAAATTAGGTGTTTCTGGCAATGAGTTGGCATCAATTGCCAAACCCGGCACAACAGATACCCCTTTCGACAGGTCCGGTACATATAGAACTGGCCCTTTGCCCGATTGTCCGTTCGAAAGATCACCATATTCATAAATAAGATATCCTGCGGCCCCCAAGCCTGCTACACCTGCAAGGCAAATTCCCATGAACATTATTAATAGTAAAATGTGTCTCTTTTTCATAGTGCATCACAACTTAGGTAGTTTGTAGTTTTTTAATTGAAATTGCTGAATCTTGAGTGGTTGGCTTCGTTAAGTGACATTTGTTGAAAACAATGTTTTGTTGACCGAATATTTTAGTTTCGATGCTTTTGCCGGTATGTGACGGCGCGAAATCTCTCATATATTCTTATGTAAGCATTGTAATTATCACTCTAATTGCTGACCGTCCATATCCCTGACTCGTCATCCTCATAGTTAAATGATTCTTGATTTCCGGCATCGTCATCTTGAGCATTCACCTGGGGCTGGCCAGTTTCGCTGTGTTGGTGATTTGCACAGAAAGGGCAGATTGTCCATTGCAATTCAACTAACTCATGACATGCATGGCAGGGCTTTTTTAAGCGAAGGTGACAATAGGGGCAAACTTGCCAGCTTGCATGGACATTCCGTGAACAACCCGGGCAATAAGGTTTTTTCTCTATTTCTTGAAGCAGGGCTTCTTCAGCCAAGGCTCTTTCAAAAGATTCAGACAAAGTATCGGTGGGTCTAAGGATTAGATAAATCAGGATACCAACCACTGGTAATATGGCAACAACAATGGCTGATAATAGTTGTGCGAAAAGATCACGCGATCGAGACCTCATATCTCGATAGGCCCATACAATCAAGCTCACCCATAGTGCGAAAAATAGGGCGAGAAATATGATTAGCCCAATAGTTAAATAGTTTAAAAAAGCGTCGGAAAGTATCATGGCGAATGCGATTATAGCATAGGCTATTTTCGAGTGTAGCAAAATTCACTCAGGACCATCTACTTGATTAGATTTCTACCCGTTGTAACTATATTACTAGCTGTTTAGTGCAACCGCTTCAGCATTTTCGGTTGGCTCCTTGAATATTGGCCCCACCAACGTTAATTTAGTTAACCGCTCTTTGATAGTAGGTATAAGGTATCTTCTTGAAAAGGGAGGGCGGGTATCTTTCGACAAGCTCAGGGTACGCATCCTAGGCTTGTCGAAGGGTATTTCCCCGAATTATTGAAAAGATGCAGTATAAGCTACAAATAGCAAAAAAGGGTGATCGAGATTTTCTCGATCACCCTTTTATTTTTATATCAAACTGCGTGCAAACTTATTCATAGCCGCTAGATGAGCTTTATGCGTCATTATTGTTGGCGTTTTCATTGCCACCGTTGCCACGACCACCGTTTCCATTGAAACCGCCTCGGCCGCCACCCTGCCCATTGCCGTGTTTACCATGGCTGCGACCGCCAAATCCTTTGCCACCAAAGCCGGCTGCTTCGATTAAATCAGCTTGTTCCTGAGTGATAACCCCATCTGTAACAGCCTGGGCGACTGCGGCCGCATATGCTTCTTCGCCTGCAGCTTTTAGTTCTTCACGGGTTTTGCCACTTGCTTCTACCAAGTCACGTATTGTGCCATCAGCTTTGGCTGTGTCGAGCTCCTCAGTCGTGACACCTAAAATGCCAGCCATAAGAGCTTTTTGATCAATCGTTTCCGCGACCGCCTTACGAGCTTCCATCGTGTCGATTTGTTCTTGGGTAATATCGCCATTTGCTAAAGCTTCAGCTTGATGTGCAGCTTTTACGGCTTCATGAGCCGTTTGCAATGCCTCGGTCGTTATCCCTAATTCATCAGCAAACAGCGCTTGAACCGCTTCACGCTCTGGTTTTTCGTCTAAGTTGCCCAGTGATGCCTTAACTGCTTCTTTGGCCGCATCCCACTCTTCTTGAGTGATTCCTAGCTCTTCAAGCAATGCAGTATTGTCGCGGTTACCGCCTCGTTTTCCATCTCTGCCGCCCTGTCCAGGGCCAGGATGGCTCATATCGCCAAACCCACCGTCTAAGCTTGGGCCAAATCCATCTTCAGCCACTTGTGAGTTATTGAACCGGTCACCGGCTGCAGCTTGAGTTGAACTAGTAAAAGCGAATGCACCTGCACCGATGGCTAAGGCAACAACTGCACCTACGCCCATATAAATATATTTTTGAAATTTCATGATTTTTTCTCCAAAGGTCTACCTCACTAAGGTAGTTGCCTTGTTTTTTAGTATTTGCTAGGTCGATTGCCTAACTTGATATGGAGTATAGAATTGAAATGTTTAGAAATGTTGAAGATATTCTGTGAGAAATATTAGGATTGTCGATTGGCGGGATTAGCCAATCGCTCTTTGGTAGGCAGTTTGCATAATGGATGACGCATTTTCGATAACACGGCCGTGGCCACAGCACAAACGGCCGGGATTAAATGTAAGTGTGCGTTCTGCTGATTGGATGCTTGTGTGTTTGTCCCAAGTGATTAGCGAGGGGAATGGAAAACGCCAGCGAGTATCCCCCATCACTGCGACCCCAC
>JBLIMP010000263.1:0-6783 GCA_047638855.1 Cellvibrionaceae bacterium | reverse complement strand
CCTAAAACTTATTTAAAAGTAGAAGAAACAAATTGTTAGAGCCTGCAAAAACCAGTGGATGGGTCGAAAACCGGCCGAATACAAATCGTTTTAAAGGGCTCAAACAGTTATTAGGAAACAATCGTAATTAGCTCGCTGGGTTGCATTACCTTCCCCCTCAACCTAAAATAGTCGGCCGATTAAGGGTTTCTATCTATAGTCTAACGCTATTGGTTTGTACTTAAGTTCCTGATTTTGATCATGAAAAAACCTGACATTTTGATGATTGTGCTCGATACTCAACGCGTAGATCGACTCAGTTGTTATAACCCCGAAAGTAATCTTACCCCCAACATCAAACGCTTTTCAGAGCAGGCCGTTGTTTTCGACAATGCTATCTCGGCCGCTCAATGGACCATTCCTAGTCATGCGTCAATGTTCACAGGTCTCTATCCAACCGCTCATCAATTAACTCAGTCTAACTTGCGACTGGCTACCGATACACCGCATGTGGCTGAAATTTTAGCCGCTAACGGGTATGAAACAGTTGGATTCTGTAATAATCCGCTTGTTGGGGTGCTTGACAATGACCTGAAACGGGGGTTTCAAAATTTCTACAATTATGCAGGCTCCTTCCCCAATCGGCCGGAGTTCTCCAAAAAATCATTCCTGGGTCGGATAGGCGATGTGATTTCCGGTTTTATGCGACGTAACGTTGCCTTGCCGATTCAACAGATGTTTGGCACGTCCGATTGGGCCTTTTCGATTTCACTTAGTCCCATCTTTACCCCACTGTGGTCAAAGTGGTTTAGCTTTAAAGGCCAAAATAAAAACGCAGTTTTAGACGTAGCAGAATTTGTTCGTCAGAAAGATGGCGCAACAGGGACCCCATTTTTTGCATTTCTCAACCTGATGGAAACCCATCTTCCCTTTTACCCTCCTATTGAATATGTTGAACGTATTCACCCAGAACTTGCTAAAAATCGGAAAGCCCGCCGTGTGATGCAAGAGTGGAACCGCGAAGCGTATCGCTGGTCGCGCCCATTGCCCGACGGCTTAACAGAGCTAGAAGACAAAGTTTTAAATGGCTGGTACGATGTTGAAACTCATTATCAAGACGAGTTTTTGCAAAACTTGTTTGATGCTTTGGCAAAACGAAAGAATGCGGACAATACGCTTACAATCATTGTAGGTGATCATGGAGATGGCTTGGGCGAACATGGCTTTTTTGGCCATGCGTTTAACGCTTATCAAGAACTCGTACACGTTCCATTAATAATGCACTGGCCTGCTGCATTTGGAACGCAAGAACAACGTGTCTCTGGCCCCGTAAGCAGTCGGCGAGTATTCCATACGATGCTCAACGCGGCCGGGGTCGATGGTGCTGACATCAGCACAACGTCTCAAGCTGAACTCAAGGCACTTTCGCTTGCCGAAGTTGTCGCTGGAAGAGACGTAGAACAGCAAACCGCCTATTCAGAGGTTTACCCCCCTCGAAACTTTGTAAAGGCGATGGAAGATCGTAACCCAGGTCTAGCTGACAAATTCCGCTGTAACGACATGCGTCGTGCCATCAATGTAGACGGGCAAAAACTTATTCAGATATCCGATGCGCCAGACGAGCTTTTTGACCTTCAAGCTGACCAGCTTGAGCTAACCTCAATCTTGCTTAAGAATCAAGATGTCACAAAAAACCTGAACCAAAAGCTAAATCGAATGATTGGCACTCTAGAAAACCAGAGGGATAATTTGCTGGCTGGCGTTCCACTTGAATTAGAACAAGATCCGCAAATGCTCGAACATTTGCGGGGACTCGGCTATATCGATTAAACTCAACACATCTTTCTGGCGTTAGAAACCAGAAAGATTTAGCTAAGTTGAAAAGTAGCTAAAATTTTTGGATAGGAATTGGATAGGAAGAAGAAATGTTTTTTGATCAGTTACAGAACTTATTACCCGTCATACTTTTTAATATTCCATACCCAACTTGGGTAGATGGGATTTTGGTGTGGCAGCAATTTGCAATTTATACATACGGTGTCTTAATCGCAACTGGGATTGGGATCGGGGCATTTATTGCCGGCCGTGAAATTGAACGTCGCGGCCATTCGGCCGATGACTTTTACAACGGTCTGCTCATTGCTGTGATCTCCGGCTATATTTTTGCCCGACTTGGTTACGTCACCCAAGACTCACTTGCAAATGGCACCTCATACGATGGCCTTTTAGAAGTTTTTAACTTTCGTGCAGGCGGGGTCAACATCATGTGGGGCTTTGTTGGGTCAGTTTTCGTCACCTTTTGGTGGGCCAGAAGACAACGCCTTGCAGTTTGGAACTATGCCGATGCCGCTGGCTTAACCGTATTGCTGGCTCAGGGCATCGGCCGGTGGGGCAACTTTGTCAATCAAGAGCTATATGGACCACCCACTAATTCTGAGACTTGGGGATTGCTGATCAGTCGCCCCAGTGCAGAATATGCAGCACTCCCAGTTGGCACACGTTTTCACCCTACCTTTTTCTACGAGTCTATCGCTTTACTCATCGGCTTTGCACTGTTAATGATCTATTTCCGTCGTAATCGGGAAAATGTCACTCCTGGACTTGGCTTTGGCTTTTTTATGCTTTGGTGGGGTGGCAACCGTGCTTGGATCGAGCTATTTCGTCCTGACCAAGCAAATGTAGGCAATAGCCCTTTAACTTGGTCAATGCTTGTGGCTATTGGGGTTGCCATGGCCGGTATCTATGTGATGCTGCTAGTAACAGGCAAGATACCCAATCGAGACGGATCAATGGGACTATCTCGAATAAACACAAGCAGCCGCGTGCATAAGCCGTCACGTAAACGAGATTAGGAAATATAAAGTTTCAGAAGACTCGGCTACGGCCGGGTCTTTTTTTTAACTACTTTTTGCAATTGTTCAGCAGCCTAAGAAAATCGAGTTTGTAGTAGCGACTTTAATGGCTTCAACCGGAAAACAACGGCTGAAGCCACACCTACGAACAGGTCCTGAATAGTTACCTGTTTTTTGCAATTCATTTAGCGATCAGTCGAAATAAATCTAACCCAACCAAATCGCTCCTTCATCTTAAGCAACCTTTCCAGGACCTTTTTTGAATACCATCATTTGCTCACAAGCATTGATGGCGCTTGAAAAAGGTCCTTTTTTTATAAAAAGCAGTTACCTAATATTTTAAAGAGAGATAAAAATGGATCTAATATCACAAAAATTTCAAAAAATAGCCCTTACTTTTGACGACGTTTTGTTACAGCCAGGGGAATCTCATGTTTTGCCTGCTACTGTAGATTTAAGCACTGATTTCGCTTGTGGTATGCGCTTAAGCATCCCTGTGTTAGCAGCTTCAATGGATACTGTGTCTGAAGCACCGATGGGGATTGGCATGTCCCGATTAGGTGGTTTATCCGTCATTCATCGTAATCTCGCCCCTAGTGCCCAAGCAGAAGAAGTTGATAAAGTAAAACGCTCAGAAGCTGGGATGATTGTTAACCCAATCACCTTGCCCCCCACCGCAACACTTGCTGATGCAGAAGCATTGATGAGCCGTTATAAGATTTCAGGTGTCCCTATCACTGAGCCTGATGGCTCACTGGTTGGTTTGCTGACCAATCGGGATATTAGATTTGTAAACCCCGGGCCGCAATCTGTCACTGAATTTATGACCCCAAAAGAGCGATTGATAACCGCACCCGTCGGCACTTCTTTGCACGAGGCACAAGCGATTTTGCACAAGCATCGGATTGAAAAGCTTCTTTTAACCGATGACGAAGGGCACATCAAAGGGTTAATCACGGTGAAGGACATTATTAAGAAAATCGACTACCCACAGGCGGTAACAGACGGTAACGGCCGTTTATTGTGCGCAGCAGCGATTGGAGTCGGCGAGCAAGGGTTGCTGAGGTTAGAGGAGTTGGTTAAAGGCGGGGTTGATATTATTTCGATTGACACAGCCCATGGCCATAGCGGCAAGGTGCTTGAAACGACGGCCGAAGTGAAGCGCCGATATCCAGAAATCGCACTTTTAGTGGGCAACGTCGCTACGGCGGCCGGTACCCGTGCCTTAATCGAGGCAGGCGCAGATGGAATCAAAATCGGTGTGGGGGCTGGTTCGATTTGTACCACCCGTATTATCTCTGGCGTCGGTGTGCCACAACTGACGGCTGTTGCCGAATGTGCGGCCGAAGCCCGTAAACACGGAATTCCATCTATTGCAGACGGTGGGGTTAAATACAGTGGTGATCTAGTGAAAGCTCTAGCGGCTGGGGCGGACGCAGTTATGCTGGGTTCAATGTTAGCCGGACTTGAAGAAAGCCCAGGCGATATTATTTTATATGAAGGACGCCGCTACAAAATGTACCGTGGTATGGGCAGTGCTGGGGCAATGGTAGGCCATAGCGCTGATCGATATGGGTCAGGGCAAAGCAATACTGCTAATCGACACAAATTGGTTCCTGAAGGGATCGAAGGACAAGTCCCATATAAAGGGCGTTTAGATGACGCTATCTTTCAGCTAATGGGCGGGTTGCGGGCCGGAATGGGGTATGTAGGTGCTCAGAACCTAAAAGAACTACGTGAGAAAGCTGAGTTTGTCCGCATTACCAATGCGGGTCTGCGCGAGAGCCATCCACACTCAGTTTCAATCACCAAAGAAGCACCTAATTATCAAGCCCCTCGGTAAATTTGTAAGGACAGATGGAAAAGAAAGGCCTCAAGAAGAAGCCGAGATGGTAAAGTACATTGCGTGTGATTTTATGCGATGCACGCAATGTGCTTTAGTCTCCTCGCTCCGCAAAAGCAATTTTTGATTATTGTAAATTTTTCGATATAATCAGTTTAACGATCAATTCACTGATCGACCCTTTTATTTTCCCGTTAACGGTTCTTTGCTTTTCGCTAATGAGCAACATCGGGCAAATTGGGCAAAAAAAGAAGACTGTGCCCAGCGGTTTTCTAAATTATAAATAGAGCATAAGCTCTAAATACTGACGAATCTGTCGCGCTTTTAATCATTTTTGATTAGAAGCGGAACCTGAAAAAATCAAATAAAAAAGGATGAGGTGTGAAATGGCAAGGAAAAAAGCAGTTGTACTGGACAACACTCAACAGAAGAAGAATGAGACGATTCTTCAAAGGCTTGCAGCAGAGAGGCAGGCATTGATAAGTGACACACTCGCTATTCAGGAAGAATGGAACTCTAGAAAACGTCGTCGTCGCCGTCGCGGAGAGTTTTAATTCCGCCTCAGGTCTATTATTTGATCTAAAACACAGTCAGACAGAACCTAATGCTCGGTTTCTGTTTAATATTTTAATTTCAAAAGCATTACCCCTAAGTTGCGTTTGTGGCTATGGGTAGTGCTTTTTTGTTTTAATCAAAAGCTATTAAGAATGACATTTTCGCACGATACATATATCTCCCCATTCACTTGGCGGTACGGTAGCCCCGAAATGCGCCGTATTTGGTCTGAAGAAAATAAACGTATTCAGATGCGTCGAGTTTGGATCGCTTTAGCTACAGCGCAACAACAAGCTGGCTTGGTTACCGCCGCTCAATTGGCTGACCTCGAATCGCAGGCTGATAACATCGACATTCCCCGTGCATTAGAAATTGAACAAGAGACCCGCCACGATGTAATGGCCGAAATCCGAACCTATGCAGAACAATGCCTAATCGGGGGTGGGATTATCCATTGGGGGGCGACTAGCGCGGATGTGAATGACAATGTTTATGGAATCCGTATACAGGCATCCTTGCAGCAGCTAGAAATGCGTATGGTCGAGCTGTTGAGTGTTGTTGCCGACAAAATTGAAATGACAGCCGATCTTGTTGTAATGGCCCATACCCACATTCAACCGGCCGAACCTTCGACGCTGGGCTATCGATTTGCCGTATATGGGCAAGACCTGTTAGCTGATTTTGAAGATTTACAACGAATGATTCAGCGGGTGCGGGGCAAAGGGTTTAAAGGTGCGGTTGGGACACAAGCCAGTTACGATGAAATTTTGAGCGGGACCGGGATAACTGCGCAACAGATGGAATTCGTTGCCATGGACCAATTAGGCATTGAGGCGTTCCCGATTTCGACTCAAACCTATACTCGTCAGCAAGATGTGCGGGTCATGAATGTTCTTGCTGGCATTGCTGGCTCGCTGCATAAATGGGCGATGGACTTTCGTGTTTTGCAGTCGCCACCGTTTGGAGAATGGGCTGAACCGTTTGGCAAACATCAGGTAGGGTCAAGTGCGATGCCATTCAAACGAAATCCGATCAATACAGAAAATATTTGCTCGCTGGCCCGCCATATCGCCTCATTGCCCGGCATTGCTTGGGACAATGGCAGTCAGGCGATTTTAGAACGCAGTCTGGATGATTCTGCCAATCGACGTGTTTTTATGCCAGAAGGCTTTTTAGCGGCCGATGAGATTGTAAGCCGCGCGACTCGTGTTTTTCGCGATATGGTGATTGATGAAAAGCAGATCGGCCGGAACTTAGAAACCTATGGACCATTTGCAGCAACTGAGCGGGTGTTGATGGCTTTAGTGGCTCAGGGTGCCAGCCGACAAGATGGGCATGAATGGCTGCGTGAGTTAAGTTTAGAAGCGTGGCAAACTGTACGTGAGGGGCGGCCGAATCCATTGGTTGATCTGGTATCAAGCAACCGTGAGTTACAGAATTATTTGTCGCAAGATGAGCTAAGCGAGTTGATGCAAGCAGATGCGCATGTGGGCACTGCGGCCGCACGCGCGCGTGACATGGCAGAGTTAATTCGATCTACTATTTAGCTAATTA
>JBLIMP010000262.1:0-6831 GCA_047638855.1 Cellvibrionaceae bacterium | reverse complement strand
CTGGATCGATCAAACCACACACCAAGTTTACTGCTGAAGTTTACATTCTACGGAAAGATGAAGGTGGTCGTCATAAGCCATTCTTTAATGGTTATCGTCCACAGTTTTACATTCGAACAATGGATGTGACCGGTATGGTAACTCTTCCAGAAGATGTTGAAATGGTGATGCCAGGTGACAATGTAAATATGTCAGTTGAGTTAATTACTCCAGTTGCACTTGAAGATGGGTCACGCTTTGCGATTCGCGAAGGTGGATTGACTGTGGGTGCTGGCGTTATTACCAAAATTATTGCGTAATATCATCGCGATTTTTTGCTACTGTACTTTATCTTTTTAATTAAAAGGAGGTGGTTCGTTATGAATACCTCCTTTGTTTTTCGACAGGGTTAATTAGATAAGGTATACTTTTTTCCCTTTTCACCTAAAAAGAAAATCGGAAAATAAAATTTAGGAAGGTAGCTCAATTGGCAGAGCAACGGTCTCCAAAACCGTAGGTTGCAGGTTCAAGTCCTGTCCTTCCTGTGAGAATTGTTTTAAATTCAAATGTGCTTATTTGCAATATTAACTAAAAAAGGTCGGCAATCTAGTGGCTCAAGCTGAACAAACTGAACCGAAAAAGAGAACTGGGGCGGTAAAAAAATCGCCCTCAGGTGATAATAAAAAGCCTCAACCCAATGCAGTTACCCGTTATCTGCGTGAAACACGCGGTGAAATGCGTAAGGTTACTTGGCCTACAAATGAAGAGGCTTGGCGACTGACTGGTATTGTACTAGCGTTTACGACTGTCTTTTCATTATTTCTTGGCTCTCTCGACTGGATATGGTCTAACTTGTTCGAATTAGTAATTCGATTCATGGTTGGACAGGCTTAGGAACGTGACATTTTATGTCTAATTTTAAAAAAGTTCCAGAAGAAGAAATAACTCAAAGTCTCCTTGGTGATTTATATCCGAAGGATGATGCTCGCTCGTGGTATGTTGTCCATTGTTATTCAGGTTATGAAAACAAAGTGCGACATAGTATTGAACAGCGAATTGACTCTATGGGTATGCAAGATAATATTTTTGATGTTGTTGTGCCTACAGAAGAAGAAATCGAAATCAAGGATGGGAAACGACGTACCGTTGAGCGACGTGTTTTCCCGGGTTATATTTTAGTCCAAATGGTTTTGAGCGAAGAGTCTTGGTACGTAGTTCGGAACACGCCGGGTGTCACGGGATTCGTAGGCATGGGCAACGAGCCAACGCCTTTACGGCCGGACGAAGTTGCTCGAATTATGAACCGGATGGAAGCTGAAGCTCCGAAGGTCAAATTCGACTTCCAGGTTAATGAGAAAGTTCGAATTGGAACTGGCCCTTTCAAAGATTTTATTGGCACTGTCAGTGAAATTGATCTAGATCGTGCCAAGGTCCGTGTACTTGTATCATTCTTCGGCCGTGAAACACCGGTTGAACTCGATTTCCTACATGTCGAAAAAGTCTAGCTTAAATTGTTTTTAGTTCGCTTAGAGCGAGTTAGACTATTAATAAAGTTTTATAATCAGGAGGATTATCGTAATTGACGGTAATTCTCCTGGTTTTGTGACAGACAATACATCTTATAGGAGGAGCTTGCTTAAGCACAGCTTAGGCAAGTGCATGGACTCCAGGAGAAAAAATGGCCAAAAAAGTCAAAGTAATTGTAAAAATTCAGATTCAGGGTGGTAAAGCTAATCCGGCACCTCCGGTTGGTACAGCTCTGGGACCTCATGGTATTAACCTGATGGGCTTTTGTAAGGAGTACAACGCTAAAACGTCCAATATGATTGGGCAGGTTGTGCCGGTAGAAGTCACTGTGTATCAGGACGGTAGTTTCTCGCTTGCATTAAAAACTCCGCCAGCAGCAGATATGCTGAAAAAAGCAGCCGGAGTTAAAAGCGGTTCTCCTATTCCACATCGCGACAAAATTGGTAAGGTCACTCGTGCTCAGCTTCAAGAAATTGCTGAAGTTAAGATGAAGGATCTAAACGCAAATGATGTAGAAGCAGCAATGAAAATTATTGCTGGTACGGCTCGTAGCATGGGTCTAACAGTAGAAGGCTAGAAACTAAAAGATGTGGGATAAAATCTGTATGCAGATTTTACTAACCACAGGAGAATATCATGGCTAAACACGGAAAAAAATATTTAGCGGCCGCCGAAAAAGTTGACCGCAACAAGTTTTATGCTCGCGATGAAGCGATCGCATTGATCAAAGAAACAGCTTTTACTAATTTTGATCCTACTGTTGAAGTACATTTCAACCTAGGTGTTGATCCACGTAAAGCTGAACAGATGATTCGTGACGTTGTAGTTTTGCCTCACGGTTTAGGTAAAACTGTAAAAATTCTTGTTTTTGCTGATGGCGAAGATGCAGTTTTGGCAAAAGAAGCTGGTGCTGATTACATCGCTGATGCTGATACAATAAAAAAGATTCAGGGTGGATGGGTTGACTTTGATATCGCAATCGCTGTTCCACAACAAATGGGGATGGTCGGCCGTCTTGGACGTATTCTAGGACCACGTGGTTTAATGCCGAGTCCAAAAGCTGGGACTGTTGTTCCAGGGCAGGACTTACCTCGTGTGATTGACGAATCACGTGCAGGTCGTGTTGAGTTTAGAGTTGACAAAACCAGCAATCTACATTCACCTATTGGAAAGGCTAGCTTTGGAACAACTGAGCTGCTCGAAAACATGAATGCTCTATTTGAAGCGATTCGTCGTAACAAACCTGATGGTTTAAAAAGCCCTTTTGTAAACCGGATCACGATAGCGAATACAATGGGGCCTGGCATTAAACTTGATCAATCTGAATCAGGTTTTTAATAAGCTGATTTGATGATCGGTTTGTAAATGTTTTGGACAGCAGGGTTAAATATGTCATAATCCTGTTCATTGAAAATCAAATAAAATACTGAAAAAATTTACCAAAGATAGCTGGTGCCAGTAATGGCTTAATAACCAGCCGAGGTGGGTGAAACAGTTCGTTCGGTGATGTCGAAATGGCCAAGCAAGATAACTCTTATTGGTTAAATAGTCATCATCACTTTAAATGAAACCTGGATCCCCGCACGGTTGTGCGGGGATTTTTTTATTCTGGTGTGAGGAGGCGAAATCTCTTGGCTATCTCAAAAAAACGTAAAGAAGAGCTGGTAGCTCTGTATGCGGACCTAATTGAGCGTAGTGATGCGATATTTGTAACGAAATACACCGGTATGTCTGTTAAGCTGATGGAAGAACTGCGTCATAAAGTAACTGAGTCAAAAGGCTCATTTCATGTGACAAAGAATACTCTATTAGCTCATGCACTTGAACAAGCTGACCTCCCAGTTCCAGCGGAACTGTTACATGGTCAGGTTGCAGCAACTTTTTCTCTTGGTGAAGCTCCGGCTCTTGCTAAGGTGCTTAAGGAGCACGCTAAAAAAGATGAATTCTTTGAAATTAGCGGCGCGGTCTTCGGCAGCCAAATTCTGGATGAAAAAGGTGTTGATACACTTTCAACTATGCCAACGCTCAATGAACTTCGAGCAACAATGGCTGGCTTGTTAAGTGGCAAGACAATTACCGGTAAATTGGTTAGATTATTAGCAACACCTGCGCAGGATACGGTAAGTATCCTAAACAATAGCGTGAAACAGGTCTTAAATGTCCTGAATGCACACGCAACTTCAGAAAGTGCAGAGTAACTCTCACTTTTGACTTTATCAAAAACAAAAATTTATTCTTATGACTGTTCTTCAGTCGAGAAGATGTTAGAAAACGGAGAAATATAATGGCCGATTTAGACCAACTCGTAGAATCTCTTAGCGCTCTTTCTTTGATGGAAGCTGCTGAGTTAACAAAAATGTTAGAAGAAAAATGGGGAGTTAGTGCTGCTGCTCCTGCTGCAATGCCAATGATGATGCCTGGAATGGCGGCTGGTGGTGCTGCTGCTGAAGAAGTGGAAGAACAAACTGAGTTCAATTTAAAATTGGCTGACGTTGGTCCTAAGAAAATCAATGTTATTAAAGAAGTCCGCGCTTTAACCAGCCTTGGCTTGAAAGAAGCTAAAGAAGTTGTCGATGGTCTGGGTATGATTCTTGAAGGCGTTAGCAAAGATGCAGCTAACGAAGCAAAAGCTAAACTTGAAGAAGCTGGCGCAAAAGTAGAGATTAGCTAATCTATTTTCACACTAAATAATCCAGGTTCAATTAAAAGCCGATCTTTCGAGGTCGGCTTTTTTTTGCCAAAAAATATATTGAATATGCAGTAAAATTCTAAAATGGAAGAATTCAAAGTTGTTTTGGGGTCGGCATCACCGAGAAGAAGAGAATTGCTGGCAAAATTAGGTGTATCGTTTGAGGTGCTGACGGCCGACGTTGATGAAGACGTAGTGACCGTCGCGGACCCGGCCGAAAATGTACTTGGGCGGGCACAACTTAAAGCAAACGCATTAAGAGGGCAGGTCCGACAAGGTACGATCATTATCACGGCTGACACAACGGTAGCTGACGGGGCTGAGATGTTGAACAAACCAGTCAATAAGGTTGAAGCTTGGAAAATGCTGAGACAGTTGCGAGGGCATACTCATCAAGTACATTCTGGCGTCATTATCATTGATACAAATGGGGATGAACACAGGATTGTAAATAGCAGCGATGTTGTGATGCGGCCGTATACGGATGAGGAGATTGAAGCTTATATTGCGACAGGTGATCCAATGGATAAGGCTGGGGCTTATGCAATTCAACATCCGGATTTCCGGCCGGTTGCTGGAATAAATGGATGCTACACAGGAATTATGGGGTTGCCATTGTGTGATGTGGCATCGGCGCTTGAGGCTTGTGGTGTGAAAATTGCAATCCCCGGTAAGTTGGAGGCTGAAGAGAAAAAAGATTTTTATTTGTGTAGCCGATGCAAAGAGTTATTTGATAGAAATCTGGCCGCTTGATTTTAAACAAGACGATTTTCCTTGTTACATCAAGAGGGTCCGGCTAAAGACTACCTAAAGTAGACGGAGCTCATGGGAGTGATTTTGCCGTAGGGGTCGAAAAGGCCGGAGCTAATTTGAATCCGGCCTTTTCGACCCCAAGCCCCCTACCCAGTTAGCAAGTTTTGGATGACAGATGCTGACTCTAACTTCGCCATGTTCCAACACACATCTTCCATCTGCTGAGACGCATCTGGGCCGATACGCTCGATGGCAAGTGAACGGTATTTTTCGAGTAGTTCATCATCAGTGGGAGGATTGTGCGGTTGCCACGGCGCATAAGTTGTGCCTGCGTGTAAGTGACGGCCGTCTTTTGTTTCAATGCTGACTTTCGCATTGCGTTCGGCCGGGAAAGCATCGTTACACTCTTGATCTTCAAAAAGATTGATGCGGTCTGCCAGTTTCAGTACATTTTCGTTTTTTAGTGTTTGGCCAGAAAGCTCGTTCCAATCGAGACGACCATAGGTAAGCGCGGCCGCGACAGGATAGGGAAGGGCGTACTGCGCTTTTTCAGTATCTTCTGGCCTACGAACGGCCAACCGGACCGCATTGTGAAATGTTCCAATATTGATCTTTTCGATTTGGTCAGGGATGACGTTGTGCTCCTGCTGGATGGCAAGTGCGCCAGCCACTGAGGCTTGTGCCCAATAACAAACAGCATATTTTTTAAAGCATTGCAAATCCAACATCCAATCTGAGCCTAATGAATCCCAGTAGTGCGATACGTCATCGGCTTCGACAGTAATGGCGGGTGCGCCAGTAAAGCCACCAGCCGCCATCATGGCCGCACTCACGCCAGCCATCGCCCCATAGCCAGAGCCATCTTTAAGCATGGTTGGATAGTCGATGCAACGCATCATCTGCGAGCGAGGGCCGTGGTATTCAGCAATGCCAAGGGCATGGCGTGTTTTTTCGTGCGATAGTCCCATTCGACGAGCAATAATCGCAGCGCAGGCCAAAGCAGACCATGCGCCGGAAGTATGGTAATCGCAAGCGGTATTGTGGAGAGACATGCCCGCCCGAGTCGCAATGTCATAGCTCATGACCATACTGGTCATAAATTCCTCCCCTGTAATATCACCTCCCATGCTACCATCGGCTAATAGCTTGATCGAGTCGATTAGAACCGGAACAACGGCGACCCCAACATGCCCTTTGACCTCTTTACAAGAGTCGTGCATATCTAAGGCGTCGATTGTCATGCCATGGGCAAGGGCGGCTCCTGGGAGAGAGACGGGGCGGCCGTCGAGCCAGAGTTTGGTCTGGTTACCACCATAGCCAATAGCCGCAAAGTCATAAATAATTTTACTGAGATCGGTGTGGGTGCCGCCGTAAAATACGCCAACGGTGTCAAGCAAACAACGGGTGGCTTGGTGCTTGACACCGTTGGGGATGTCTGACCATTTTAGGTCGTGAATGTATTCGATTGGGTTGAATTTTGGGGCGTTCATGGTTTTGAAAGGGATAAAGGGGAAAGGTTAAGGGATAAAAGTAAAGTTTCTCCTTTTTGGATGGGGGTGGCAAGTAGGTGTATGAGTTACTCGGGTCATTCTGACGAGTGACTTTAGGAACTAACTGACGTGGCACAAGGTTTCAAGAGAGTCGTCAATCACGGCCGGGCGATGCCCCATCCCTGCCAGATATTCTTTGTTTTGAGCAAGTAGTTTGTCGCATGCACGGCCGGGCCGCTGGCGGTTCCTAGTCTCGGCTTGATGAAAACTTATCAATCCGTTTACACAAGTTCCACTTCACAACATATCAATAATCCCGGCTGGGAAAAACGGAATATGCCCCTGCCTCAACCATTCGACATCGACCCAGCGGCACATAAACGCCACACCATT
>JBLIMP010000261.1:0-6831 GCA_047638855.1 Cellvibrionaceae bacterium | reverse complement strand
AGTCAGTTAAGATAAACTGAACTAAATTGGAGAACCAGATGGCAGTGAGTGGACATGATCACAAAAGCGTGAATGCGTAGATTTTTGGTTTTGTGACAAAAGTTTAGGCTGTTGGTTAAGATGAGACAGGCTTCGACTGAAACAAAATAGGGAGCCAGTGAATGATGGTAAATGTGAAATAGTAAACGCCGCTTGTTTTGTGAATTTGTGTAACTTTCAAGTTGGAGGTTTTAGCAGGTTATGAAGAAAGTGGTACGGCCGAGGCCGACCACAGCACCCTTCACGGTGCAGAAGACCCACCCAGAGCAAGGGAAATGTTCAAGGACAATTAAGTTGATCTATTTTTTAGCCGTTTTTGTTAGACTCGATAAGCTAAGTTGGTTCAAAAAATAGACTCAAAATCGGTGAAGAATTTCACAAGTGAGGCAATTAGTTGGTCCAAAAACGGATGGCCAGCCCCCTTTCTTTTGATGAACCAGATGCAAGCGTAGGATTCTGTATCACTACGAATTCTGTTTCATTTGTTGAGCGAGGGGCGGGTCGGTTGCCGGAAGAAGTGGTTGCTGCCGAAAGTGGTTGAAATGCTCGACAAAGTCCCGATGACGCGCAAAGCGGCCTGCGGCAGCGACCTTGTTCAGCAATTTCACGATCTTTTATAAACTGTAGATTAGCTAGATTTTAAACATATTTAATGTCATGACTATATGATGGCATTTGTCACTATCGCTAAGAATAGAACAATCTTATAATGCAGGTGAATCAAGGAAACAATCTTTGATTAAGAAGTCAAAAAGCAGGCGACAAATGGAGGTTTAAATGAGAAGAGATAATATTCACTTAGCCGAGCCTGCATTATAATATTAAGAGAATTAAGATAAATCAGGAAGGTTAGCCCAATGTACAAAGATTGAATATATGACAGTCGTTTTTGTAGCAAGATAAAATAATCAGGATGGATGAAATATAATGAGAAAAGATAATATTCAGCTAATCGAGCCTACATTGGACTAGAAGCGCACCGTCAAACGTGCGCTTTTTTGTTGCCTGTAGAGATTTGTACGACTTTATCTGACATTTATCATCTTGTCTTGGGTTGATTTTTGGAACATTTTTTGTGCGTTCAAAAATAGTCTCTAGTCGCTCATAGTTGTGCATCATTTCATTTGGTTATACGCTGGACTTTTTGATTCTGGCTGGGTAAGCAAACATTTAACGCAACAAAATTTATAAATAGGGGTTTGACTGGGATTGGATACCGTTGCCGAATTCCAAACCGAAAAAGAGGCTCTTTGGGATCTCGAGGGGGAACCAGTATATGTAGGGGTTAGGCATTTTCTCCTTATACTTTGAATCGATTTACTCATGCAACAGAAAATGTCTCACCCTGGTGGGTTTAAACGTCATCGGAGCGAGACGTTTGCATTAACATGTTGGCTATTGACCGATTATTCATGCGAATGCCTAGCCCCTACATCTGGGGTCAACCCCCTGAATTCCCAAAGAGCCGAAAAAGATCACCAACTCAATCATCACATGTGGTGATACCTACTTCCATGCCGACTAGTATGCTTTGTTCAGTTGGAATTAAAAAGACAACACCAATCAAAAAATGGAGAAAAATGATTAATCTAGAAAAAACAAACCCCAATATGACCGCCAGATTGACCGGCTTCATGTACTTGCTTTTGGTGCCACTGGGTGTTTTCGGCATCTTGTTTGTCCCTAGTAGGATTATCGTCCCAGAGAGCATGGGAGAAACAGTTAATAATATTTTAGCGAATGAATCGCTATTCCGCCTTAGTATCGTGAGTGCATTATTAGCTTATTTAGTTAATCTCATCGTTGTGCTGCTTCTGTACAAGCTGCTTAGCCCAGTCAATAAATATGTCGCTCAATTGATGGTTCTGTTTGTTGTGCTGGCTATTCCGATCGCTATGTTGAATGAACTAACCAGTGGTGCGGTGTTACTATTGGCGAACAGTGCTGAACAGCCACATGACCTGATCGCCCTCTTTTTAGATTTACATGAATACGGCGTTCACATTGCGGGCATATTCTGGGGCCTTTGGTTATTTCCCATGGGATTTCTAGTTTTCAAGTCAAACTACATCCCCAAAATTATCGGCATCGCTTTGATGATTGGATGTTTTGGCTATTTTGTAGACGCTTTCATCTTCATCCTATTTCCTGAATTTGGCATAGCGTTTGCCGAGTTTTTGTTTATTGGGGAAGTTTTACTCCCTGTCTGGTTGTTAATCAAAGGTGTAAATGTAGAGCGGTGGCAACAGCAAGCTCTTACGCTTGAAGTTGCTTAAAACAATCGATAGTGGGAAAGAGAGTTCTGTTGCATGGAAATGGCTAAATTCGGAAATAAACAGGCAGAAAGGATAAACATGATGACAAAGGAAAGATTCTTGACCGTCAGTTGGAATAATTACCTTTCGCTAGGGCTGGGAGTCCCCACCACGATATACGTTATTATCGCTTTTTCCACTTCGCTCTGGGCGGGAAGGGGAGGCTTAATCGGACTTTCGGTTTTCGGGGCGCTTTTTTGACTGGTTATCGAACTTCATACAGCCATGCGGTTCGCGTGGCTTCGGGAAAATATAGCTAACTACGTTTCAGTTAAGCAGGGAGTCACTCATCCATTCTCTATTATTAGGCTGGCTTATAATGTCGCATTCTGGACTTTCTTGCTTCCTTTTTTTACAACAATGGCATACAGTACCGGCTTTATCATATTTACCGTCGTCATATTTATAAGGCTGGCGCTAAATTTGTATACGAACAACCTCCTCAATCTCACCCCCGCGCAGCACGAAAATTACCCTTTCCGCATTTGAGCCGTTGAAGGATAAACCTAACAGGAACAAGGAAAATAATCATGGAAAACGTTAGCTCGCAAAATCGGGAAAATGATGAGCACACTGTCGAGAGCTCTAAGAAAATGGCCGTTATTGAGCTGATCGTATTTATCGCCTTTGCTTTGATATCAAAAGAGGTAATGGATGCTTTTTTGGGGCCGTATTCAGGGCAGGTGTCGCTTATTACAACGGTCATTCTTCTCACAGTGTATATACGCTGGCGCGGTCAGAAATGGTCATCTATGGGCTTGAAGTCGCTTCCTGGCAGAAGGGCCAAACTCATGGTTATTCCCCAAGCAATGATGCTGTTTGGTGCTGTTCTTGTGATCATCATTTCTCTCACAAAAGGGCTCGATGCTATCGGCCTAACCTTCCTATCAGAAACGTCTGAAAGTGAATTAGCACGCTTTGGGGACATCAGCGGGAATTTGCGAATGTATCTGACATTGATTGCCCTGTCCTGGATTGGAGCTGGCTTCGGCGAGGAAATGTTCTTTCGGGGATTTCTTCTTACCCGATTACAAACTGTATTCCAGGGTTTCCGTTTCGCGCCCATCTTGGCGGTGGTACTGGGCGCACTTTTATTTGGTGGGGTGCACTTCTATGCTCAAGGGCTGGCTGGCTTCGTGAACGCTGGGGTCATTGGATTGATTTTTGGAACATTTTTTGTGCGTTCCAAAAACAATCTCTGGCCGCTTATAGTCGTGCATGGTTTCATCAATTCACTTGGCTTTACGCTGGACTTTTTGGGGCTAGCTGGGTAAGCAAACATATAATGCAAAAAAAGCTCAACAATATTTACGATTAGGGATTTGACTGGGATTGGATACCGTTGGCGAATTCCAACCTGAAAAAGATCACCACCTCAATCACCACATGTGGTGATGACCACTCACTATGTCGACCCGTATGCTCTGTTAAGTTGGAATTAAAAAGACAATGAGCAAAGCAAAATATGAACGACGCTTTTGTCAAAAACTGATCGTAATCATTTAAATGAAATGACCCAAGTTGTGTGCTATAGAGTTTATTCAAAATAGCATCTTGGGCTAATAGAGAGAAAAGCAAAATGAACATACTTATCGTAGGAGCCAGTGGCGCAACCGGCCGGTTGCTGACAGAGCAACTTCTGAATCGTGGTCACAGTGTAAAAGTGATTGTTCGGTCGGCCGACAAGCTGCCCGAAGCTGTCAAAAATCATGATGATTTGTCTGTGATTGAGGCGAGCGTTTTAGATTTAAGTGACACTGAATTAGTGAAACATGTTAAAGGATGTGACGCTGTGGCCTCATGCTTGGGACACAACATGGATTTGAAAGGCATTTATGGCCATCCGCGAAGACTGGTTACTGATGCGACTCGCCGATTGTGCGATGCGGTCAAGGCAAATGGAGCTGAAGCGCAAACTAAGTTTGTGCTGATGAATACGACCGGTAACAGTAATCGGGATCTAAACGAGCCGATTTCTTTTGCACAGAAATGTGTGATTGGGCTTTTACGCCTACTAGTGCCACCGCATGTTGACAATGAGCAGGCGGCCGATTATCTGAGAGTCCAAATCGGCCAGCAGGACAGCCGGATCGGGTGGGCCGCAGTCCGGCCGGATGGCTTGATTGATGAAGATGAGGTGACTGATTATGAGTTGCATCGGTCACCTACTCGAAGCGCTATTTTCGATGCAGGGCAGGTTAGCCGAATTAATGTGGGACACTTTATGGCTGAATTGATAACTGATAATGATCTTTGGCAGAAATGGAAAGGGCAAATGCCTGTCATCTATAGCAAGGTCTCATAATAGATACCAACCCAAACAGGTAGACCCACCACCATAAGGAACAGATATGAAAGCAATTGTATGGACAAAATACGGATCACCAGATGGCCTTCAACTTAGAGACGTCGCCAAGCCATCACCAAAAGGTGACGAAGTTTTGGTAAAAATACATGCGACAACGGTAACGGCAGGAGACAGTGAACTACGAAGGCTCAAACTCCCTCTTATGCTGTCATTCCCCATGCGACTTTATGTCGGCCTAAGAAGGCCGACAAGAATAACAATACTTGGGCAAGAACTAGCTGGGGAAGTTGAGGAAGTTGGCGAGGATGTAAAATTCTTTAAAAAAGGGGACTCGGTTTTTGGCACGACCGGTTTTGGTTTTAGCGCATATGCTGAGTACATTTGTCTGCACGAAGAGCCGAATGCTATGCAAGGTGCGCTGGCAATCAAACCGGCCAATATGAATTACGAAGAAGCAGCAACCGTTCCCACTGCGGGATTTGAAGCATTGCATTTTCTAAGGCAAGCAAATATTCAACAGGGCCAAAAGGTTTTAATTTTTGGTGCCGGAGGCAGTATCGGTAGTTTTTCTGTACAGCTTGCCAAATATTTTGGGGCACACGTCACAGCCGTCGACAGCTCAAGGAAGTTAGACATGTTGCGTTCGATTGGTGCTGACGAGGTTGTTGATTACACACAAGAGGATTTTACTCAAAACGGGCAGGCTTATGATGTGATTATTGATGTGGTTGGCAAGCGTTCGTTTTCACGCAGATTAAAATCACTCAAACAGGATGGGGTTTACTTTTTAGCTAACGCGGGACTGTCACACGTTATTATTAAAATATGGAGTTCGATAACCAGTAGAAAAAAAGTAGCCATTGGGTCATCCAGCCAAAAGACAGAAGATTTGATTTTTCTCAAAGGGCTAATTGAAGCGGGAAAGATTAAATCGGTCATCGATAGATGTTACCGGCTGGAGCATATGGCTAAGGCGCACCGGTATGTTGAAACAGGGGACAAAATAGGAAATGTCGCTATTACTGTAACGGGTGACCACTAAATTTGATCTCATGGCGCAACTGGGGAACCCTCATTTCTAGGGCAATCGCATCTAAATCTGCAGCACTTTTTCCAAATAGTCCTCATTCCAACCACATTTGAGTCGTTTGCCGTGTGGGTCGCTTATCAGCTTATTGAACTGTATCAAGCTGGAGCCGACCGGCCGCTGTTTGATTCAGTCATTATCGTCACAGATCGCAGGGTACTCGATAAACAGTTACGTGATAATGTCTCTAACTTTTCGGCTGTGAAAAACATCATCGCCCCAGCCCATAGCTCACGAGATTTACGCCTCGCCCTTGAAAATAACAAGCGTATCATCACAACCACCATTCAAAAATTCCCTTTCATCGTTGATGCGGTGGATGATCTGAGCGACAAAAATTTCGCCGTGATTATCGATGAGGCTCACTCTTCACAGAGCGGGCAAGCGCACGACAAGATGAATATGAGTTTAGGTGCAAAAGCGGCCGATACTAAAAGTGACGAAGATGAAGAGGGTAAAGAGGATGAAGATGAGTTTGATTATCAGGATGAAATTCTAAAAGTAATGAAAGGGCGGAAACTAGGGGGTAATACTTCCTATTTCGCTTTTACCGCCACCCCCAAAAACGCAACACTTGAAAAGTTTGGTCAGCTTCAGGAAGATGGCTCTTTCCGGCCGTTTCACCTCTACTCAATGAAACAGGCGATTGAAGAAGGATTTATTCTCGATGTGTTGGGCAATTACACGACCTACCGTAGCTATTATGAGATCATCAAATCAACAGTTGATAACCCGCTCTTTGACACCTTGAGGGCGCAGAAGAAATTACGGGCATTTGTTGAAGGGGATAAAGAGACGATTCAGGTCAAAGCAGAAATCATGGTTAACCATTTTCTAGAGAATGTGGTGCAGGCTAAGCGGTTAAAAGGGCAAGCCAAGGGGATGGTGGTCACCCGCAATATCACGACAGCTATCCGCTATTATCAAGCGATCAAAAAAGAGTTAGAGAAGCAAAATTGTAACTTTCAAGCAATCGTTGCATTTTCGGGCAAGAAGAAAGTCGATGGGGTCGAATATACAGAAGATCATCTGAATGGTTTTCCTTCTAAAGATATTGGAGACAAGCTGGATACGGCCGATTA
>JBLIMP010000260.1:0-6868 GCA_047638855.1 Cellvibrionaceae bacterium | reverse complement strand
CTGAAGCATCGCAGGTTTAATCATCTTGTATTTCCTTTCAGTCTCTTTTTTAGGATTTTCTTCGCGACCAGAATAACCAAATCAAACCAGCCCCGGTCAAGATTAACCCGTATCCCATTAAGTCGGACGTTGGGAAACGCAAGGCTGATGGTGCCGGTGGGATTAGAGCGGGTTCTGGTGTATTCGTGCCAGCGGGTTGCTCTAATACGATTTCATCTTTACTCACAGATGAGGCTAATGCGGTGCCATCAAATTCATCTGCTGGAAAAATAAATGCTGTTGGCCTGAGTGTGCTGGTTGGTTTGGGTGTTGGCGGTGGTGTTTCGGTCGGCACGGCCGTAGGTTTTTCTGTACTTGTGGCGGTAGGTTCCAATGTTTCCGTTGGCGTAGGTTCTAATGTTTCTGTTGGCGTAAGCTCTACGGTCGGTGTGATTGCTTGAGTGATTGCTATTTCCCCTTGACCTTGAACAGATGGAGCTTCGGTTTCGGCTCCATCAGCCCCTTGAACAAGATAGTAGGTGTGCCCACCAATCATGCAATATTCACCAGCGATTTGGCTGCAATTAGCGTTTGGCAAAGTCACAGAAAAGAATCCGTTTTCGGCCGTGATAATCCGTTGCACACCGTACATATCAGCCAATACAGCGGTAGCGGCCGTCGCTGCGATTTGTACTTGAACATCCCCTAGAGTGCGTGAAAACATAACATGGGTCGTTTTGTTTTGTTGGGCCAGCTTAATCACACCCGCATTGTCCCATCTTTCTCGTCGCGCACTCAGTACGCCGCTCATATAGTTGACTGCAACCCGATAACTATTAAATGCAGGGCGGCGACTGCCGTCACGCCGCACAAGGCCAAAGGGTTCAGGATTCGCGCCTACATCAGAATCTTTGTCTTTGAGTTTGTAAACCGCAATCCGTTGTGCCCCAGCAGCTAACCCCAATGCCATTACTTGGGGCATATAACGGGCCTGCTCTTCGAGGCTGACTTTAAATGTAAAGTTAGGCACTGGCCAGGCAGGGTCATCGTCGGGTGGGGCGTTTGTTTCAACAATCCAGATCGGCTTTGAAATTCCACGGGCATTCATAATGCCATAAAAACCACCGACAATGTCATACACAACGCCTGGCTGAAAGTAAAGATGGGCGGTGGCTACATCGAAATAGTAATTGTTTTCGGCCGCACCTGGCTCTGCAACAATTTTGTCTAACATGCGCCCCATATATTGAGGCTTTCCATAATTGGCATCCCAAAACCATGTAAATGCACTTAGATGGATGGTTGAATTGGGATTGGTTTCTTTGGCAACCAAATAGGCGACTTTTTGCAGCTGTACAAAATCGTCAACAGAGCCATTCCATGTGTGCCCTGGTGCATTTTGATCCCATACGTCCGGTTCATTCCAAATAATCCAATTATTAATGGTGCCGTTGTAACGGCCGACAGCGGTTCGCACAAAGGTAGCCCATGTGTTGCCGGGGTCTTCAGGAGGCAGATAAAGGCCACGTGGTAGGCCATTTTCGTTGGCCCAATCGGGGATGCCAATCAGCAATCCCACAACACGTCGGCCGGCCGCGGCTTCGCCTGCGATCTGAGCATCGCTAACAATAGGATTGTTCCACGACCCTTCACCGGCCGCTTGCACCTCTGCCCATTGAAAGCGCACACGGGTCCAGGCTGCACCCGAAGCGTTGGCGGCGGCCGGATCTTCATAAGATTCGACGATCCCAAATCGCCAATCCACAGGAGCTTGCTGAGGCAATGTCTCTTCAAGAGATTTTGCATTTTGGGGAAAAAGGCCAATTAGAAGGGCGGCAAATAGGAATATAGCTAATTTTCGCATAAATTTTGTCGGTTAAAAGTGTTCTTAATAAGTAGGACCAACTTTATTGGTTCAACGCCCATGCACATTTAGGTTCTGTGTGCTTAATATGGACATGCGTTTCAACTCCACAATCAGTCATTCTTATTTTACCGTGCTTTAGTTCAAAAAAAATCGATTACTGTAGTTCTTATACACAAAAATTAAGATTACATAACTAGACGTAACTGTAGATTTGTTAAGGTTGACAGCCTTTTCTGGCTGTGCAATAATGCCTAAATCATTTACATATATCCCTCCGCAATCTATAACCAAAGGAGGTGGTGCACAATGGACGATAGTAGTAATCCGGCCGTAGCACTTCCTCCCCAGATTGGGTAACAGTGCTACGGCCACAACAAAAACCCCACCTTAACGGGTGGGGTTTTTATTTGCCTACAAGCCCAATATACTTGATGTCTGCATCCCTTAAACTATCTGTCCACAAATAAATTGTGGCCTCTTCGTATTATTTATGATATGTGTCATATTCATGCTTAAGCTTGCCAGTCCTATGCAGACTGGTATGATCCCCACGCAAATTTTGAATCTGGAGAATGAATGACCGCTCGTCAGCTATTACCTTCGCAACTAAAACGCATCTGTGACCCCAACCAATTTTCCTTTGAAACCACCGCTGAACTTTTGCCAGTTTCGGCAGCAATCATCGGCCAACCTCGTGCTACAAAAGCATTGCGTTTTGGATTAGAAATTCCTAGTCGTGGATATAACATCTATGTTTTGGGGCAAACCGCGATAGGTCATCGGGAAGCGGTTGAAAAGTTTCTAAAGTTGCATGCAGCTGACCGGCCGGTGCCTAATGATTGGGTTTATGTTCACAATTTTGAAATAAATCATAAACCAAACGCGATTTGTTTTCCGGCAGGGGAAGGGGCTGTTTTCTGCAAAGAGATGGAAGAGTTGCTGGACATGCTCAAAAAAGAGCTGCCGGATGCTTTTGAAACAGACGAGTACCGAGAAGCGGCTGACAAAATACGTCAAGCATTTCAAACCGGCCGCGATGACCTCATTGATCATTTACGAGGCCAAGTCAAGGCCGAAGGGTTAACCGTTGTACGCACCGCTTCTGGGTTGGCCTTAATGCCGCTTATTGAAGGGCGGGCCATGACCGAAGATGAAGTTTCTCAACTGCCGGTTGATGAGCAAAGCGCATGGCAGAAAAAACGTCAGGCTTGGGAAGATGATTTAGAAGATATCTTGCGTGTTATACGCGATCTCGACACTGAGTCAACTGAACAAATGAATCAGTTAGAACGATCCGTTGCGAGCAGTGCGATCAGCTATCAGTACGATCAACTCAAAGAAAAATACGAGCAACAACCTGATGTAGTCAGCTATCTCGATGATTCTCTAAAAAATGTACTGGATCATTTAACTGACTTTTTTGCTCCAGAAGCAGATGAATCACCTGTAGACTTACGCCGCTATGAGATTAATCTGCTAATCGACCACAGTGAAACGGTTGGTGCACCTGTGATCACAGAACTCAACCCCCGCTACCATAATTTGATGGGTCGTATTGAATATGAATCACAACACACGACGCATTTCAGCAATATCCGGCCGGGGTCACTGCACAAAGCCAATGGGGGCTACTTGGTCATCAATGTCAACCAATTGCTCGCCTCGCGCAATGGTTGGAACGCTTTGCAACGGGTGCTAATAACTGGCGAAATATTGCTTCAGCCAAGTGACCGCGCAGAAGGTAACCAAGTTTTAACAAAATCTCTTGACCCAGCTCCGATTCCGCTCGACATCAAAGTCATTTTGATTGGCGATTACAGCACTTGGATTCGGCTTTATGACAGAGAAGATGATTTTGAACAACTTTTCAAGGTTAAAGCAGAGTTTGCCAGCTATATGGATCGAACATCTGAAAACGAGCTGGCCTATGTCGATTTTATTGCCACTGTTTCCCAAGACGAAAACATGCGGCCGTTTGATCGCTCAGCCGTTGCCAGCATTATCGACCAAGGAGCATGGTGGGCCGATCACCAAAACAGATTGTCAACTGATTTTGAGGTATTGACCGATATTATACGTGAGGCATGTTTTTGGGCTGGAGCAGAAGGGCGAGAAGTCGTCACTGCGGCCGATGTTAACACCGCCATCACAGAACGGGTCAATCGCTCGAATCTACATGAAGAGGAAGAGCACGCACGCATTAAAGAAGGAATCATCTATATAGATACGCAAGGATCTGCCATTGGGCAGATTAACGCATTGAGCGTCTTTACATCTGGTGACTATTCTTTTGGTACACCCGGCCGTATAACAGCCAGAACATGGCAGGGTGAGCCAGGCATCGCACATATAGAGCGCGAAACAGATATGTCTGGGCCAAGTCATAACAAAGGCATTTTAACTTTAATCGGCTTTATGGGTGGGCAATATGCTCAGGATCAACGGCTCAATTTTTCAGCTAGCTTGACATTTGAACAGCATTACGTTGGGATCGATGGGGACAGCGCATCAGCGGCCGAGCTAATTGTATTGCTTTCTAGTTTGGGCAATTTCTCACTCAAGCAAAATATCGCGCTGACTGGGTCTATTAATCAAAAAGGGACGATTCAACCGATTGGTGGCGCAAATGAAAAAGTCACCGGTTTTTTTGATATTTGTTCACTAAATGGGCTAACAGGGGATCAAGGGGTAATTATTCCAGCGGTCAATATCTTTGAGCTCATGCTGGAACAAAAAGTGATTGATGCGGTACAAGCAGGCCAATTCCATATATGGACGGTCGAAACAGTATTCGATGCGGTTGAGCTGCTTTCAAATGTAAAAGTGCTCCCGCCTGACGCAGATGGGGTTTATCCAGAAGGGTCACTACATGCACTTATTTTTGAAGGGCTTGATCGCCTGAATAGTAGCGAAGATGCTCATGACGACGAAAGCGATAGTGAGACTGATGAAGATGGGAATGCAAACTCAGCTACGCCAAAAGAATAATTAGGCAGTGAGCGGTTTTCATCTCTGGCAACTACCACCCGGCCTGCTACTCAGCCGGAATTAGACCCGCATCAATCGCCCAAAGCGAGAGGTAAAGCAGCGCTACGGCCGTGGAATTTGTAGTGATGTGGATCACAATCGGCATCAATATCGAGCAAGTACGTTCATACATCCATGCGATAACCCATCCCATAACAAAAGCTGAAACAGCTACCCCAATGCTGTCTAAATGGGCGATCCCAAACAGCGTTGACGTAATCAATCCGCGTACCCAAAACGTTTCGACATACTTCATTGTCCATGTATGTAGTAACCCCCGAAAAAACAGTTCCTCAGAGATTGGGGCCAAAATGCCAACCCCCAACAAGGTAAGCAAAAATGCTGGAAGCGAAAAACCACCGCTTGTAAACAGATCACCTCTTGCGGCTACGCTTTCAAGGTCCCCCTCGATTAATAATTGAACAGCCAACGCCAATGCACCCCGCAAGGGGATGATGCCTATCGCCACGGCCGAACCGCTCAATATCCAAAGCCATTCCCAACGCAATGGCTTTAAGCCTACATCAGTCAAATTGACGTGCTTTAACCCGATCCCCAGCCCGACAAATACCCCGCCTAAGCACAAAAAGTTTGCTAACCCAATTGCCAAGATTGTCCAAGGTGCAATTTCCCCATCGGCCCCAATCGCAACTAAACTGATGAGGCTTGAAACGGCGAAATAAAGACCAAATCCGGCCGCTACAAAAATCGCAAACAATCCCCAATCTTTGAGCGTTGCGGATCGGATAAAAAGTGAGGGTTCTTGATTAACTTGAAGCATTGATATGATTCACCTTAGGCGATTTCCGAGAATAAAACATGCAATTACATCAACAAAATCGCCTCACAGCCAATTCCCCTGAGCTAGTTTGCTAGATAATTATTTTTCAGGGTTGACCTAATCTGGGGAAAAACACCCTTCGACAAGCTCAGGGTACGCATCCTGAGACTTCGGCGTGAGTTCAGTCGAACGCTGTCGAACGCGACCCTCCCTCCCTTTTTAAGAAGATACCAGCCGATGACCTATACTGAAAAAAGTCTTTTCCCAGTATAGGTCAGTTTACAAATGCTTTAAGGTTGACCCAGTGCGATCAACCTGCTCATATATCTTATTGTAAGAAACAAATCGACTATATGAAGCAGATTGATGGCTTATGATTATTGCCTTAGATTTACCTTTTAGCGCACAACTAAGGGTAAATAATAAGTATGCGGTTCAACTTGAATTATAAAACGTGATGAAACAGTAGCGGGGCCGATATTCCCCGCCTCGTCATGCCCCTGTACCACCCACTCATAACTGCCATTTGGCAGATCAATATCTGGTGTATAGGTTGTCTGTGACGTTTTAAACGTATAAACAACGGCATCAGTAGCTCTTGAACCTGACACTGTCATACCTGGTTCAGATTGCGTTTGAGTTACCGTTATTGTGTAGCTGATCACCCCAGACCCAGCAGCTTTCCATTCGAACGACGGCCGACTTGTATTAAGTTCACTGCCACTGGCCGGAGCGATAAGCGGAGCAGGTGGAAATTCCAGCGGGCCCAACTCCCGAAACATCGCCGTTACCGCTTGATCGGTATCCATCGTCACTACGCAATCGGCCGTGCCGCTACAGTCGCCGCTCCAGCCGGTGAAGGTGGAGCCGCTGGCGGCCGTAGCGGTTAGCGTCACCGTTGTGCCATGGGTATAAGTGGGTGAGTCAGGTGACTTATCGACAGTTCCTGACCCTGTTCCTGCCGTGTTTATTGTTAGCGTATAGCTGTTGAGGGTGAAGGTGGCTGTCACTGTTTTCGCCGAATCGACCGTGATCAAACAATCTCCAGTGCCGCTACAGTCGCCGCTCCAACCGGTGAAGGTGGAATCGACGTCGGCCGTGGCCGTCAACGTCACAACTGTGCCGTGAGTATGGGTTGGCCCAGCAGGGGATGACCCGATTGAACCATTGCCCGTACCTGCCGTGTTAGAAATGACGGTGTAGTCATTGATGGT
>JBLIMP010000259.1:0-6897 GCA_047638855.1 Cellvibrionaceae bacterium | reverse complement strand
GTCGATTAAATAGTTCTTGATACCCATGTTTCGTTAACTATTTGCTTCGCTCGATTTCTTTTCACCTCAACGGTCCAGTCGGCCGCACTCTTTTCAAGTGGTTCACGCGCAATATCGCTGACCGGAATCTCTGAGGTTTCCGCGTATCTCTTGCGAGCTTCGATAACGCGCTGATTACCGGTGTTCTTGGTATAGAGATAATCTAGGGCATCGCTATGGGCGATCGAGCCATCGGCACGCCAGAAAACCGGCCGTGGTCGCCCCGATTCAGTTTCTCCCAAACCATTGATCTCGCTGCCTGTGATATCGGGCCACAAATCGATGACTTCCTGGTTCGGTACATAGGCTTTCTGCACCGCGCTTTTAGCACGAGCCATAGCAGGGCCCTCCTTCTAGCATAACTCCCCATAACAGTTTATGTTTGGGTTCCTGAAGCGGAGCCCAAGCCTGAAGAGCCTGACCCCATAGTTCACCTTGAATGATTGCTGTACTCATCTTTACATGCCTCCTTTAAGTGTAGCGAAGGTCCCTGTTTGATTTAAACGAGGATCGCACGCTTCGTTTCGTTGAGGTTCTGGAGCTTTTGACTCGCAAGATTTTCTGACCAGGTGCCTCAGAACAGTTAAACTTTAACAGTTGGTTGATGATCACTCTCTGTTAACTCGGTAAGCTCTCTAAATAAAACAATATGAATAGAATTAAAATTGAAATAAGACTTTCCTACATTCGTTTTCTAAACGTAAAATAATATACTCTTATTTCGCCGGTGCTAGTTATGACAGCATCGTTGCGACAGCGAATCTGAAAGCCAGCACTAGTATATGTCGTGTTTCCAATTTCCCCAGAGTAGACTCTTTTTTTGACTATAACCAATTAGCCTTCCAGCAAATAGCTAAGTTTTTGTAAGAGGATATTTGACCATGAACCAGTTTCCAAACCTACTTTCTCCGCTAAAAATCAGGAATACCGAGGTTCGAAACCGCATCCTCGTTTCTGCACATGTTCCAGGCTTTGCAGATAACAATATCCCCGGTGAAAGTTATATTGCTTATCATCGTCAATATGCTCGAAGTGGCGTTGGTTTACAAATAACCGGTGGTACCCCGGTGCATGCGTCAGGTTTGCTTGGCACAGGTACGGATGCCCTATGGAACCTCGACGACAGTATCGTGCCAGGTTATCAAAAGCTTAGCGAAGCAGTACATGCCGAGGGTGGGCGCATACTCGCGCAACTGGCGCATAGCGGGGGAACTGTTTTGATCAACCAACCGGGCCGAGCAAGCTGGTCGGCTTCGGCAATACGGTCAGAAACCACCGGCAATATTTCACACGAAATGACACTGGCTGAAATCGAAGAAGTGATCAATGCATTTGCAAATGGCGCGAAACGCGCGATTAAAGGCAATATGGATGGCATCGAAATTCTTGGCGCATTTGGCTTTTTGCCGCAGGCTTTCCTCTCGCCGCTGAGCAATCATCGACAGGATCATTACGGCGGGTCACTCGAAAACCGATTACGCTTTGTACTTGAACTTCTGGACGCAGTTCGTCAAGCAATTGGTCCGGAAAAGATTCTCGGCCTGCGTATCCCAGGAGATGAACTGGAACCTGGCGGTCTTACCCTCGCAGATATGAAAGTTATCGCAAAAAGCATTGCTGACACAGGCCATATCGATTATCTCAATATCATTGCGCACACAAATCTTACGCATACTGGCAGAGCCAAGCATTGGGCACCAACACCTGCTAAACACGGTACCTTCGTCCATCTAGCCGAAGCCATTCGAGCGGTTGTTTCTATACCCGTTTTTGCAGTCGGCCGTATCACCGATCCATTTCATGCGGAGCGTATAATCGCCGACAAACAGGCCGACATGGTGGGCATGACTCGAGCAAATATTTGCGACCCTGAACTGGTCGCAAAAATTAAACGTAACGAGATAAAACAAATTCGCCCATGTGTTGGTGCTAATACCTGCATATCTAATCGTTATGTCGGCAAGCCAATTAATTGTATGCATAACGCCGCAGTTTCTAAACCCGGGCTTGAGACAGTGGCAGCGGTCAGCCCAAAAAAGATAGCTGTTATCGGTGGTGGCCCGGCAGGTCTCGAAGTCGCACGTATCTCCGCTGAGCGTGGCCATACGGTGCAATTATATGAACAGGGTAAAAAACTCGGTGGGCAACTATCTTTATGGGCATCGGCACCATCGATGGGTGAACTCGGTAATATTATTCGCTGGCGGATTAGCGAGTTAAAACGCTTAGGTGTTGAAGTAAATTTAAATCAGAGTATGACTGTTGCCGATATCGAAACACTGGATGTTGATTGCATTGTCATCGCGACTGGGTCGAATGATCATGCTGGAACAATAGCAGGTGTCCACGCCATCCCCACTATCACACCGCATTGTCTACTGCGTGGTATTTCGGTCAATGCTAAAAAGGCTATTGTCATAAACGAAGGACGCGGTCAAGCAGGGTTTGCCGCAGCTGAGGTTCTACTTAAAAAAGGCATAGCAGTCGAAATGATAAGCAGCGATATTGCCGTTGGTGCTGATATTGACCCCACTAATAGAACCGCCTGGTATATACGTCTAGGAGAACAAGGTTGCGTTTTCACCGCCGCCCAAACCGTCATAAGCATCGAGAATAAACGACTACAAAGCCGAAACGTTTACGACGGGCGTAACAGTTACCACGAAGATATCGATTTAGTAGTTGATTGGCAGGGCTGCCGGGTGAATAAAAGCCTAAGCGGCCTGGTAGAAACTGCCACGCGCAAAGTTTTTCATATTGGCGACTGCGTGACGCCACGCAATGTGGAAATCGCGATTAGTGAGGCGATGGAATTAGCGAACAGGCTATAGGCAAGGATAAATAAAATTATGTTGCTTGCTTTAGCTGGGCAAGGAACGGTTCCCTTTAGCAACGCTTCCAAACGTTATCTGCATGACTCAATCAGACGTTCCAGCACGATTATTTCCTCACCCGGTTGAAGCGTCGTGGGATTCAGATGAAATTGACTTTCACCATAGGGGGACACCGCAACGGCCGGATCTCCATCTAAAAGATTTTGGACCATTTCATCTCGTGAGATCGGGCACTTTTCCCGATTGATTGTGACCAAGCACCAAGGAAGTGGTTGTCCCGCTTCGTTAGGAAAATCACGTTCCGCTTTTAACCCCTCGACTTGATTAATGCTTTCGCACCAGTTTTTGACGATCTCTTCGCAATGCTGTTGGCGAGCGTCATGGTCAATCTTCAAATAACACTCAACCGCAACCAAAAGCCCCATTATCTCCTCTTTGCCAACTTTCATCGTTCGGCCGATACCATAATTGGGATTGCTTTGGGATCGAATTTCCTCGATTAGATCAGTCCGCCCAAGGATTAAGCCGGAAGATTGGGGACCACGTAAATCTTTTCCGCCGCTGAAAATCGCAAGAGCGGCCCCCATTTGTGTATACCGCCATAAGTTCTCAACAGGTGGAAGTTGGGCCGCTGCATCAACAATAACAGGAATATCATATTCATTGGCGATTTTAATCAGGTCGGGCAATGGGACATCTGCATCGCTGGTCATAACTCCTTGAAACCAAAAAATGGCGGCCGACCGTTTAGAAATCGCCCTTCGTAAATCATCTAGGCTGGTGCCGTTTGAATCCCCAATCTCAATCAACTTGAGGCCAAGCTCTTCAATGCCATAATCAAACCCGTTCCGATGCGCTTTGTGGACGATGATTTCGTTTTTTAGCTGATCTGAAACCGGGAATTGAGGCGAGCTTTTTTGATCGTGGATTGTCACACAGGCTGCTGCGGCCAGCTTGATCCCTGCGGCCGCTCCGCTGGTGATAGTGGCTGCCTTGTTTTGGGTGAGTTCTGCGATTTTTGCGCCAACTTTTAGTTGCAGTTCTTCTAAATCCACAAAACATTTACTGGCTTCACTCATCGCTTGGACTACTTCCGGCCGCATGATTGAACCGCCTAAACGGGTCAACGTCGCATAGGCGTTGATAATCGGGCGAATGCCTAATGATTCATAATTAGTCATGTTTATACCTCATTTTGGCTGGAAACTTGCGGAGATTATTTTACAGGCTCATATCAAAAATGATGGCAAATAGCGGGAATTGTTTACTAATGTGGACGTAAGGAATGGGAAGAAAGATATTTTCCAGAGCGTAGGTTCGCCGCCATTCCTTTCGTCCCAACTGTTGGCATTGCGCCACTTGATTATGGGATATTTAGATCATACGTCGTCAGAATTTCCGGCCCTGATTCTGTCACCAACACTGCATGTTCAAGACGCACCCCTGTCTCACCAGGATAATAGATTCCCGGTTCAAGCATTACCACCATCCCCGCTTGTAAAATCTCTTCACTGTGGGGGGTCACACGTGGGGCTTCATGCCCGATCATACTAATCCCATGCCCTGTGTGATGAGGGTATGTGGGGAAGCCTTGATCAGTCAAAAATGCACGAACCGTTTGATCGATGTCACGGCACTTGGCCCCAGGTTTCGCTAGCGAGATAGCAAGATCAAGGGCTTCGGCCGTCGCATGGTGCATTTTTACCTGCTTGGCCGATGGCTCAGTTGCATAGTAAGTGACGCAACTATCACTCCAATACCCTTTCCAAATGGTGCTCAGGTCAACAACAAATGAATCTGTAGGCAAGATTTCGACCGCTAATGCGGGGCCCCCTCCACGACGGCCGACGGTGCAATCATTGCCGAGGGGCAGGGTAAGCTGAGCCTCATTTTGCAACGCCACGTGGATCGCATGCCACACATCTAGCTCAAGATTGCCAGGCTTAACGGCCGCATCACAAGCCGCCTGGGCCACTCCAATTAGAGCAAAATTCTCGCGCATCTTGGTCAGCTCTTCGGCCGTACGCGTGACACGCAGCGGCTGTAGCCAATGATCGATAGCGGTCACCGACGTGTTGGCCGGTTGACTATCGAGTAAGATTTGCTTGAGTGAGACAGGTAGCTTTTGCGTTTCGATTCCAATCGATCCCATCAGCCCAGTTTGAGAATTGCCAACAACTTTCTTTAAAGCGGCGGCTAAGTGGGCAACTCCGGCCGGTTGCTTTTCATAGCTGTAACCTTGATACATGATCAGCTCGCAATCGGGCTGATTATCAAATTCACCCGCTTCACCCGCATGACCATCCATCATGATCAATGTATAGCTACCCGATTCATACCATAGTAAAGAGGGTCCGCCAGCATACAGGTCTGATCCCGGCCGCCACGGCTGCGCCACTCCCGTTAACCACGTTACATGGGCTGGATGGGAAAAGAAGGCTCGATCAACGCCTCGTTTCTGGAGCAATTCATGGGTTCGATCTCGTTGTTCTTGGTGCATATCTATTGTTTTACAGGCTTTTACATTTCAGTTCGGTAACACAGACATTCTTGTCTGTAAGACAGTTCACAGACAAGAATGTCTGTGTTACAAATTTGTTTTATGAATCGGCAGCGCCCCTGACACATATTCCGCATGCCACATTGCTACTGTCTCTTCCATAAATTGGTTAACGTCTAAATCGATTCCGTGGACCTTCATCAGCTGGGGCAACCATTTTGTCCCGTATGCGACATGCTGACGCTCGTCGGCCATATCGTAACTGACAAATTGGGCTGACAATAAATCACCCGCCTCTTCATAAAGAGCAAGGCTTTTTTGCCGATGAGCGAAGGCATGAGCTTCATTGCCTCGGGTGAGCAGGCAATATTGTGTGGCCGGATCATATTGACTGCGCCACTCATAGATTTTGGTGTTTTGAGGCACTTCTTTGTAATCTAAACCGTTGCGGTCTAGCCATTCAATCCCAAGCTTGCAGTGGCGGGTTTCGTCATAACAATGGCGGGCGGTGTCGTAAACAAATTGCCACGGCATTTTCGGTGATTCATACAGGATGAAGGCGCATGTTTCGGCCGCCAACATCTCTTGGCTGTAGCTTTCAAACTCCCCCAAACGGCGTTCAGATGAACTTTGGTCACGCCCTGATCCTACCCCTTGTTCTTGCTGGATTGAAAATCGAGCATCACGAGCAGCAACTTTAGGGGTTTGAAACATTTTCCAGCAGGCTGGAGCTGATGGAGGTGCCAGTCGTTCTTCGTTTCCGGTGATACCACCGGCCGCCGCCAGCAAATCGGCGATATATCGCTCCCAATCTCCAACCGGATGATCGGCGAAAACTTCGGCAGCCAAGCTCACTTGTTCAACCTCATCGATCAAAATATGCTTAAACGCATATAAAGTGGGTGCATCGGGGTTGGCAAAGGTTTGCTCTTTATGCCATTTATACGCTTTGACGAGTGCGGGTTTGATCACGCGATAAATGGCGGCGAGTAGATCATCCTCGTTTGGCGCGTGGATCGCTTCTTGCATCAATCGTTCTAGGGCGGCATCGCCTGGCGGCCGGAATGCGGGAGTTTGAACCTCACGCAGACGCAAGTACAGCTGATTGACATGCTGGGCGTCTTCCCAAAGCAGTCGCCCCATCGCCAACTTGTGTTCCATCTTGGCCGTGGCTGGTAGCCATCCGGCTAATATCCGGATCGTTTCATATTCAACAAAGCGATAGCGATTCAGCAACCGCTTGTTGTTTGCCATATCTACTTGTTCATCAACAGAAATGATTTCCATATCTGACTCCAATTGTTTAAAGTTGTTAATTTGCAGCTACCAGGCGGTCCAACCGCCATCGACTAAAATGTTTTGTCCAGTGATATAGCTACCTGCATCACTGGCGAGTAAAAGCAGTGTCCCCTTTAATTCTTCTGGTTTACCCATTCGGCCGAGTGGGGTTTTGGATTCAAGGCGTGGGATAAAATCGGGCACGTTTTGATCAAGTTCCGGCCGTTTTGGAAAAGGGCCAGGGCT
>JBLIMP010000258.1:0-6913 GCA_047638855.1 Cellvibrionaceae bacterium | reverse complement strand
AAATTTACACTGTATCTCACATGCAGTTTTTCCAAGGGGAACAAGTGCGTGGCTACACGTTCGGCAATGACGCTCCTGTCCCCGGCCGACGGGTAATCGCCCGACCGATGCCACTCACACGCAATCCAACAAGCAGCGGCCCACAAAGCAGTGTCGCAATCGGGGCCGATGGCTCGATGGCCGCTTTTGTCCCGGCTCAACGTGCGCTTTCCTGGCAACTAACCGACCCATCTGGCACACCCGTTGTACGTGAACGGTATTGGCTAACGTTCCAACCGGGTGAAATCCGCTCGTGCAGTTCATGTCACGGATTAAGCGATAAGGATCAGGCGGGACAGGGTGAGCCTGAAAACCCACCGGAAGCGTTGGCTGATTTATTGGCGTATTGGCAAAAGTTCCAAAATTTAGAAGAGCAGGTTTTCCTTCCGGCCGTTATTCGGTAAAAACGTAGGGGCTATGTCATTTTTGTAATCAAAAGTGGCTCGCCCCTACGTTTTTACTTACGGGGCGAGCCACCCCTTTATGGGTGACATAGCCCCTACAAGCGCCCGTTCGTGATACACCTGTTTAATCTGCAAAACCAACCGATTTAATCAACGTAAGCGTCAGCCAACGTCAAAGCTCGATCAACTTTGTCCAACCCCTCTTGCAACTCAGCATCATTAATAATTAACGGCGGTGTACAGAAAATCCAGTTCCATTTCACAAACGTGCTCAACCCATCTTCTACAAACGATGCAGAAACCTTTTGCATCGGCTCGCTCATACCTTTGTTAAACGGGCTCAAAGGTTCGCGGGTTTCGCGGTTTTTGACCAACTCGATGATTTGGTGCAACCCTTCGCCTCGAATGTCACCCACACACGGATGCTTCTGAGCCAATTCCTGTAACCCTTTGCTTAATTTTTTGCCCATCATCTCGGCCCGATTGATTAAATCTTCTGAGCGATACACTTCGATATTCGCAATGGCGGCCGCACACGAGACCGCATGCGAACTGTAAGTTAAGCCTGCCCACAAAACATTGTTTTCAAAATGTTCGCTGATTTTGTCCGAAACGGTCACAGCTCCCAATGGCATATAACCGCTGGTTAACCCTTTTGCCAGCACCATAATGTCTGGTTTAACAAATGGATAGTGGTTCACCCCAAACCATTTTCCGGTTCGGCCGAATCCGCTCATGACTTCGTCAATAATGAGCAGAATACCATGTTCATCACACAGATTCTGAATACCACGCCAATAGACTTCGCCACCTTGAATGATGCCGCTTGTGCCGTTGTACCCTTCTAACAAAATGGCAGCAATGTTCTCTGGCCCTTCAAAATGAATCGTGTCTGCGATCTGATCAATCAATGCTTGGTCCCCTTCATCCTGGGTACGATTCTGGTAGAGCGAGCTACGATAGGCATAAGGATCCTGCATACGCACGATCCAAGGGACACCCGGTTCGTTCGCAAGGCGGCGTGGGTCACCTCCGGCCGACATCGCCCCAAAGGTTCCACCATGATAAGAACGGTACCGTGTCATGACTTTTTGTCGGCCGGTCACCAATCTTGCGATTTTCATCGCGTTTTCAATTGAATCTGCACCGCCCAGAGTGAAAAAGCTCTTGGTTAACCCCTCAGGCGTTACCTCTGCCAGCATCTCACCCAGATTGGCTCGTGCCTCGGTTGCAATCGACGGCATAGCATAGGTTAATGTGGCAGCTTGGTCTTGAATTGCCTGAATAACATGCTGATTGTTATGGCCAATGTTGACGTTTACCAATTGAGACGACCAGTCCAGAATTTGTTTACCTGCAGCGTCCCAGAAATAAACGCCGTCAGCCTTTACCATACTGGTCGGTTGCCAGCTGTCCTGCTGTTTCCAGGATGTCAGTGTGTATTTCTTATTTCGTGCTTGTAAATCCTGTTGGGCAATTTGTGCCGTATCTGCTTCAGTTCGGGCAGGGTGAAGTGTCATTTTATTCTCCAAAATATAGGTGAGTGTAAGTGCTAAAAAGAGTATGAATCAATTTTACCTTTTTAGCATAATCGTTTCACTAAAAACAACCCGTTAGCTCCCATCTACTTCAGCTTGTACTGAAAGACCCTGTTTTCCCCAGCCATTATTCGACAAATTAACTACAATACGCCAAAGTTTCAACAAGGAGTAAAAATGATGAATTTAAGTTGTCATTGTGGAAATATAAGTATTACCGTTCCGGCCGGGCCAGAGAATTTGCTAAGCTGTAACTGTTCAACCTGCCATCGCTACGGTGCTTTATGGGGATATTACAAACCGAGCGAAATTGTTGTAGAGATCAAAACAGAGAAAACCGGCACATACAGATGGGGGGACGAGCATCTTGAATTTATGCACTGTAGCACCTGTGGCTGTATGACCCATTATGTCACAACAGAGAAGGCTGATAAACCCAAAGTTGGTATCAACTTCCGCATGGCGGATCGCAAAGAGATTCAAGATCTGAAAATTCGAAAGTTTGACGGGGCAGACACTTGGAAGTTCTTAGATTGATTTATTCTTAAACAATCACCCAGATACGATGAAACACCGGCCGGAGCAGATTGTTCATTCACTGTAATTGGGGCCATTGTTTAGTAGGTCGATTTTTGTTGTAAAGCTGAAACCCTACGACTATAAATAAAAATGCCCTTCGGACTGTAATAGTCCGAAGGGCATTTTTTATGTCACGCAGAGTAACTATATTTTCGGTTAGACCATTTCTTGATAAACAGAAACTTCTCTTTCAATTTGATCTGCAAATTCATCCTCAGCCACATCTAAATCATAATCAGTTTGCAAACCCAGCCAAAATTGAGCCGAATTGCTAAAAAAGCGTGAGAGGCGCAAGGCGGTGTCGGCCGTGATGCGCCGCTTGCCCAACACAATTTCGTTGATACGACGAGCGGGGACACGTAGTTGAAGAGCCAATTTGTTTTGACTCATATTTAAAGGGCTAAGAAACTCCTCTAATAAAATTTCACCCGGATGCAGCGGAAGTATTTTTGTATCGTTCATATTTATCACCTAATGATAATCGACCATTTCAACATCATAAGCATTCCCATCTTCCCAAACAAAGCAGATGCGCCATTGTTGATTAATTCGGATGCTATATTCGCTTGACCTATTTCCTTCGAGTTGCTCAAGCCTGTTACCAGGTGGGGTTCTAAGGTCATTCACATCTATAGCTCGATTAATCATCCGCAATTTCCGCAATGCTGATCTTTGAATATCTTGAGGTAAACGTCTTGAAAACTCGCGATTGAATACTTTTTCGGTTTCATTATCTACAAAGCTCACAATCATAAGATGATTTTATAACGCCTCGCGTTAAACGTCAAGCGTTATAGCACTTGAAGCAATGATCAACCTCGTCTTATTCCCCCATTGGAACCCAGATGTTCTTCACCTGTGAGGCCTGTCGCAAAAACGCCTCACCGGCCGCTGTCTCATCATCCATCCAATCAATCGGCTGCCCATAACTCACCCATGTGCGCTTCATATTTCCGGCCGACATTGACTCAACCTGATGACTCCCTGCGCCGTCGCCAAAATACCACATCGCATCGACATCATCATGCTCGGCCAACGTTTTTGACAAATGATCCCGGCCGCCCGTGACAATATTCACCACACCGCCTGGCACATCTGACGTATCTAAAATCTGATAAAAGTCTGTCGCACTTAACGGATGCGTTTCAGACGGAATGATCACTGTCGTATTTCCCTTACAGATCGCTGGAGCCAATAGCGATACAAACCCTAACAATGGAAATTCATCAGGGCAGGCGATTCCGATCACACCCACCGGCTCATTTAAGGCTACCACTAGACCGTACAACGTTGTTTCTTGAACCGTACCGCCGTGCTTGTCCGCATAAGCGGCATAGGTAAACAGACGCGAAATTGACGCTTCCACCTCGTCCAGTCCAGATTTTTGCGTTCGGCCGGTCATTTTTGCGATTAATGTCGCAAATTCGGCGGCTCGTGCAGCCAAGTTTTCCGCCATATAAAACAAAACCTGTGCCCGATTATGAGGTGTTCGGTCGGCCCAACCCTTGGCTTTATGCGCAGCCTCAACCGCGTTGCGCACATCTTTTCGGTTTCCATCACCCGCTCGGCCGACTAATTCCCCGTCTGGACCCGTTACCTGATACATGTAATGGCCATCCGGCCGGGCCTGCTTTCCACCGATATACAATTTCGCGGTACGATCCACTAATCCCTTTTGCACACCTGCATCTACTCCCGGTCTACCGTAGCTACGAGCACCCCAATCTTTTAATTTAGCCGGATCAATTTCCGGTTTAGGTAAGTTTTGCCCTCGTTTACTCCCTTTTAGCTTCACATATTCAAACAGCCCTTCACGCCCCCCTTCCCGACCGTAACCACTTTCACGATAGCCCCCAAATCCAGCCGCAGCATCAAATAAGTTGGTGCTGTTGACCCATACAGATCCCGCTTTGATCTTTGTAGCGATGTCTAGGGCCAGATTGATATTCTCGCTCCAAATCGAAGCAGCCAATCCAAAACGAGTATTGTTAGCTAACGCAATCGCTTCAGATGGAAATCGGAACGTCATCGACACAAGCACAGGGCCAAAGATCTCTTCCTGAAAGACGGCCGATGCCGGTAGCACATTGGTAAGCAATGTAGGTAGAACAAAACAGCCGGTAGCAGGCACCTCACACGAGGCTTGGTACAACGATGCCCCTTCTGCCACGCCCGTTGCAATCCAAGCTTCAATCGTTTCTTTTTGGTGTTGATCAATCACAGCACCCATGTCTATATTTTTATCGAGTGAATGACCCATGCGTAATTTGTCCATGCGGGCTTTGAGTTTGGCGTAAAACTTCGGCGCGATAGATTCTTGCACCAGCAAACGTGACCCAGCACAGCAAACTTCACCTTGGTTAAACCAAATCGCATCAACAACCCCTTCAACCGCTCCATCCAGATCCGCATCATCAAAAACGATGAAGGGTGACTTGCCACCTAGTTCAAGAGAAAGCTTAACCCCGGAACCGGCCGTTTGTTGTCGAATAATCCGGCCGACATCGGTTGAGCCAGTAAACGCGAGCTTGTCGAAACCTTCGTGCGCCACAATCGCTCGGCCCGCCTCGTCACCCCCTGTGATGATGTTGAGCAGCCCGGCCGGAAGTCCAGCTTCAGCCGCAATCTCAGCAAATAGCAGGGCGGTAAGTGGTGTAGCTGGAGCCGGTTTTAACACCACCGCATTCCCCATTGCCAAGGCCGGGGCCACTTTCCAAGCCAGCATCAACAGCGGAAAATTCCATGGAATAATCTGACCAACAACACCTACAGGTTCATATTTGGGCAGCTCTTTGCTCATCAACTGTGCCCAGCCTGCGTGATAGTAGAAATGACGAGCCACTAGAGGAATATCGATATCGCGTGTCTCTCGAATTGTTTTACCGTTGTCTAATGCCTCAACCACCGCCAACAGCCGGTCGTGTTTTTGGATACCGCGCGCAATAGCGTATAGCACTTTAGCCCGGTCATGATCGCTTGTTTTAGCCCACTTTTTCTGCGCTTTAGTTGCAGCCGCAAAGGCTGCCGCCACATCACCGGCCGTCCCCTCAACCACTTTTGCCAACAGTTCCCCTGTCGCCGGGGCGATCACGGGTAGCAGATCGGTCCCTTTGGGTTGCACAAACTTGCCATAAATAAACAGACCAAACTCCCGTTTTTCACCTTCGTTTCCAACGTGATCATCTAGCCAAGCATAAGCGGTCGCGGCCGATTCTGGGGCGTTCCCATATTCCATGGTGTTAAAAATTTCTTTAATTGAAGTCATAAAAAGTTTGGTTTAAGTGTCCAATTACTTGTAGGGAAATCCCTACTAACCCATTGGCATATATTTAGAAGAGGCGTAACGCCCTGTTAAATGGTGTGAAAGTTGGCGTTCAATATCGCCTAACAAACTACTGGCTCCAAAACGAAACAAGTCAGCCGTTAGCCATTCATCGCCTAATTCTTCTTTGATCAACGTGAGCCATGCCAAAGCATCTTTGCCTGTACGGATACCTCCGGCCGGTTTAAAGCCGATTTTAAAGCCGGTCCGTGCATGGTAATCCCGAATCGCGCGACACATAATCAAACTAAAAGGCAAAGTCGCATTAACCGGGGTTTTACCCGTTGAGGTTTTGATAAAGTCAGACCCCGCCATCATACAGACGATGCTGGCTTTATACACGTTGCTGAGTGTGGCTAACTCGCCTGTCTCAATAATCGATTTTAGGTGGGCGGTATCACCACATGCCTGCCGATACGCTTTCACGTTGTCATAGATTTCTTGCCAATTGCCGGTAAATACATGCTCACGGCCGATGACGATGTCGATTTCGGCCGCGCCTGCTTCGACCAGTTTTTCAACCCCTTCAACCCGTGGTTGAACCGGCCCTTGTCCAGACGGAAAGCCGGTTGAAACAATCGCCACTGGAATATTTGTCCCATGTAAAGCCTCAACCGCCTCACGCACTCGATTCGGGTACACGCATACCGCCCCTGTGGTCAGATTCACATCTGACATCCCCAATGCCGCCTGAACATCGGCCCGGATCGGCTGACGGGCTTTAGCGCACAAGCGAGCCACACGTCCGGCCGTGTCATTTCCTTCCAGTGTCGTCAGGTCGATCATCGTAATCGCTTTTAGCAACCACGCCGCTTGGTGCTCTTTTTTGATCGAACGACGGCCGCCCAATGATTGAGTACGCCGCTCTGTTGCACTTTTGTTCACACGACTGCTAGATATCCATTCAAGGTCTAGGGGGGTTCCGATATTTCTTTTAGTTGAATTCGCCATAAGTTCTCAAATTTTGAAATAATTACTACAGACATTCAAGACTTTCCGCCTTCAATGAGCCACTGAGAGATTATAACATA
>JBLIMP010000257.1:0-6931 GCA_047638855.1 Cellvibrionaceae bacterium | reverse complement strand
ATTATGTCAACTCCACAAGCACACCCTCGGCCGACAATTGATGTTAACCGAAACGGCATTCAAAGCCGTTTTGAATTTGAGCTAGAAGAGACCCCTACCCAAAAAGAGATTAAGGCGATTAAAAAGAAAGAGGGAAAAAAGAAAAGCCGACAACTTCAATTAATGGGTCATTCTAAAAAGGATGCGCCACAGGGATAGTTCTATCGGAAGCCCTGCAAACGGAAGCCCTGCAAACCGGACCTGTTCCCCTGTTGTATGATCTGTTTTGAAGCAGTTCTAAACTAAATCTGAATTTTAAATGCCTATCATTCAATTGGTTTTGGATTGTCCAAAAGAAACCCTAGAGGTTTGACGAACCTTTAGGGTCTTGGAACAAAATCCACAGGGTCCATAAAATAGCCGGGACAAAGACCAACGATCCCATGATTCGCATGACGGTTGTAATTTCTAGACTGCCGTCAAGTGCCCAGCCAACCGCAGCTGCTCCAGCGGCACTTAACAGTGTAAAGATCATGTATTCGGTTGCAAAAATCCGGCCGCGCACTTCCCCATCTACACTTTGTAGCAGCAACTGGGTTGAAAAGACCCAGATAATGCCACCCCCAAATCCGCGTAAAAAGGTGCCAAATAGAACCAATGGGAAACTTCCCAATGTTGAAACAATCCACATACCGGCGCCGGAAATAATCCAAGCGATCGCGATTCCCCAGCGCATCGGCCGATCTTCATCACCGGTAATACGGCGAGCTATGATGGGTCCTACCCCGGTGCCTATTCCAGCCATACCAAAGAAAAGACCAAGGCTAATGCCGCCTCCTTCACCAATCGTATAAATGGATTCAGATAATTTAACTTGGATAATTTGGAATCCGGCCGAAATGAGTAGTGAGTTTCCCCCTTTAAGCAAAACAATCATTAATTGGTCTAGTCGTTGACGTAGGTAACGCAAGCCGTCAAGATATTGGGTCAACGCACCCGCAACTGATTTGTCTGACCCGACAACTTCTTCCGGTGCAGCATAACGCACTTGGGATAGCAATAGGGCTGAAACAGCAAAGGTTAAGGCATCGATCACAAATGCGGGCGTGATTCCCCAAAATCCGGCTACTAAACCGCCTAGAGCCGCTCCGATAGTCAACATGGTTGACCAGGTAACAGAGGAAATGGTGTTTGCGGTACCGATCTCTTCTGGCTTAACGATGTCAGGTAGGATTGCGTTGCGGGTCGGAAAGAAGAATCCACCAACTCCCAATTGGATAGCGGTAAGGGTATAGAGAAGCCAAACATCTTCCGGCCGTCGCACAAACAAAAACCCTAATACAGTGATACCGCGAATAATATCTGTTGCGATTAGAATTCGTTTCCGGTTGTATCGATCAGCCACAACTCCGGCAAATGGAGCAACCAAGAATGGGGCCAACATGCGCACAACAAAAAGACCTCCTATCGCCAAGCCGGAATTTGTTAATTGGGCCAGAAGTGCGGCCGAGGCGATTAGGTTGAACCAATCTCCTAATAAGCTGACTACTTGTCCCCCCCAAAGCCAGCGGAAATTGCGATTTTGACGCAACAGTTGAATATAGCCAATAGGCGATTGTGATGTCATTGTACTCATTGGCTGACGTTACCACTTTTCTAAAATTAGACGACTGTCAGAGAAGCTTCTTATGCTTTTGCTTTGATTGACTTGGTTTGCATAAAATCATCTGTTTTCGTCCAAGAATTCTTTCATTATGGCAGGTAAGACTCCCTTTCTTTTTTTACGCAGTGCGGCCGATTGGCCGAGGTAGCTTTTGTATTTTAAAGCGGTGCTAATTGACCAAAGTTTGCGGGCCAACCTGAAGGCACCAAGCAGATTTTCGGCCGAGGCGTACCTTTGCCATGTTTTTGTATAGTCAATTCCCAACTCTTTAAAAACTGGATCATCTTCTTCTAGCCTAAACCGCCCTTTGATACTGACAAAAGCGGTGCGGCATACAAAAAATGGATGAGCAACAGCGCAATCTCCCCAATCGAAGTACCGAAGATGACCAGCGTTTAAAAAGATGTTTCCATCGTGCAAGTCATTGTGGTGGATTGATTCTGGGATACCGAAATTTGTTAGTTCTGTACAAATCTCTTTAATCGATGTAATAGCACCAACAAGTTGATCGTATTCGGCCACTGTTACCCCATTCTCTTGATCGATAAGGAGCCAGCCGCTGTCTGCGAGTAAATTTGTATATAAGTTGGGTAAGTGAACAAGCCGATGGTCAGGTGTCCCAAAATCGAGTAGGTCTTGTGTGTAATCGGCTGTTTCTAATTGCAACCGGCCGTGATCAGCGAGCACCTTTTTCCAACTATTTAAATCAGGCTGGGTCTTAAACGACTGCCGTAATGTTTGCCCTCCATCTGCCATTAATAGCCAGCCCTGTTCTGGTTCGATGGCTAGAACTGACACAGATTGGTTTGGGAAATGGTTTGCTAGCCATTGCGTCACGGCCGGCTCATAGACGGAGGATGGGGCGCCCCCTTTTAAAAAATAAACCCCGCAATCGGTTGTAAGTAATTGAACCAATCCACCGGGTTGTTCGTATATTGTTTTTGGTGACTCCAAGAGCTTGATTCTGTTTTTCTTGAAGATCGATTCGACCCATTTGGTTGGCTTTGTATTTGTTTGTATGGTTGCTGTTTCATTCATGGAGCCTGTAGTGTTTTGGTTGGGTTAATAAGGTTGCCACTCACACGTCTGCTTGCCGTGGCTATCAATTTATACTTTTGTACTACTATTTTATCTTTATAGAAGTAAATAGATGTCTCAAGTTAGGTTGGGAATGCCTTACAATTGTTTTGAAAATAAGGGTTTGAGTTATTCACGATATTTTCGATGGTGTAAGACCTCATCACCCGTTAGAATCAAATTGGATTAATTAAAGAAGCGTGCTGTCAAAAATATTTTGTTGAGTCTATTGTGCACACACAAAAGGGGCCGTTTCTGACTATTTTTATTTAAACCTATGGAAATTATCGAATCAATTATTTGGGGCATTGTTCAAGGTGCAACTGAGTTTTTACCGGTTTCAAGTTCAGGGCATCTTATTTTGGTGCCTGTTGTGTTTGGTTTGCGTTCACCCACTTTGACAGAAGCCTCTATCGCCCATTTGGGGACATTGCTAGCGGTACTGGTCTACTTTCGAAAGGATATTTGGGACATTATTGTGGGTGTGCTTGATGGGCTAGTGAAGCGTGATCCATTTGGGACAGCCGAATCTCGCCTAGGTTGGTTCATTGTCATTGGATCGATCCCAATTGCACTTGTCGGTTTCCCATTACAGTCATTTTTTGAAAGCGCTTTTGGCTCACCTACTATGGCAGCCAGTTTTCTGTTTGTGACTGCTGCTCTTATTGTGATAGGCGAAAGAATTGCATCGGGTACAAAACCAATCGAAGAGATGACGTGGGCTGATTCACTTATTATTGGCACGTTTCAGGCCGGGGCTTTATTCCCAGGTGTCTCTCGGAGTGGGTCGACTATTGTGGGGGGCTTGCTACGAGGTTTAGACCGGCCGACAGCGACTCGCTTTAGCTTTTTGCTAGGGATTCCTGCGATCTTGGGAGCTGGATTAAAGGCAACGATAGAACTGTTTTCTGCCGAGAGTTTGGGAGATGAAATCTTCCCAATGTTTGTTGTCTTTGCTGTTTCGGCCGTCGTTGGTTATGGGTGTATCACATGGCTTTTGCAGTGGGTTCGTAAGCACAGCCTCATCCCATTTGCGATTTATTGTGTTTTGTTTGGGTCGTTTTATTTGATATTTTATGTCTGGCTTTAAAGCCAGACCAGATATAGTGCGTCATTTGTAAAATCCCTAATCTGCTTTCTCATTTCTGCCTAGCTAGCTGACAATGTGCTCATTAGGTTAGGTGTTATTGCCCTACGAATCTCTAACGTTATAATTCTGCAACTATTATGTCACACGCAAAAGACGATTTTCTCCACTTTCGGAATTTAGTATTCTTATTAATGATCTTAGCTTTGGGCTCTGCTTGCTCTGGATCAGAGGACGTTGATCCTTCTGGGCTAACGGCCACGGCCGAAATAGCACTGGTAGCAATCGAATTGCCTACCGATATACCCACGCCAATTCCCGATACACCTACCCCAATCCCACCCACACTTACCCCAACACCTCCTTTGGTAGCCTTAGTCAATGGGGACCTGATCACATTGGCTGACTACCAAGCTGATTTAGATCAATATACCCAAGCATTGGCGGCGATAGGGGAAGGATTGCCCGAAAACTATCAAAATTCACGTTTAATGGTACTGGTTGAAGCGGTGATCATCCGCCAAGCGGCAGCCGAGTGGAATATTGAGATTAATGCGGATGAACTCAATCTAGCATTAGAAGATGTGAAGAAGCGGGCTGAAGAGAACGGTGGATATGAGGCTTGGCTACGTGCCAATCAATATGATGCGGTCCAATTCCTGGAAATTTTAGAGCAGCAGTTGCTTACGAGTGCTGTCATTGATGAAGTAGTACGGAGTGTTCCGGCCGCCACTGAACAGGTGCGAGCCCGCTATATTGTGGTTAACGATGTGGGATTGGCCCAATCAATCTTTGATCAAGTACTGGCAGGAAGCAATTTTGCCGATTTGGCAGTCACCTACTCTCTTGATCAGGCGACAGCACCTGACGGGGGTGATTTAGACTTTATTATGCGTGGTTGGCTATTTCAACCAGAAGTCGAAGATGTTATTTTCTCTCTTGAGCCAAATCAAACCAGCGGCATCATCACTGTTGATCATGGTAATGGGCAGATTTCTTACTATCTGGTGCAGGTGCTAGAAAAAGACCCAGCTCGCATATTAAGCAGTGCCCAACGTGATATCGTAACTCGTAAAGTAATTGAAGAATGGTTGGGCGAACGATTGGCCGCTGCAGAAATCATTCAGTTTGAGTAACGAGTAGAAGATTAAAATCATATAATTCCCCTTTTTTTGTTAAAAGCACTTATATATAGGACTCAACTATGTCAAACAGATCACCCAAACCCCTTGATCGAATTGCCAATATTATTACTGCCGCATTGTTGATGGCTATGTTGATCATTGTACTAATATTTGTGCTGTTTTTAGCACGCCCCGATCTTTTCCCTGGTTCGGCCGCGGCTCTTCAAGAAGTCGCAGTGGCACCGCCAGATTTGCCTACCGTTGCGTCTGCTATTGATGTACCAACTGAGACTCATACGCCAATTCCAACTGTTCAACCCACTAACACAACTGAAGCACCTTCTACTTTTTCACCAATGACAGCAACGCCAACCAAGCAAGCAACTAGCCTTCCAACTCCGACAGCAGAATTTGCAGATGCGGCGTTGATCCCCCCCACAAAAACCCCAACCCCAACCCCAACTCCGACGAATACCCCTACTCCACGTGGCCCGACCCCAACCCCATCAAATACCCCCTCAGCATTTATTTTCACAAAAACAAGTGATAGCCCTATCTATCTACGGAATTATGCGAATTCGGCCGGATGTCAATGGGCCGGAATTGCAGGTGAAGTTTTAGATGTAGCCGGGAATCCGGTTGCAACCGGGTTGTATCGTGTGCATATTTGGGATGGTGGCATTGATGTACGTTTAAACACCTCATCCAAACGAGATTATGGTGCCTCAGGCTGGGAGCAATTTATCTTTGATGAGCCGATTACGCGCAGTTTTAACCTTCAGCTTGAAACAGTAAGCGGAACTCCTGTTTCTGAGGTTTATAGAGTGCAATCACGCGACGAATGTAACGAGAACTTGCTTTACTTTATTTTTACTCAGAATCGATGATGTATTGTAGGTCAGCTCTTTCTCTATTGTTCTAATTTTCTTCACCTTTATGCTTTATCTCGTTGCAACTCCTATTGGTAACTTAGAAGACATGTCCTTTCGGGCAATACGTATCCTAAAAGAGGTGAGCTTAATTGCGGCCGAAGACACTCGCCACTCAGGCAAACTGCTTAAGCATTTTGAAATCTCTACTCCGCTTATTAGCTACCATGACTACAGTGACGAGAATAAAATACGCCAGATCATTGATCGCTTGTCAACCGAGGATGTTGCGTTAATCTCAGATGCGGGGACCCCAGGATTGTCTGATCCTGGTTATCGATTGGTGCAAGCTGCCATTAAGGCCAATATCTTAATTACCCCTATTCCTGGCCCTGCCGCAGCGATTGCGGGGCTTGTTGCAAGTGGTATGCCTACCGATCGCTTCATATTTTTAGGTTTTCTTCCTCGTCAACTTGTAAAAAGACAGTCTGCCTTACAGGGCGTGGCATTGCTGACCTGTACGCTTATCGTATATGAATCGCCCCATCGATTGTTAGCTCTTTTAGACGATATCATGACAGTCTTGGGAGATCGGCCGGTTGTTGTTTGTAGAGAGATTAGCAAAATGTACGAAGAATTTTGGAGAGGGAATGCCGGCGAAGCAGCCAAGCATTTTTCCCTTGAGCCTGTACGGGGAGAAGTTACATTGATTATCGGAGGGGCATCTGAAGATGATCAAATAATATGGGATGACACAGCGTTAGTTAATGCGTTAGAAGAAGCGATAGCTTCTGGATTATCTAAAAAAGATGCAGCAGCCCATGTATCGGCCATGAGTGGTCAAAAAAAGCGAGAAGTTTATCAACTTTCGCTTACCCTCTGAGCGGCATCAGCTCATTCTTTGCTCCGCTTCTATATTTATTTGCACCGATTTCTTAATGGCACCGTATTAAAAGGTAGAACATCAAAAAACCTCTACAAGCTTTGTCTTTATGGTAGATACCCCCCGATCAGAATCAATTGAAACATATGGAAAGTGGGTCCTTGCTTCTGCTATATTCGCAGCAACAATGGCGTTTTTAGATGTTTCCGCTTTGCACGTTGCACTCCCCACTATTCAAGCAGATTTAGA
>JBLIMP010000256.1:0-6966 GCA_047638855.1 Cellvibrionaceae bacterium | reverse complement strand
ACACCAAATTTTGTCGGCATTTCGGGTGGCCCCGTCACGGTCATAACGCCCGACATCCCCTGCACAATCAGATCGTAAGCTGTCAGGCTAGAGGCTGGCCCTTCTTGACCAAAACCGGAAATTGAACAGAAGATAATATCCTTTTTTCGGGCTTTGACTGTTTCATAATCAAAACCTAGTTTCTTCATCGTTCCCGGCCGGAAATTCTCCAGAACGATATCTGCGCCCTCAATCAGGTCCCACAACACCTTTTTGCCTGCTTCCGATTTAAGGTTGAGCGTAATACTGCGTTTATTGCGATTAATGCTCAGGAAATAAGCACTTTCATCTTCAATAAACGGAGGGCCCCATTTGCGGGTGTCATCCCCTGTTCCTCTTTGTTCAATTTTAATCACATCAGCCCCCATGTCGCCAAGCATCATGGCGCAAAATGGGCCAGTTAAAACACGGGTCAAGTCAACCACACGAATTCCATCTAAGATTTGTTTGTTATTAAGCATATTTTTTTACCTACTCTGAATAATTACTCAGGAAGGCCCTTGTCCCTATCTGAGCAATTGCTGTTTAGTTTTTAGCCACTACAGAACTGTCGTAATCATTGACTAGCTTACTCCGGTTCGAGCTTCTAATTTGTGAAATCTTCATACTCTATCAATAAAACCATCTATATTAGTAACCGTTCAGAGGGGTGTAAGGCCGTAGGCATTCCCTTCGGTCGGGACGGGAAGAAAATCTCTTCTTCGGGGCTTAAAACCGCCCCGCCCCTTTCACCCCTACGAAGTTATGCATATCAATGACAGGGGGACTGAACGGTTACCTATATTAAGCTTTGTGCTTGGCTAAGTAATCACCCCATAGTTCCGCTTCAGTTGGAACATATTCTTGAATAGGCCGAGCCAAATAAGTGTAATTTAGAAAATGTTTGTAGGTCAGGTTTTCACAGCTATCGTTTTTACCCCATGTGCCTGCCCCCATCGAAAGTGTAAAGTCAAGACCGTTATCGAAGCCGCCGCCATTGTTATAGCAATGAGGCTGGTTAACCAGCACTGTTGAAACTGGAGCTATATGGGCCAAACGTTCGATATGGTCTTGGTCGGTTGTGTGAATACCACATGAATGTCCTTTCCCCATGTAATCGAGAATGCCGACAACGGTGGAGAGGGCATCCTCAAAAGTTTCAGCTCGATAGATGGTTAATACCACGGAAAGTTTTTCACCAGAAAACAGATACTCTTTACCGATTCCGTCTTCTTCCACGATGAAAAATTTCGCCTGTGCGGCCGACTCATTTAAACCCGCTTCATCTGCGATTTTTGCGGCCGATTGTGCCACAATCGCACGGCTCATATGGCCACCCGGCCACATTGCAGATTCAAGCTGGTGCTTTTCGGCCGGATTCGTTAAATAACCACCGTGTGCTTGCAGAGCAGCTAATGTTTCGTCATAGCGTGAGTTTAAAATCACCAACGCATTTTCAGACGAGCAGCTTGTCGCATTATCAAACGTTTTGCTGGCTACAATTTTAGGGATGGCAGACCCAAGATCGGCCGTTTCATCGATAATCACTGGCGCGTTGCCAACACCTACCCCGTGGGTTGGCGTACCACTGCGGTAGCCAAGATCGACGTTGGCAGGTCCGGCCGTGATCAACGCATAATCACAACCCGCCATGAGTGCGCTGGCCCGAGCTTTACCTTCGTACTTATCTTTCCCTTTTAAGCTGAGATATTGCACCAAGTCTTCCGGCGCACCCAGGTCGCTTAAGACCTCACGTGCTATGCGCACATATTCGGCACAGGCCGCTTCTCCTTTTGGATGCGGAGCCAAAATAACAGCGTTGCGCCCTTTCAGGGTAATCATCACATTATTGACCGGGGTTGCACTTGCATTGGTCGACGGCAGAAGCGCAGCGATCACCCCCATCGGCTTAGCAATCGTTGTCACGCCTCTCTCTTCATCTACATCGATGACACCCACTGACTTGGCACCTTTCAAGTCCATCATCGTGCCCATTGTTTTACGCTGCACTTTGGTGACTTTGTCTGCATAGGTGCCCAAGCCGGTATGGTCAAAAGCGAGTTTTGCCAATGTTTCAGCATGGCTGTAACCGGCGTATGAAACGGCTTCGACAATTTCGTCGACTTGCGCTTGTGTATAAGAGTCAAACTGCTTCTGAGCCGCTTGTGCTCGGGCGATAATTGGTTTTATAAGTTCTTCATCTGTCATATATAATTTTCCGTTTGAGAATTGTTTGCGAAGGGTTTTTGCAAGGGGCGGCTAGAAATTAACTGCCGAGACGCATAGGTTTACGACTACTGCTATCAACCCACCAGTTTTGTTTTCATTGCTTGGGCATGTCCATCAAGGACGTGCGGCACGGCGGCTGAGTCTTTGCGACCCCACCCGCATTCAGTAGCAATACCGAAGTTTGGCACAATTTGTTTGGCAAATTTAATCCGACGTTGGTCATTTTCAGCATCTTTGGGCTGGAGTAAGCCTAAATAAAGTTCGGTTTCAAGACTAAGTTTGAGATCAGCCAACGGTGCAAAAAACGCACGATCGGCTGTCGGGTTAGAAACCGGCATATGGATAAAGTTCATCGGCCGAGTAAGCGAAGCGGCAATGTCGTTTGCTAACCCAACCCCCACGCCCATATCCTTTTGCTTAACCAAAGGAGCATCGACCGGACTACCATAACACAGGTGATAGCCTAGCTCAGCCCCGGCCGGAACCGCGTCTCCCAATTCGCCTAGTGCCGGTGGAATCGTTTGACTGTCATAGACCCAATCGTCTGGAAAATATCCTTCAATCAGCAGGATTTCTTGACAACAGTCCCACTGAATCGCCAGTTGATTGTGCGGGATAGCGGCACAAATGTCAGCCAATTCACCGAGCAGGGCACATTTCATGAGCTGGATAAATGGTTCTTGCGAATCAGGGTGAAAATAGAGCAGGCCGGTTGCGAAAGGGGTAGGCAAACTGATTTGGAAACGAACCCCGGCCGGAATTTTCCCGGCTTCTTTTAAAGATTTAAAGGTTGCATAAGAGTCGATGGCGGCCGCAGCATAACCTAGCGGCCGAAAATCAATCTCGTCTAATGCGATTTCTGGATTCAAAACAAACAGGTGATTCTGACGACTCACCCCTCCATCTAAATCTCGGATCGGCACAGTTCTACCAGCCGGGTTGAGCATGACGGCCGGATGTTTTTCTAGCATGTCGTGTTGGAAACCAATCCAACCGATGCGAATGCCCGTTTCACCATCAGGCACACGGCGTAAATGCTCGCCTACGGCCGCACAAACCGTCTCAAACACAGCCTCCGAAGATGGTAATGGCACGCTACCTACTAAGTGAACACCAAGATTAGTTTTCCATTGTGACATAATCAATACTCCTTTGTAAAATAGCTCCCCTCTACCAACTACATGAGTAAAATTGATAATATTCGCATCATTCTCACCCACTTAAAACGAATTATATTAGGCGAATAAGAGTATAAATTAAATAGACCATTTCACAACCAAAGTACCATTTCATTGGGACAATACAATATGAACTTACAAATTACAGACTTTTCGCAAATTACAACCCTTCAAATTATTTCAACTGCTATAGGGCTTCTTGGTTTCATTTTGGCCCTGTTTCTTGCAAAAAACAAAAGAACACGTTTTATTATGGCCGCTTCGGCAGGATTGTTTGTAGGCACACTCACGTTCTTGCTTTTGGACTCACAACTAGACGTTCAGATACCTGACAGCTCGAGTTTTGAAAACCCTTTCTTTTTAACCTTTGCGATTTCGGCCGTCTTGGCAATCACTATTTTTGTTAACGACCACCTCAACTACCCGCTAATCCATTACACATCGCTTCTAATCCTACTTGTCTTTTCAGTTTTAGTAGCAGATATTATCTTTCCAGGTATAGACCGCGCTTCTCTTCGAGAAGGAATTGCACTTGAAATTCTAGCCGGTGGCTTTTCAACCTTTCTCATTTTCTTGACCATCGATTCATTTAATGACCAAGATGCAGATGAACGTCATATGGAATTACTGAAAAGAATTGATAGATTGCAGGCGCATATTGACCAATTGGATATACACAATAAAAAGACGTTACACAGCTAATTGCTTTTACGCCGAATAGCTTCGGCTACCAACTCATCAAATAATCTTTGCTGAGTTGGGTCTTCGGCCGCTGTGACTTCTGGGTGCCATTGCACTCCCATCATCCAGGGGAGTTCTGTGTGCTCCAAGGCTTCGATAATGCCATCGGCCGCTCTAGCTGTTACCTTTAAGTTTTTTCCTAACACCTTTACCGCTTGATGGTGGCCCGACGTGGTAGCAACCTTATCCGCCTCCATAATTTCAGCCAAACGTGATGCGGGGTCTACTTGCACCGCTTGCAGTGTCCAACCCCCATCATCCCCCCGATGAATATCTTCTGGATGAATATCAGCCACATGTTCGGTCAAACTTCCGCCCAAAGCGATATTCATCACCTGCATTCCACGGCAAATCGCTAATGTAGGAATCGGCTTTCCGTTAATAAGCTTCTCCATTAAAACAAGCTCACTTTTGTCACGTTCTCGATCAATCCCGGTCAGATTAGGGTGCTCGACATTGCCACCATATTCGGCCGGGTTCACGTCTGCTCCACCCGTCACCAAAACCCCATCAGCCATCGCCAACACACTGTCCCAAGCATCTTCATGATGAGGCACCAAAACGGGAACACCCCCTGCCCGCCGAACCGCATCTACATATAACTTGGGTAGATAATAAAATTTTTCGTAATACGCATTCGACAAATCTCTTTCTGACTCGCCATTCGTTGTAATTGCAATAATCGGTTTCATAGATTTTTCCAAAAGGTTCTTTGCCCAGATTCTATTGTGAAGGATGGGTCATCTGAATTAAGTCATTAATCATGCTTGCTCGCAAATCGGAATCAATCGATTCTGCATCAATCATTTCAGTGTACAGCATGCCATCAACGGCCATGCGGATTAGATTAGCAGAAACCGGGTCAAGCCCGTCGTTTTCTAAACGTGTTTGAAACGCCCTAAAACGAGATTCAATGGGAGCGCCATCGGCCGAATAGCGATTAAATGCTAGCAAGATCGGGCTGACTTGGCTACCTCCATACTCATCTGAAAAAGCTGTAGCGATATACGCGCGAGCAAATCGGCCGGGGGTACCAATCGATTCTTTTTCCATTTCAACGACCAACCGTGCTTCAAAAGAATTAATCAGATTCTCTGATAGCCCACGTACCAAGGTCTCTTTGTCAGGGAAGTGATGGAGCAGTCCTCCCTTACTTACTCCGGCTTCAGCGGCAACTGCACTTAGGCTAAAGCGGGTCATGTAGCCACCGTTGCTCAGAATCTTTTTTGCGGCCGTAAGAATACGCTCAATTTTGTCATTTGGATTTCGGGTTCGTTTCTGAGTTTGCGTCATAGGGTGCAATCTTACAGATCAATATTGACGATCGCAAATCCTGATGCAACCCGCAAACTGTGTTTCCAAAAGTTGACAAGCGTTGTTTCTAAAGCACAGCATTGAGTTTGGACTTAAACACAAGAAGGACGTTAGGACTAGCTGAATTCGCTATCTTTTACCTATTTAGGCAGACGGTACTAGGTTTCAAGTGCTTGGTAACTTTGTGAACCTTACGGTGTACCTTAAGTTAACTTCAAAGAGATAGCTGTTTAACACCTACACAAAATCGGCCGACCTATAGTCCTTATCGATCCCAGCAGAGTCTTCACACAACATTGCAGATCATATTAAGTCATGGAAAAGCTACCGACTCATTTCAGTATTAATTAGATTGGTACCTACACACACCAAATCCAAGGAGGTTTTATGTCAAGATTTAACACAATTTTTCTATCAATATTCGCCTTCCTAGTATTTTTTATGACAGTTAACCAACCGGCCGCAGCAGCGTTAAACCAAGCACCAAGTCCCTTTACTATTTATCTGCCTACGATTAGTAATCCAGACACAACAATAGATATCAATTTAGAAACCGGCTCTATGCTAGATCACATTGAGGGGTTTGCCGCATTGGCAAATACAACTGGCGGCGAAGGTTTGCCCGTTTATACAGTTACATCAGCCGCAGATGAAGGAAATGGAACATTGAGAAATGCCCTGGCAACCGGGAACCGGTACATTGTTTTTGATCATGCTCTTGATGGAAACGAGATATTTCTTAAAACAGATATTGTTATAAAGGAAAACAACATTACTCTAGACGGCCGTGGCGTAGATGTCACTATTTCTGGCAGTGCAATAAAATTTGAAGGGGATAACTATGTTTTAGGCTTTCTGAGTTTTCGTGAAAATCTTAACTTGTCTGTCACAGACGCGCTTACTTTTCGAAATGCACCTAAAAACGGGCAACGCTTCTTTATATTCAAATGTTCGTTTGACCATGCAAACGACGGGTTGATCGACATCATTTGGAATCAGGGTCATGACGTATTTGGCACCATTAAGCTATCCTCATTTTCAAACCACAACAAAACAATTTTGATCGATAGTGATAACAAAGACAAAGAGGGTGGGGAATACCACATTAGTTTGGATCAAAATCACTTTCTAAATACAACCCAACGTTTACCACTTGCTAGGCGTGGATATGTGCATTTTTATAACAATTTAATTGAAAAATGGGGCGATGCGGGAGGACATGGTGGTGGAGCCTTCGCCGGAACAGATAGCCAGTATCTGAATGAAAACAATATCGCCATCCCTTATTTAAACGGAGATCCGCATCACGAGGGTGGTGTGGTAACACGGGCTTTAACAAAAGCATTTGCACCCCATGCGATAGGTCAAGGAGATGTGAGATCAAACGGAAATTGGTTCAAAAATGGTGCATATGGGGTGGAAAAAAATGCATCACAAGTTTTAGACCCACCTTATGAATATGATCTAATTCACGCAAGTTCAAACT
>JBLIMP010000255.1:0-6987 GCA_047638855.1 Cellvibrionaceae bacterium | reverse complement strand
CTGCAAGACCTGTCATTTTCACTTCAAGCGGGCAAACAGGTGGCGGTTGTTGGCCCAAACGGAGCTGGCAAAAGTACGCTGTTCAAGCTCATTGTGGGGGAAATCCGGCCGACAAGCGGCCGGGCTGAATTGTACGGCAGCAATCCGGCCGAACATTTATGTGTCGCCTATGTCCCTCAACGTCAATCAGTCGATTGGAATTTCCCCGTCACAGTGCAAGACGTAGTCATGATGGGGCGCACCAGCCAGATCGGCCTATTCCGCTGGGCAAAAAACCATGACCGTGACATCGTTCAGCAAAGTCTAGAACGGGTGAATGCCTCCCATCTAATCAATCAACAAATCGGCGAATTATCCGGCGGGCAACAGCAGCGGGTGTTTATCGCGCGTGCCTTGGCCCAAGAAGCAGAGCTACTTCTACTTGATGAACCCTTAGCCGGACTCGATATCCCCAGTCAAGAGCAGGTGTTCGAGGTGCTAAATGGTGTAACCGGCAGCGGCATTACGACGATTGTGGCGACACATGATCTAAATATGGCGGCCGACCGTTTTGACCAGATCATGCTACTCAACGGCCGCCTCATCGCCCTAGGTTCCCCAGCCGATGTATTGACGGCCGAACATCTTGTGACCGCTTACGGCGGTCGTCAAACCGGCAACCCTGTATTCGGTGGCTTCCGGCCTCAGCCTTCAATATCTGATGTGACCTGATGTGGTATAGATATGACTCAAACAGCCCTGATCTACTGATCTATCAAAACAAAAATGTCTCTTATTCTTGACCCTCTTAATTTTAGTTTTTTTCAGCGTGCGCTCATAGCCGCTTTGCTCGTCGGTGTCCTATGCCCCGTATTGGGAACCTATGTGGTGTTACGTGGCATGGCATTCTTAGGCGATGCGCTCGCCCATATTATTTTGCCAGGGGTTGTAATCGCATTCTTAACCGGTATTCCGCTGGTGATCGGGGCTTTGACGATGGGGGTTCTCACGGCGTTTGGGATCGGCGCACTTAGCGAGCGGAATCTGTTGCGTGAGGATTCTGCAATCGGGGTGATTTTCGCAGGGGCATTTGCGTTAGGCATTGCACTGTTGTCTGCCACTGATGGGTACGCCATTGACTTGACTCACTTTTTGTTTGGCAACCTGCTGGGGGTCTCCGTTACCGATTTATGGACGATGTTTGGCTTAAGCATTGTCGTGTTATTGGTAATCATCCTTTTTTATAAAGAACTTCTCGTCGTCTCTTTTGACCCCACATTGGCCCGTACCTTGCGCTTGCCGGTTAGATTTTATGATTATCTATTATTGGTTCTCATTGCAATCACAGTGGTCGTCGCTCTGAATGCGGTTGGGATTTCACTCATGCTGGCGATGATTGTAACGCCGGCCGCGGCCGCCTCATTTCTCACCCGGCGACTCACATCGATGATGGTAATTGGTGCCATCATCGGAGCCTTATCTGGCGTGATTGGGCTATACGCCTCGTTTTACCTTAACATCGCCTCAGGTCCAGCCGTCGTGCTCGTAGCGACAGCCATTTTTGGAATCATCTTTGTTTTTGCACCTGAACATGGTGCGATTTATCGTTGGATTGGAAGAAAAGCTCGAACTGTCGCTTGATCTTCAATCGAAGTTCTGAAATCATAAATTAAAATGAATAGTGATCAAATTGAACAAAAATTAACGAAACAAGGGCATCGGCCGACGGCCAGCAGGCATGAAGTGATTGAGGCATTACTGACCTCGCCAGGCCATTTGACGGCGGATCATTTATATGAGCAGATGCGTGAATCTGGCTCACGCATCGGCCGCATGACTGTTTTTCGCACGCTCGATCTATTGGCCGAAATTGGCATTGTGCGGCCGACTTACCAAGGAAGCGGAGCCGCTCACTTCGTTTTGTTAAACGACGGGCATCATCATCATTTAGTTTGTATGCAATGCTCGAAAACGGTTGAATTTTTAGATTGTTCACTGGCAGATGATTTAAGTCAGCAACTGGCTCAAAGGTTCAAGTTCAAGATTGAAGGGCACTTGCTAGAGATTTATGGGGTCTGCGAAACATGTCAAGAGTAGCAATAGCAGGTTGAGACTCACCTTGGCGAACCAAAAGCCCATATTGCAAAATCACCCCAATCAGTTTGGCATAACATTCGCATAATTATCTCCAAGGATTTGCAAAAGTTTTCCCCCTAACTCGCCTACTGCGATGAATGAGTTGTTCTTCAGCTTCTGTGACTTGGGCGATCATGATTTTCTGTAAGTACTCATCATCTCCTTATCAACTTCGCGGGCCGATTCAGCTATACTCGACGGTTGCGAGACACTTTATCGATGAGTAATTCAACACCACCTTCTTCACCTATTCCCACCCCAAAAACCATATCCTCTAAAAAACGGTCGCTAACACTGTGGCTGGGGATCGGGTTGATCGGATTTGCTTTGTTGGCGTTTTTCTACGGCGGTTTGATTTGGTTTGGTTTCCGTGCTGGCGATGCGGAAAAAACGCAAAAAGTTGCGGCCGAAACTGAGAATACATTATCACGACAAATTGAATTGGCAGAGCAAAACTTTGATCAAGGCAATACGGTCCTTGCTCAAAGACGCTTAGACTATATTTTGTCAATCGACCCTGGTAATCTAGACGCCTTGGCTTTGCAAGAAAATGCTCAAAATCTATTCTTAACCCCTTCTCCCTCCCCAATGCCAGCTTTAACAGCAACACCTGAACCAACATTCACTCCTACCCCATTACCTCCTACACCAGATCCAGCCGAAGCGATCGCCACGCGTGACACAGCTTGGGCGCAAGTGCAAGCTGATTTAGAAACGCTCGCTATAGATGATCAGATTGAACAGCTTGAAATTTTCCGTGCGCAGTATCCGGGCATTTACAATCGTGAATCGAGCCAACAACTATATGACCGGTATGTCAGCCATGGTGTCCAATTAATACGCGGAGATGGTGTTGAACGAGGGATTTTATTGCTGACCAAAGCCCAAGAGCTGGGCGACTTGCCTGAAGATGTTTTGGGGGAAATTTATTGGGCTGAAGAATATGCTGCAGGAATTGGTTACTATGAAGTGAACTGGGACATTTACTTCTCTTATTTCCGGCCGTTGTGCGAGTTTGCCCCAGGCCATCGTGATTCATGCGCCAAATTGATCGAGGGGTTGGCTGCGGCCGCAACCGATTCGTTTAATGCAAGTGATTGGTGTACGGCTGCTAAACTTTATACTGAATTAGCCACTATTGATCCGAATGCTCGGTTAGCAGAGGGTTTCTTAACAAGCAGAATTACCCAGACAACGTCATCTTGTGACGAACCAATCAATGTGGCTACCCCAACTGACCGCTCAAATACAATTCCAGGTGCACCACTGCAACTTATCCCAACACCCGCTAGCTAGGCCACATTTTTTTCTGTGATGCATGGGCTATACTTTTTTGAAGATCATTGGCTTAAGCTATTAAGCACAAACCATTTAACCAACACTAGCCCTTCACCCTAAATATGGCAGAACTCGAAGAACCGTTAAGTGATAGAGAGCAAGAAGTACTCGAACTTTTAGCACAAGGGGCCGCAAACAAAGAAATTGCGGCCAGTCTCTTTATTAGCCCCAACACGGTTAAAGTCCATCTCCGAAATATTAATACAAAACTAGGAGCACGCTCACGCACTGAAGCCAGTCGGATCGCGCTGGAAATGGGGCTGGTGAAAATTCCAGGCATGGAGGTTGTTGATCCGCAAACCACGGCCGAAGTGCCTTCCGCTGAGCTTGAAACAAATACTGAGGTCGATATTCCGGAAGAAACCATTGAGTCACCTTATAAAATGAACGGGGAAGATCGAAAAGCCAATTTCCCCCGTTTTTATCTAATGGGTGGATCGGTTCTTTTGCTAGCGTTATTGGCCGTGACTGCTTGGTTTGTTGTAAATCCAAGAACTACTGTTGTTGAGCCAGAAATTCTATTTGAACCGATTGAGCTTGGTAGCCGCTGGTTTACAAGTCGGCCGCTACCCGAGTCGCTTTCGGCCGCTTCTGCTGTGGCAATTGGAACTGATGTTTATGTGATCGGCGGCCGGCAGTCAGATGGAACCATCAATGCAGAACTGCATGTTTATGATTCGGCCGGACGTGTATGGCACACAGCCGCTGCAAAACCACAACCGTCGGTCAATAGTGCGGCTGTTCCCCTCGTTGGACTCATTTATGTAGTGGGTGGGGAAACGGCCGATGGGCAAGAATCAGATATTGTCGAAGTGTACAGTCCGGCCGCTGATACGTGGCAGCAAGCGGCTAGCTTGCCTAAAGCGATCAGTGACGGCCTTGTTGTAACCGATGGGGCGCAACTCTATCATCTCGGCGGCCGTACTAATGGCGTAGCCACTGATGATGCTTATCTTTTTAATCCAGCTACAAATGCTTGGCAAACCTTGCCCAATATGCCAGAAAGCCGATCTGGTGCGACCGGTGGAGCCATCTCGGGAAATCTATATATTATTGGCGGGGCAAACTCGGCCGGTGATCCAACATCTGATTGTTTTAAATTTAATTTATCCGAAAACAATTGGGACAGATGCACACCAATGAGTAACAACCGCGTGAATGCAGGCGGAGCTGTTATTCTCAACAAGCTCTATGTGATTGGCGGTGAAACCGGTGCCAGTTTTGGAGAGCTATATAATCCAAATTCAGACATCTGGGAAAAGATCGACCAACCGATGCTCGCTGGTTTAGATACCCCATCTTGGTCAAATGCAAGTGTTGCAAGTGTAGAAGCAAGGGTCTATATGTTAGGCGGAGAGTTCAACGGAACTCTCTCATCTGATGCCTATTTCTTTTCCCCACTTGTCTATCAGTCGTTCATCCCATCAGCCAGCAGTACCGATTAATCTTCTGATAATCGGTGATCGACACCCATTTCTAGCCACGCACCCGAACAATCTCAACCCCAACCGAGTCAGCAAATTCAACCGCCTCTGGTTTTTCAACCCGCACCATTACGCATTCAACCGTTGGATAAGAATCCAGTATCAGGTTGGCTAGGTTATTCACAAGCGTTTCTACTAACAAGGCTTCTGCACTTTCCACAAATTGTTTGATTTTTGTGGCTGCATCAAAGTAATTGACAGCATCTTCAATATTTTTGCTATAGGCGGCTGTACTTGTGTCGGCTTCCATCATTACGTTGACAAGGATCGCCTGTTTATCAATCCGCTCTTCTGGGTTGATTCCCAAAATTCCATGACATCTAATATTTTTTATAACAATTTTATCGATATTTTTCATTTAGCTCTTTTAAATAACGTAAAAGGAGGTGAATTCACACTATCTGAATTCTATATAGTGCGCAATTGGACTAATTTCTCCTACCAACTACTGTTCAAAATATATTTAATCGCTTTTAATTAAGCTTATCTTGAAACCGTTGTGCTTGTAATTTTAAAACGGTTCAACTATCAAGACTCTATTGATTCTCATTGTTTACTCTTATTGTAGAGTAAACTGAAATCAACTCAGAGCTTTATATATATCAACAAAGGCAATTGTTGATTGAGTCATTTTGGAAATTCGCCTTTGCTTTTTTTGATAAGTTCCAATTATTGGCTTATTTAAAAAACGCAGGCAGGAATATTTCCTCTCATTTTCGAACGCCAAATAACTATGCAACAGCAACAAAATTCTACTTTAGTAACCGGGGCAACCGGCTTTTTAGGAACTGCAGTTGTACCGCGAATTCTTAAAGCGAGTACAGATAATGTATATGCAGTTGTACGGGCGGCTGATGCTCAAAACCTTGAAGCTCGGCGCCAAAAATTTTTAAGCTCTCTTCCGAAATGTGTGGATGAAAATCGCATTGTTTTTCTAAACGGCGATTTAACCAAACCGCAATTGGGATTATCCTCGGCCGACCTTGAGCGTGTCTATAGTAGCGTCAATTCGATTCTACATATGGCCGCCTCAACCCGATTTGACCTAACACGTGCGCAAGCAAAAAAGATTAATATTGATGGGGGTCGTGCAATTGTCGATTTAGCTTGGGAGTTACAAAACAGAGGCGATTTTAATCGGCTAGACTATGTGAGCACTTGTTATGTTGCAGGGCATCGTCAGGGTCGTGTGTATGAAACAGAATGCAACGAAGGTCAAGAGTTTAGAAATAGTTACGAATGGTCAAAAGCAAAAGCCGAAGGTCATCTGCATGTGCAGATAAAAGACGGGCTTCGTGCTGCTATCCATCGGCCGTCTATTATCGTAGGCGATAGCGAAAGCGGGGCAGCAGCTTCTTTTTCAGCGCTCTATGTTCCCGTCATGATTTACCACCGAGGATGGTGGCGAACCTTACCCGGCAGCCCAAACACAATGCTTGACCTGGTTCCAGTCAATTATGTAGCTGACGCAATTATTAAGTTGAGCAAGCAAGAAGAAACTTTAGGGCAAACGTTCCATTTAGCGGCCGGGGATGACGCGATTACCATTGCTGATGTTGTTGACCGTCTTAACAGCGTCATCGATGCACCACCTGTGCGCTATGTCAACCCCCACATATGGCGGCGATATATTCATCGGCTCATGATCCCATTTTTTTCTCTTACAAAAGGGGGGCGGGCGACCCGGCGCGTTATCGAATCTTATCTGCCCTATTTCACCTATAACCCACAATTCGATACAACCATTTCATACAAATACTTAGGAGATCTCCGGCCGCCATCTGCCCTCGATTATTTTGAAAAAATTCTGCGTTATGCGGTTGAAAATGACTTCAAGGGAAGTAAATAGCATTCAATGAGTCTGCCTTAGGCGGTTTCCGAGAATAAAACATGCAATTGCATCAACAAAATCGCCTCACCTCGTCAACTTGATTGACACAGCCAATTCTCCTGAGCTAGTTTGCTAGATAATTATTTTTCGGGGTTGGCCTTAAGAGGGGCTAAAACAAACTCACTGAATACTGAGACTGTTATTTTGTCGGCTCTTATA
>JBLIMP010000254.1:0-7029 GCA_047638855.1 Cellvibrionaceae bacterium | reverse complement strand
CCATCATCAACCCAGAGGCGTTTAAAGGGGCATTGCTTTGCCCGTCTTCAAGTTTGATTTCTGGCATGGGGGCGACTGGTTCATTAGCGGCCGAAGCGGTTAAAACAGGTGGCTGTACAGTACACGAGCACACGGCCGTCATCGACATCGAAATCAAAAACAACCGGGTTACGGCCGTACTGACAAACAACCCTGACATGCCCCGTATCGAATGTGAGCACGTTGTACTGGCGACAAATATTTGGGGGCCGATTTTGGGAGATAAACTCAAAGTCAAGTTGCCTCTGCTCGCTTTTCAGCATCAGTATGTCGTTTCAGAATCGGTTGATGAGTTGAGCCAATTTGATCCAGCGAATCGGGACCATGAAGCGGTCTTTCCGCTGATTCGCGACTTGGATGCGACGATGTACTATCGCAACCACTGGGACAAGCTGGGTGTGGGAAGCTATTGGCACAAGCCCTTGCCGGTTAATCCGTACAAAGTTGGTAAAAATGCGCTGCGTGACTATACCCCTGAAGATTTTGTGGATGCACGCAGACTAGCAAATGAGATGATGCCGTGCTACACAAATAAGGCTCATGAAACTGAGTTCAATGGAATGTTCGCATTTTCGGCCGACGGCTATCCGTTTATGGGCGAAACCCATATTGATGGGGTCTGGACCTGCGTGGCCTCTTGGATTACACATGCGGGCGGAGTTGGCAAAGCATTGGCAGAGTGGATGGTTTACGGAGAATCTGAATGGGATTTGCGGGCTTGTGACGTGAATCGACTGCAAGATTATCAGTCAACCCGCAGCTACATTGATCAGATTTGCTCTTGCAACTACGCTGAAGTGTATGACATCGTTCACCCCAATCGGCCGACAACTGTGCCGCGCAATGTGCGCATGTCACCGTTCCACGAGCGCAACGTGGCTTTGAAAGGAGAACTGGTTCCGGCGGCCGGAATAGAACTACCCAACTGGTATGAAGAGAATGCTCGATTGCTCGAAAAACACGAAGATCAAATCCCAGAACGTGGACGTTGGGGCGCTATGCATTGGTCACCCATTCAGGCGGCCGAGCATTTAGAGGTGCGGGCCAATGCTGGAATGTTTGATCTGACCGCTTTATCGATTATCGAAATTAAGGGCAAAGGGGCGTTAGGCTATGCCAACTGGATATGTACCAATGAAATGGATCGGCCGATTGACTCAGTTACTTATACTTGCTGGCTTACCGCAAGTGGTGGAATAAAGCGAGACTTAGCTGTGACACGCATGGCTGAAGATTGCTTCTGGTTTTATGTAGGTGAAGGGTCGTTGCCACGCGATCTAGATTGGGTCAACCGTCATCTAAAAGGGAGTGAGTGGGAAAACTCAACGGTCGTCACGAATGTCTCAAATCTTTATTCAGCGATTGGGCTGTGGGGGCCAAATGCGCGCAAAATTCTAGAGAAAGTAACCGCCAATGATGTGAGCAATGAGGCATTCCCATACTACTCGGCCCAATGGCTTGAGATTGGCACCGCCAAAGTCTATGCACTGCGTATTTCATATGTGGGTGATCTGGGATGGGAATTGCACATTCCGTTTGACCAGTCGTTGCAAGTTTGGGACGCACTGTGGAAAGCGGGGCGTGAATTCGAGATGATTGCGGCCGGAGTTGGCTGTATGGACACCCTGCGGGTTGAGAAAGGATATCGCTTATGGGGTGGCGACATCTATACCGAGTACAACCTGTATCAAGCTGGTTTACGCTGGACGGCTAAAGTGAAAAAGCCAGGGGGCTTTATCGGCCGGGATGCGACCCTGGCTATCAAAGAGAAGGGGATTAAGAAAAAGCTTGTTTGCCTGACCTTGGATAACCCGAAAGCGACGTTGTTTGGTTATGAACCAATCTATTCAAACGGGACAGTGATTGGCCATGTGACGACATCGAACTATGGGTACACCGTTGGTAAGCAGATTGCGTTTGGCTACTTGCCAAAAGAGTTTGCTGAACCAGGTACAAAGCTAGAGGTTTCTTATTTCAATGAACGCTATGCGGCTGAAGTGGCGGCCGAACCGCTATTTGATCAAGATCAATCTAGGATGAAAGCATAAATCGATTTGGTTTATCAGCTCAATTCAAGTTGGGTGAAGGCATAAAAAAAGCTCGTGTGCCACACGAGCTTTTTTTATGCCTTATTATTGTTTTCTTGTCTGCTCAACGAAATCCACGCAAACTGATATAAGGCGTTGCCTATGTGGGCAAGTGGGTCATCACGATTCGTTTTCGGTGGGGAAGCGGGCAAAAACCATACGACCGGCCGATGTTTGCAAAACTTTAGTGATAATGACGGGCGATGCTTTGTGCATACGTTCCATCCCTTCTTCTACGACAACCATCGTCCCATCTTCTAGGTAGCCGATCCCTTGGCCCATTTCACGCCCCTCTTGAATAATCTTTACAACTAAATCTTCCCCTGGTAAATAAGCGACCTTAACCGCGTTGGCTAAATCATTGATATTCATTACATTCACCCCTTGGAGCTCAGCTACACGATTTAAATTATAATCGTTGGTTAAGATGGGGCATGGGATTTGCTTGGCTAGAGCGACCAATTTACTGTCAGCATCACGGACTTCAGACGCATCTATTTCGGTAATTTCTATCGGAGCCAGTGACTCTTGCTGGAGCATGCTGAGCACTTCCAAACCACGTCGGCCGCGGTTGCGCCGTATCGCATCTGAACTGTCAGCTATGTTTTGCAATTCGCGCAAAATAAAGGTTGGAATCAGAATCGTGTCCCGCAAGAAACCGGTCTTTGAAATGTCAGCGATACGGCCGTCGATAATGACCGAGGTATCAAGCAAAATGACCCGCTGATGCTGTGTTCCATTTAAATCTGGCATTGCTATAGATGAAGTTGATCTTTTGTTTTCAGACGGACTAAATCCTGAAATCAAACTTGCAATGCTAGCTTGACGTTGATAGAGGATAAAGACACTGAAGTAAGTGAAAACCAATACTGAAATGAGAGGGAATATTTGCTGGAATGGTGAAGGTAAGAATGCAAGAGGGATTGAAAACAAACCACCTGCTAGCAATCCTAGTAAAACACCAAAAATGACAGCCGTTAGTTGGGCCGAGGACATCGTCAGAAGACGTCGTCGGGCGAATCTAAGTGGGCGAATAGTAAAAAGAGGAGTAAGAATTAAGCCAAACAAAAAGCCAAGCAATCCAATTGCAATAACGTTTACAACGTTGTTTTGTGATTGAAGAATGGTCCATTGAGACGCGAAACTGGCCCCAAGCAGCATACATATAAAGCTCCCAAGTAATCTTAAGGGCAATTCCGACACACTTTTTTCCGTAGTTGGTACTTCGCTACTCATAAATAAATTTAACCTTGCATTTAATAGTGCTTTTCTTAATCGTCATAGGGAGTTTTGACTTAAACAGGTAGCCTAAAACCACGAGTGTTACTCATACAGTGACATTTTTTGTGTAAGAGAAGACAAGCGCGGGGTGATTAACCCTGTATTCAAGTTGCAGTTATCGACTGGTTGATACCAATGATATGAATAGAAGCGGCACTCGGGCTGAATGCCGAACTGTGGTAGGTTCCTTAACTTTTGGGTAACCGATGATGATGTTTACCCGGACGATAAGTGCTTGCTGAATAAATAAATAATAGCTTTTCTATCGCTCAGCCTGATGCGTTTTTCTTTCTCTAATAACTGCGCCTCGATTCACCTGAATATAAACTAGCCAAAAATAGATAAAATGAAAGCTAGTTTACATTTTGGATAGTAACACAACCTTTCACGACGAGGCAATTGAAGGGAAAAGTTCGAATAGAAAACTTAATTTTGAATCCGGCTCAGTGGTTATTTGATGAGGTAATTACTCAGCACTTTTCAGAGTGACGATACTTTTGTCCCCGGCTGAATAATTACAATCATCTTAGCTTAAAGCGGATCGAGCCTGTTTGATTTGATCGCGCACGGCCGAAGGTGCTGTGCCGCCAGGGACCGATCTTGCATTTAACGCACCCATTACAGAAAATGCTTCGATGACATCTTCTTCAAACAGATCAGATATTTCTTGAAGGTCATCAAGCGTTAAATCGGTAATCGGGATATCACGAACTTCACCTAACTGAACAATTTGCCCCACAATGTGGTGAGCTTGACGGAATGGGAGCTTTTTCTTGACAAGATAGTCAGCTAAATCAGTGGCGAGCAAGCCTGGTTCAAGCTGGGCAGCCATCTTTTCTGGTTTGATCGTAATGGTTTCGATGACGCCACGCATAACCGGTAGCAAAACCATGAGGTTGTCATAGGAGTCAAATACAGGCTCCTTGTCTTCTTGTAGATCTTTGTCATAAGTTGATGGCAACCCTTTTATTGTGGCTAGAAAGCCGGTGAGGTTGCCTAAAAGTCGGCCGCTTTTTCCTCTAGTCAACTCCAGCGTGTCGGGGTTTTTCTTTTGTGGCATGATGCTTGATCCAGTGCTGTAAGCATCTGCGACCACAACAAAGCTAAATTCGGTACTGCTAAATAGGATAAGTTGCTCAGCCAAGCGACTCATATGCAGCCCCAACATGGTAGAGGCGTACAGAAAATCAGCGACATAATCTCTGCTAGATACCCCATCTAAGCTGTTGCGTGTGATACGGGAGAACCCTAATGCGTCAGCTAGCGCATGGCGATCAATTGGGAAGGCTGTGCCTGCAAAAGCGGCCGATCCCAAAGCCAACTCGTCAGCCTGATGCAAAACCGCCTCAAAACGTTCAATGTCACGGACCAGAGGCCAAAAATGGCCCAGTAGCCAATGGCCCCAGGTCACGGGTTGGGCATGTTGCAGATGTGTATACCCTGGCATGGGCGTTTCAATATGTTGTTCGGCGTTGTCAATCATCGCATTGCCTAATGCTGCAATTTCGGCCGCCATATCTTTTGCTGCTTGTTTAACCCACAGGCGAAAATCGGTCACAGCTTGGTCATTTCGGCTGCGGCCGGTGTGTAGCTTCCCGCCTACCGAACCCACTATCTCTGTCAGGCGACGCTCGACGGCTGTATGGATGTCCTCGTCGCCAGCGGCGAATTCAAATGTTTCACTTGCGATTTCTTGGCGTACCTTTTCAAGACCGGCACAGATTTCGGCCGCTTCATCGGCCGTCAGTACATTGGCCCCAACCAGGCCGTTGGCCCAAGCGATGCTTCCGTCTATATCTTGATTGTATAAGCGGATATCAAATCCGATACTGTCGTTTAATTTGCGTAGCAATTCGGCCGCTTGGCCCGTGAACCGTCCGCCCCATAATTGAGTCATAAGTTGTAATAAATAAGTGGTAATTGATAAGTAATAAGTAATGCGACTTTTTCAAGTTGCATCATTCGGCTTCGACAGGACGTTCAGCGAGCTCAGTCGAGCCGCTCAGCCTACTTGCACTAAGCTCCCTCAGCCAGCCGAAGGGTTATTTTTCAGTGGGAAACTCCGGCTTGATAAAAATGAGCCATTGCATTCGTTCATCATATCCCCCAACAGTAACCTGAATCGGCATGTCTGGGACAAGTGTGTGGTTGAGACTTTCTTGACAACTAGCATAATTTGCAAGACCAGTCGTTGTGCCTTCTATACTGATGATGACCCCCTGCGGGTAAAATGCACGGACTTGCCCTTGTAAAATTGTTTCGAGGCTGTGTCGTTTTTTAATTGCGGCCCATTCTGCTTCATGCTTGATTAAATGCTTTTGCCATATTGAATCAAATTTAGCAGAAGGTATTTTGGTGATAGGTTTTAGCAACCCTTTTGCGATGTCTGGTTTGTGAATTTCATTGTAAGCTGCGTAATCGATGTAGCCAGTTGGTAAGAAGTACCCATGATCTACATGCGGCCGATTAGAAGCCAGCACTTCCCCATCTTTGATTGAGATTTGCCTTAATACAATGCCGCGATCGAGTTCAACCCAAGTCTCACTGTCCCGTAGCTTGCCAAATTTGTTGAAGAAACAATAGTATTTCATGGTACTTTTTGTTAGGAAGGTTCCTGATGAGAGGGAAGTTTAGCAGAAGGGTTACCCCGTAACCAGTGGACGCATGATTCTTTCTCAGCTATTAAATACTACTTAAGAGGAATAGAAAAATGATCAGCTACCGGAGCACCATCAAGGTCGATGATAGCGAGCCGCTGAAAATCGGACAGGCGATAAAACCCGATGATAAGACGATAGGATTGATCGACTGACACGCCCATGCTTAAGGGGATGGTGTAGTTATCGGTTAGCCGTTCGCCCGGTTCCCACAGGTTCGTCGGCCGGGTTCCCTGAGCCGGTTTGACATCGAGCTGGCCTATAATTTGATCGTTTTCACTCAGCACCTGTAAGAATATCGTGTAATCCTCATCAATCTGCTCTAGCCCTTGCCAGGTCGTTTCAACTTCAAGCTGTCCGCCAGCGGTGACGGTACCGTTGACGGCCGAATCTAGTAGGGCGATTTTATCAGCGTAGTTAATCGCATCCGCAGGTAGAGCCACGCCCGAAACGGTGATTGTGCCTACAAAGCAGCGTTCCTTGGGCCACTGTAGCCAACCACAGCGCAACTGAGAAAAAGATGGGTCAAAGGGAGCGGTAATGAAAATCGCCAACTGTTCCTTTTGGGGTTGAAGGTTTGTGCCAGGTGCAGCTTCGATGTTTGTTTGAAATATGCCTAGCGGGACAAGTTGAGGGAGCGGCCCTGGTTTAATCGATTCGGGCAAAGAAAAATGAGTGAGTTTGGTTTCTGTTTCTTCAAAGACCAGAGAGAGTGGGTTGTTGAATCGGTCAACGGCCAAGAGACGGATATCTTGAACATTGTCTGTTAAGGTTTTTTGATTGGCCCCCTGTAGGCCATCACTAATCGTTTGCCAGGCGATTTCAGAAGCGGGTTTAAAAGCGGGCGCGATGGATATTTGAAGTTCAACATTGTTTTGAGCCGGTAATAGGTAAAAATCTTTGATCACGTCCCCTTGATCAGCTCCGTTGAAGGGCAAAAAATCATTGACGGGCAAACGGCCGGC
>JBLIMP010000253.1:0-7034 GCA_047638855.1 Cellvibrionaceae bacterium | reverse complement strand
TGGCTTGCACCCAGAAATAGCTCAATTCCAGCCCGAATCCAGCGATCTCCCGCTTTACGCGCCATGCTAATCGCCTCATTCCCAACCACACGGGCATACTCCGTATCCCCCTTATATCCGTAGACTTGACACTGTCCCCACAACGCCAAAAGCTTTAAACGGGGAACCATTAAACGGTCGCTCAAATCAATCGCCTGTTCAAAAGATTGTTTCGCAAGTTCATCCCCTTCGCTGTTCCGGCGGATGAGGTATGCCAGCCCCAAACGGCTGGTAGCAACGGCCGTAATATAGTGAGAATCTAAGTCCTTACCACGCTGCATAGCAGCCAGAGAAGTTTTTTCAGCCTCAGCTTGATTCCCCAATAGCACATGGGTTAGCGAGAGCAAAATCAGCGGCTCCCGATGGGCACGAGGTTTAAGAATCGGTTGGCCTTCCTCGACCTGTAACTGTTGTAGCAATAGCTGCCGTGCGTCACGCAAGTTGCCTGTGCGCAGCAGCAAACGGGCTTGCAGTTCTCGGTCACGCGTGGCCGCATTCCCTTTTTCAACCGCTACGTTTTTCATATTACGCGCTTCTTCAAATTCACCATGGTTTAAGTGATTTTCGGCGATGAGGTCAAAAATTTGAACATGTATCCCGTCATCGGCCGCATTATCATCTTCAATCAGAGCGTGGGCTTCCTGCAACAAAACATCAGCTTCGGCCGGATTGATTGTGTCCAAGTAGACCCGTGCTTGACTGTACAACGCATAAGAAAGCGTTGCAGAATCATCCCCTTGGCGCAGCTGCCCCGTTGCTTGGCGATAGTGATCAAGCGCATCATCAAAGCGACTGTGTAATCGCTCGATATGACCCAAGTAGACACGCAAAATCGGATAGCGTATCAGCATCGTTTCAGGCAATCGGTTGATCCAGCCCAAAAGCGTATCTAACCGGCCGTCGTTCACCAGCTCTCGCCCTAAATAGGTAATCACTTCGGCCGCACGTAAGCTGTTGCCCGCATCCAAAAAGTGACTCACCGCCTCTTCCTCACGCCGTTGCGCCAACATGATTTCGGCCGCAGCAGAGTTGAGCTCAGCGGTTTCACTTAAGCTGTTGAGATTTGTTAGCACATCTCTAAATAGATGGTGGTAGCGCAGCCCGCCGCTTTCCAACGGAACCACAAATAGCCCATATGCCTGTAAATACTCTAAAATTTCATGGCTATCATCCGCTTGGCGTATTCGGTTACAAATGGCCGAGTCAAGCGTGCGCAAAACGGCCGTCTGTTTTAAAAACTGCCGAATATGAGGCTGCTGTTGATTCACAACTTCACGCGTCAAATAGTGAAACAGATTCTCAGAGCCAGCTAAATCAATTAAAGACGCCTGCATTCTTTTGTGACTCAATTCGTTTGCAAGCTGCTGTTTTTGCAAATTTTGCCAAATAAGGGGTAAAGCGATAGGCCAGCCTTCGATTTGTTGGTGCAAGCTCATTAAGTCAAACTCGCTCAAAATCAGTCCATACCGTTCTTCAAACAATTGCGATATTTCACCCATCGTAAACGCCAGTTCGCTTTGCCCAATTTCAAGTAGCTCTTCATACATACGCCACATCACTAGCTCGGGCAAGTTAAGCGGATGGCGAGTTGCGCAAATCATGTGTAGGTTTGAAGGGGCATGGGATAAAAAGCGATTCAGTAAGCGACAGGTTTCATTTGATTCATTAAGCAAATGGGCATCATCAAGAATGATAAAAAGCGGGGTGTCTAGCTTTTCAGCCACTTCATTGACAAGCGAATCAACCAGGATGGTTCCGGCCGATGACAACCGATTTTGTTCCCATTCTTCTAGCTGGGCAATGGGGATTGGGGAAAATCCACCTAAAATCTCGTCTAGCCCAACCAATAGATGGCTAATAAACGTCAACGGGTCACTATCTTCTTTGGTTAGGTGATACCAAACGGCCGGAATGCGGGTGTCAGCCAACACGCTCAAAACCGTGCTCTTGCCGTATCCAGTCCCCGCCTGGACAATCGTCAGCCGATACTCTTCAGCCTGCTGCAAGCGTATGGTCAGCCGAGAGCGTGGCAACACAAATTTCCCTTTTCGCGGAGGCATCAATCGAGTCTTAACCAGTCTAGATGTTTTGAACTTCATTATCTAAAAGCCAGAATTCAAATGGTTGGTCAAGTCCCAGCTCATTAGGCACTAACACCAGGAATCGGAATTCCGGCGATTATCCCGCCCAACTTCAACACCTGATCAAGATTGCCATCGATCTTCATGCGCCCTTGAACAATAGCGATCTCATAATCAATCTCTTTTCTCGCTAACCTCATAAAATGGTCGTCTCGAATGGTTAAGGTTGCATCTGGGTTGTCGATTACGCCCCGCTTCACCCGTCCGGGTGATTCGCTGAAATCCATTATCCAATCACTTTCAATATCACCGATGATTTTATATTGAAAACGACCCGCACCCGGCCGGAGATAATCGGGGTTCTCTTGCAAAAACTGGGCCAGATATTCAAACATTGCATCTGATTTTGCCGTTTTCGGCAACAATTTCTCCGCCTCTTTACGTACCTCTTCAAGCTCTAAAATCGCCGTCTCTAGCTCATTCGCAGATTCCCAAAGATACCGAGTAAACAGATCGATATCTGGCATCGTGCTCTCATCTGATGTGGGGCTGATCGTAATTTGACCATCATAACTAAAGATCGTGATAATCAACCCCATCCCGTCTGTAATCGGCGCCATCCCCATCATCGATTGAAGCTTGTGGCCGCCTAAATAAAGCGGAATAGGCGGTCCTGGCACATTGGTAATGACCACGTTGTAAACAGGGTTATGAATTTTTGCAATTTGATAACGCGAATATAAACGAGTCGCCTGATTGGCCAAGCCAAAAGGGACAAGTTCTGCCATATTGGCCAACGAATTAGCCCCTACTGCGTTTTGATAAACCTTGCCTCGCATCGTATTTGCATGGATCGTCTCAAGGCGTTCAACCGGGGCTTCTATATTTGTAGCAATTTGAACAAGCATATTCGCCACCTCATTGCCAGTCCCCCCTTTGCCTTTCGCCCGAGTCGAAACCGGAATCATCGAAACAAGGGATCTGTTCGGCAATTTCCCTTTTTCGAGCAAGTAACGGCGTAATGCACCGGCGCATATCGCCAAAAGCACGTCATTGACAGTAGTTCCCATCACACTTTTAAGCTTTTTAACTCGGTCTAACGACAAAATCGCCGTATTCCATTTACGTTGCGGCGAGATGATGCCGTTCAAAACAGACGGCGGAGCAGAAAAGGGAACGGCCGGCATTTCGATATTTTGAACCCGACTCAACATGCCAGCACGCACAGTTGATGAAGCAGCTTCAGCCAAAATCTTAGGAAATTTCAGGGGATCAGACAATAGATTTTTGGTGCTTCGAGCGATGATTTGCAGATCTCCTGGGAGCGGCTCAGGTTTAAACGGTCTAGGTTCAGGGTCTGGCTTGACATCCGGCGAAAAGTCGAACAAGATCGCCATAATACCGGCACCCGCTTGCCCGTCTATGGCAGCATGGTGCATTTTAGAAATGATGGCAACTGAACCAGGGGCGACTTGCGGGATATTGTCCAGCCCTTCCACAAAGATAAATTCCCACAACGGCCGAACACGATCTAACGGCCGGCTAAACATCTGCGAAGCCAATTTGCGCAGCTCTTTCCAGTTGCCAGGTTCTGGCAAGCGAACATGAATCAGATGATTGTCTATATTAAAGTTCGCATCATCAACCCAATAAGGATAATCGATGCTCATCGGTACTTCGATCAATCTTTGACGTAGCTTAGGAATTTGGTGAATGCGGGAAAGAATTCGAGAACGAAATTCTTCAAACTTTAATGAACCATCGATAACGGCCAGGCCGCCTACGTGCATGTGTGATCTGGGGGTTTCTAGGTAAAGAAACGACGCGTCTAACCCGGTTAATGCTTCCATCTTTGTCTTATCCTTTAGACCCAAAGGATCTAGTTTTCTATCTGGTCTTTTCTCAAAAATCGCTTGTCACTTTCGAGACTTTTAAAGTCCTCTTATTGAATTCTTTTTAGATTATCATTTTACATGGGGAAATAAAAAAGGCCCACCTGCATGATGAACCTTGTTATTACCAATTAAGCGGCCGAATGGTGGAATATCGAACCTGACCAAAACCCTTAGGATTAGCGAGCATCGGAATACAGCAAAGATTTCAACCCTCGTCGATCAAATGGGGACCATTCCCCTTCTGTTTGTGCCATACGATCTGCGATAATCCACATGACAAGTGGGTTAAACCCCAACCCGGTATGGCTGCTTAACACGCCAATGTTTTCAGTTTGGTCAGATTCTTTCTCAATACAGCACTCCCAGGCGGCAATGCCGTCGGTGCGGGTAAAAATAGATGTGGCTGGAACAGGCGGGGGTGCACTAATGAATTCTATTAGCTCGGGGGTGATTTCTGATAGCGTATGGCCACTGAAGTGTTCGAAGAGTCCTTGAACGTTGGTTGCTTCCGGGTTTTTGCCATTAAAGGGGCTACCCATCGTAATCACTTGACGTACAAGGTCCGGCCGTTGGCGAGCGATTTCACGTACATAAATGCCCCCCAAACTCCAACCGATCAGGGTTGCTTTCCGGCCGTGCTTTTGAACGATTTTTTCCAGTCTCACGAGGCTCTCAGCATCGGCCGGAACACCCGCCTTCATGTCAATACCTGCGCCATAATTACGCCCCAGCCCCCAGCCGTAACTAGCATAGTTTCGCGATGCCAAAAACAGACGCAAAGGGAGAGTGGACCAATCCGATGTTAAAAACCCTGGGAAAACAATAACAGGATGCCCGTCTCCTTTGGGTGCTGCCTGCAAAAAAGGAAAAGTCATTGTCAAAGCACTGAGTTCGCAAACAGAGCGGAGTTCAAGTGCTGCGAGCAAAAAGGAGGGGCGTTTTATGGCGGTCATGTTAAAAATAGTGGGAAGTCCTTGCCATCTAACTCTAAAAGTTGGTCAGTTTGGCCGAAATCAGTTCCGCATGGGTCTGATATGTCTATTCTGGTGAATATATCTTATTTAGTCTATATGAGTAGCGTACTTAGTAGAACCCAAGAACTATCAATCGGTGACGAAAATCAACTGTTTCCTAATGACAAAGGGTAATTGAAAACCAAAAAAAGCAATTATCGATAGTGAGTTAAGCCTATAATCCTGCGAGTGCTGGCCTGTAAATGGTGGCTTACCTAATCAGACACGGCCGGAAGCAACTCATGCGTCTGCCACATTTCCCACGCCGCCTGTGCAAGTCTTTTGTGCGTTTTATGCCAATTCTGCACCTCATTAATCGGCCAATAGCGCAAGTCCAATCCTTCATGAGACAAAGTTAATTCTCCCCCAACCACACGGCACAAATGCACAACGGCGATCATACTCAACGGCCCATGCTCAACGCCAGCAAAACGTGAAAAGACCCCGACCAGTTTATCGACTTCAACGATCAAGCCGGTCTCTTCAAATACCTCACGCACGGCCGCGTCCGCCGGTTTTTCATTCGAGTCAACCCAACCACAGGGCAAACACCAGCCGGTCCCATCAGATCGCTCCATCAGCAAAATTTCACCTTTTTCGTTAAAAATCGCCGCATCTGCCCCTACTTTAGGGGTGATTGAACCGATCTCGCGGCTAAACAGCTCTGTGAGATGAGGTGCAGGCAAGTCAAGAATTCCAGCGTAGCTTTCTGTCGCCAAAGCCAAGAGTCGCTCATAGCGTTCACGGTCGTAGCTGTTTTGGGTGTAATTCAAACCGGTTCGGGCATGAGATTGTATTTCGTTGAGTAGATAAAGTATGTCCATATTTAAAACTCTGCAGGGTGCGCCCGCCCTTTATGGCATGGGAGCTGTTTGTTTGCGGGCTGGACCTGGGCGCCCACAAGGGGCGCATCCTACCCCCAGGACCTCTGTAGCAGGGCGATCCAGTTCCCACCCATAATCTTGTCCACATCGGCCGACTCATACCCCCGCTCCGCTAATTTAGCACCGATCTTGTAAAGATCGGCTACAGAGTCGATTTCGGCCGGAATGTCAGCCGCGCCAAAGCCCCCGTCTAAATCAGAACCGATTCCAACATAATCGGCCGAACCCAGTAGCTGGCAATAATGATCGATATGAGCCGCCACAATATCTAGCGTCACCACTTCTTTACGCTCCCCTTTAACATGATTCTTCTTCAAAAAGCGATTGTAAAGCGCGATCCCGATCACACCCCCTCGCTCACCTAGCAACACAGCTTGGCTATCTGAAAGATTACGCTCTTCAACATGCGGGGCCAACTGACGGCTGTTTGAATGACTTGCGATAATCGTCCCTTCATATCGCTCTAACGCTTGAAACGTAGCCGGTTCATTCAGATGGGTCACATCGAGAATAAACCCTAAGTCAGCCATCACTTCCATCAATGCAAAGCCATCTTTTGAAAAACCGTCCGTTGATTGTCGCCATGCCCCTTTGGCATAGCGGCTATCGTCCCAAGCTGGAGCGATAATGCGTAGCCCACGTTCCCACCACTCTTCAAGTTCGGCCGGTTCACGTACCGGATCAGCCCCTTCCATCATCGGCACAATGCCTAAAAGTGGGGGTGATTCAGTCTCAGAGTCAAACTCATAGTTTTGGTTGTCGAGCAGTTCTTGAAGCTGTTTATTATCACCGATTAAGCGCAACGATTGGTTTTCATCGACAATTCGGTGGTAGTAATCGAGCTGAGTTAGCCCCACCGCATACGCTTGGTCTGGGGTGTGATAATTAATGTGTTGACACGGTTCTGTCGGTGGGCAAGCGAAGATCGAGCCAAAAGTGAGTCCCACCCTGCCTTTGCGCAGTTCAGGAAAGGTTACTGTCGCAATTCCGTCAACACACGGCTTGTGTTTTTCGTATTCACGAATTTGATCAAGAGGTAGAAACAGCTCGCGGCCGTTTTCGATTTTGCTATACGCTAGGTCTAAATGGGCATCAACAATCATAATTTGCTTTGGCGAAAAA